>NZ_BAAJXA010000051.1:0-64261 GCF_057537855.1 Streptomyces diversicolor
CCCGTGCCCCGGCAGGCTCCGCGGTCGATTCCTTCGAACCCGCGATCCGCGAGCTGCTGAAGGCCACCCCCACCATGCCCGCCACCGTCATCGCCGAGCGGATCGGCTGGCAGCGGGGCATGACCGTGCTCAAGGAGCGGGTGCGTGAGCTGCGGCCCGCGTATCTGCCCGCTGACCCGGTCTCGCGCACCGTCTACCAGCCCGGCGAGATCGCCCAGTGTGACCTGTGGTTCCCGCCGGCCGAGATCCCACTCGGCTACGGGCAGGCCGCCTCCCCGCCGGTCCTGGTGGTGGTGGCCGGCTACTCGCGGGTCATCGCCGCCCGTCTGCTGCCCTCCCGGCAGGCCGGCGATCTGATCGACGGGCACTGGCGGCTGCTGTCCGAGTGGGGCGCGGTCCCGCGGATGCTGGTGTGGGACAACGAGGGCGCGGTGGGCCGGGGCGGGAAGCTGACGGCTGAGTTCGCCGCTCTGGCCGGGCTGCTGGGCGTGCGGATCTTCCAGACCCGCCCCCGCGATCCGGAGGCGAAGGGGCTGGTCGAGCGCGCCAACGGCTACCTGGAGACCAGCTTCCTGCCCGGCCGCACCTTCAGCGGGCCGGCCGACTTCAACGCCCAGCTCGGCAGCTGGCTGAAGGTCGCCAACCGGCGCCGCCACCGCACCATCGACGCCCGCCCGGCCGACCGCTGGGAGGCGGACCGGGCCGGGATGCTCTCCCTGCCGCCCATCGACCCGCCCGCCTGGTGGCAGCTGACCCTGCGCCTGGGACGCGACCACTACGTCCGCGTGGGCACCTGCGACTACTCCATCCACCCGCGCGCGATCGGCCACAAGGTGACGGTGCGGGTCGACACCCAGACCGTGTCCGCCACCTGCAACGGCACACAGGTGGCCTGGCACCCACGCTGCTGGGCCCGCCACCAGACCCTCACCGACCCCGCACACGCCGAGGCCGCCCGCCTGCTGCGCGGCGAGTTCCTCCACGCCAGAGCCGCCGCCGCAGCGCACACCGCACCCGCCGAAGTGGAGGTCGAACAACGCGCGCTGACCGCTTACGACCGCATGTTCACCGTCATCGACGGCGGCCAGAGCGACAGCGCCGGCCACGACGGGGCGGAGGCTTCCTGATGCCGTCCACCACCGCAGCCAAGGCCACCACCAGCACCACGGCGGGCCGCCGCACCGGCGAGCAGACAACCTCCGACCTGGCCTTCTACTCCCGCGCCATGAAAGCCCCCGCGCTGCTGGACGCCGCCGAACGCCTCGCGGAGCGCGCCCGGACCGAAGCATGGACCCACACCGAATACCTGGTGGCCTGCCTGCAGCGGGAAGTCGCCGCCCGCGAATCGCACGGCGGCGAGGCCCGCATCCGCTCCGCCCGCTTCCCCGCGCTCAAGACGATCGAGGAACTCGACGTCACCCACCTGCGCGGTATGACGCGCCAACAGCTCGCGCATCTGGGAACATTGGACTTCATCACCGGTAAGGAGAACGCTGTTTTCCTGGGCCCGCCGGGCACCGGCAAGACACACCTGGCCATCGGGCTTGCGGTCCGCGCCTGCCAGGCCGGCCACCGCGTCGCGTTCGCCACCGCCGCCGAGTGGGTCGACCGCCTGGCCTCCGCCCACCACACCGGCCGCCTCCAGGCCGAGCTCACCAAGCTGAGCCGTTACCCGCTGATCGTGGTCGACGAGGTCGGCTACATCCCCTTCGAAGCCGAAGCCGCCAACCTGTTCTTCCAGCTCATCTCGAACCGATACGAACGCGCGTCCGTGATCGTCACCAGCAACAAGCCCTTCGGACGCTGGGGAGAGGTCTTCGGCGACGAGACCGTCGCCGCCGCCATGATCGACCGCCTCGTCCACCACGCCGAGGTCCACTCCCTCAAAGGCGACTCCTACCGCATGAAAGGCCGCAGCCTCGGCCGCGTCCCCACCGCCCCGACCGAAACCGACTGACCGACAGCAACCAACGACACGGGGGTCACGTTTCAACCGCCCAAAATGGGTCAAAATTCAGCCGCCGCCGACAGCACGATCGAGGGGCAGTCTCCGTGGGGCCACCCCCGCACGATCGACGTCCCGCTACACTCCCGCCACCCAGCGAAAGACCAGGTCAGACAGCGAAATCCTGCTGGAGTACTAGCCGTCAAGTGAGACGTTCTTCGAATAGGTCACGCTGCGCATCAGAAGTCCTCCTAGGTAACGGGTTCGACACTGCGACCGCCGGACGCCGCAGGACTCATCGCGACTCGCGGAATTCCCCTGCGCCAATTGAGACGGTTCCTTCCAGGCCTGGCCGTCGTCACCGCGACCGGCAGAAGCGGCTCCTGTACGTGCGTGCTGCGGACGCCGTGGTGGCCGCTCACGTCTCTGCTCCGGTCTGTTCCTGGGACACCAACCGGTGAAGAAAGTTCCAGGACGAAGCCCGATGGATGATTCATCATTCGTTCATCGACCGCAGTGAACTTTGTTCCATCGGGAGCTCTACGGTCGCACCATGAATCAGATGCGTGTGATGACCGTGGGCGACGTCGTCGGTCCCGAAGCGGCCGCGTGGCTCGGCGCCCGCCTCCCAGAACTCCGTGCCGAGCACCAGCTCGACTGGATCGTGGTGAACGCTGAAAACGCGGCCGTCACCGGCCCGTTGCCGTACAACGGATTCGGTACCACCCGGAAGGAACTGGACGTCCTCATCGCCGGTGGCGCCGACGTCATCACCGGCGGGAACCACTCGTGGGACGGTCCCGAGGTCGCGGAGTCATTCGCGTACCCGCAGGTCGTCCGCCCTCTGAACGTGCCGGAGACGCGCGGGAAGGGTGTCCTGACGATCGGTGAGGGCGACAAGACGCTGACGGTGGTGAACCTGCTGAGCCCCGGCGCGGTGGGCAAGGGATGCCTGGCCCCGAAGCCGACCGGCCTGTGGGACGCGTGGACGGAACTGGTCGAGGGCGGTGTGCTCCAGGGGGCGGTCGTCGTTGACCTGCACAGCGGGGCGCCGGGGGAGAAGGCGTGGTTCTCCGGCGCCGTCGACGGGCAGGTCGCCGCGGTCGTCGGGACACATACCCACGACGGGACACAGCTCGCGCACCTGCTGCCCGGCGGCACCGGCTTCGTCGCGGAACTCGGTATGGCCGGCCGGTTGGGCTTCAGCGGGTACGGGTTCGACCCGATCCACTTCGTCAAGGAGTTCCGCGGTGAGGACACCTCCGCACTGCCGCCTTTCCAGCTCGCTACCGGTGATTTCACCCTGGGCGCGGCGATCTTCGACATCGTCGACGGGCGCACCACGTCGGTGATCCGCGTCGATGCCGGCTGATCAGCATTCCTCTCCTCCTCGAACCCCTCGTCAGAGAGCAGTCATGATGTCCATCTCCTCCGTGCGCCGACGGCGGCGGCTTCCGGCAGTCGCCGCGACCGCGGCAGCCGCCGCGCTGGCCCTGAGCGCGTGCTCGTCGGCGTCGAACGCGTCGAGCGCGTCGAACGCCTTGAGCGATGAGATCACGATCGCGGACCACGCGATTCCGCAGTCGCTGGATCCGATGAACTCGGCGTCCTACGAGGTGACGCAGCTGACCTTCCTGTGGGGCGGCTACCTCACGAACTACTCCGACGGGAAGGACAGCGGCACCCCGCAGCTGGCCAAGTCGGTCATCGCCTCTTCCGACGGTCTGACTTGGACGATCAAGCTGCGTTCCGGGCTGAAGTTCTCCGACGGATCCGCCCTGACCTCCAAGGACGTCGCCGCGTCGCTCGACCGGATCCTGTCGACTCCGAACGTCGCCGGTGACAACTTCATCGGCCCCGCGATGAGCAGCATCAAGAAGGTCACCGCGCCCGACGACGACACCGTGTCGCTCGCGATGAGCCGTCCCTATCCGGGCATGCCGGCCGCTCTCTCGGTGCCGGAGATGGTCATCCTGCCGGCGTCGGGCATCGCGAAGGGCGACAGCTTCTGGAAGCACCCGGTCTCGGCCGGCCGGTTCAAGTTCGATACCCTCGACACGACCAACGGCACGTTCACCCTCTCGGCGAACAACGACTACTACGACACCACGCCGCGCAAGGTAAAGAAGATCAACTTTGTCTCCGTCACCGACGCGGCAACACGTCTCGCGCAGCTCAGGAGCGGGCAGGTCGACTACGCCGACAACATCCCGGGGAACCTGCTGTCGCAGGTGAAGAGCCCGCTCACGCTCGATACGGCGAAATGGAACGGCGGCCAGATGGCGCTGTCGGTCAACTTCAACAACCCCATCGCCGGTGACAAACGCGTCCGCCAGGCGATCTCGCTCGCCGTCAACCGTCAGCAGATCGCCGACTCGGCGCTCGGCGGCGAGCGCGTCGGGCTGCCGCTCTACGGCATCCCGTGGAACCAGGACGACACGTCGCCGAACGCCAAGGCCACCAAGCAGGACATCACCGCGGCGAAGGCGAAGCTCAAGGGCACCAAGTGTGAGAACGGGTGCACCATCCCACTCGTCACCGTCACCGACTCCGCATGGCAGGTGCCGCTCGTCGCGCAGGTCGTGCAGCAGCAGCTCAAGGCCATCGGCATCCGGCTGGAGATCGAGAACACGCCCTTCAACCAGGTCGGCGACCGTCTCAAGCAGGGCGACTGGGGGCTGTTCACCCGGTGGATCGGCTACTACGAGAACACCCAGAGCTACCTCGGCGGCTACATCTACGGCGACCCGACATCGGCCAGCAACGCCAACTTCTGGGGCACGCTGCCGACGAAACCGGACATGCCGGAGCTGAAGAAACTGTCGGACCAGCTGAAGACCGCCTCCCCCAGTGAGGCGCCCGGCCTGGTCGAGAAGATCAACGAGGAGTACGCGAAGGAGCTTCCGTCGATCCCGCTGACGACCCTCAGCTACGTGGGGGTGTCCCGGTTCCCGAGCGACGTCATCCACAGCGTGGGCGCTTCGTACCTGGTCCTGCCGTAACCCGCGGGAGGGGCCCGCACAGCGGGCCCCTCCCGCCCCCTTCCCCACGGCTCCTACCGTTCCCGAGAGAAAGCACCGCAGATGTCCTCAGCAGTCTGGCCCGGTCCGGCGGCCCGCCGGACCGGTAGCCGCGCAGGCAAGCGCCTGGCCGCCACGGTCAGTCCGATCGTCCAGGCGATCGTTGTGACCCTGCTCGTCATGATCATCACGTTCTTCCTCATCCGGACGCTGCTCGGTGACCCGGCCGTCGTCATGATCGGAGGGAACACCGGCGCGAGCCCGGAGCGGATGGCGGCCCTCCGCACCGAACTCGGACTCGACAAGCCGCTCCTGGCCCAGTTCCTCGACTACGCGACCGGTCTCCTCCACGGCGACCTCGGCAACTCCTTCCAGCACCCGACCACCACCGTCGCGAGCGTCGTCATGAACGGTGCCGGGGTCACGTTCGATCTCGTCGGCGTGACGCTGCTGATCTCGTCCGTCGTCGGCATCGGCGTCGGGCTGCTCGCCGCGGGCGGCAACTGGCCGGTGTTCGACAACATCATCCGCGTGCTCTCGCTGCTCGGTCTCGCGGCACCGGGCGCGCTGGTCGGGCTCGTACTCATCCTCACGGTCGCGCTCCGCGGGGGGCTGTTCCCCACCGGCGGGTGGGGCAGCGGCTACCCCGACAACTTCCAGTACCTCATCCTGCCCGCGGTGACCGTGTCGTTCTGGTTGACCCCGATCATCCTCCGTGCAGTGCGCGAACGTGCCGGCGAGGTGCTGCACGAACCCTTCGCCGAAGCCGCCGCGGCGCGCGGCATGTCGCGGGCACGGCTGATGCTCCGCCACGTCGCCCCGAACTGCGCCGGTCCGGTGCTGGCCGTCATCGGCGTCAGCCTGAGCTATCTGATCAGCGGTGCGGTCATCGTCGAGATCGTCTATGGTCTCCCGGGCATCGGACGGGCGATGACGACCGCAGTCGGAGCGCTGGACTTTCCCGTCATCCAGGGCATCGTCCTCCTCACCGGCGCAGTCGTCGTGATGCTCAACCTGATCACCGAGATCGCCTCGCGCGTGATCGACCCGAGGACCGCCCGGTGACCGCCGTCATCGAGCCGCCCGACGTGACGGCGAAGCCCCAGCCCGCTTCCTCCCCTCGCCGTCGCACGCTGAACATCCGCGCGGAGCGGCTGGTCGGGCTGACGCTCGTGCTGATCCTCGCCCTGGCCTTCGTCATCGTTCCGATGGTCAGCCCGGTGTCATCCTCCGACATCGCCTCGATGCCGCTCGCCGGACCCAGCGCCGACCATCCGTTCGGAACCGACCAACTCGGCCGGGACATCTTCGTCCGCACCTTCGAAGCAGGCCGGATCGACCTCGGGCTCATCGTCGTCAGCATCACCGCCGCGGCAGTCGGCGGGGCGCTCCTCGGCCTGATCGCCGCCTACCTTCCGGCCATGGGCCGCGCCGTGCTCAGCAGGATCACCGACGCGACGATGGCGTTCCCGTACATCGTGCTCGTGATCGGGCTCGCTGCAACGCTCGGCAACCGTGAGCTGATACCCGGCCTGCCGCGCGGCGCCGCCGCGATCAGCATCGCGATCGTGATCGCCTGCTGGCCCCCCTACACCCGGCTGACCATGTCCCGCGCCATCCTGCTGCGCGAGCGGGACTCCGTCGTCGCCGCCCGCGTCCTCGGATACGGACCGATGCGCATCCTGTTCCGGCATATCGCTCCGGCGCTGGTGTCGATGAACCTGTCCTACGCCGCGACGCAGGCGGTCGCGACGACCGCGCTGGTCGGTTCGCTCGCGTTCCTCGGCGTCGGTATCGCCCCGCCGACACCCGAACTCGGTCAGATGATGGCCGACAACATCGCCCTGCTGCCGATCGCCTGGTGGGCGCCGATCATTCCCGGCCTTGTCGTGCTCGTGCTCGGCGTCGGCTTCGCCCTCATGGCCGACTCCGCCGGTGGAAGGAACTCCCGATGACCGCCCTGCTCGACGTACGCGACATCAACGTCACCATCGCACGGACGAAGGTGCTCACCGACGTGTCCCTCGCGCTGGACAGCGGCGAAGCGCTCGGCATCATCGGTGAGACCGGCTCGGGAAAGACCATGACCCTGCGCGCCATCACGGGGCTGCTGTCCTCGGTCGGCGGCCGGATCGAGTCCGGCGCGATCCACGTCGACGGCCGCGACGTGACCCGTGAGTCCCTGCGGAGCCGGCAGCGCACCCTCCGCGGGATCGTGTCGATGGTGCCGCAGGCGAGCATGTCGAGCCTCGACCCGCTGCAGCGAATCGGCAGTCAGGTGCGCGAAGCCCTGCAGCTGACCCGGCGCACCCGGGCGACCGACGACGATGTCCGCCAAGCGCTTGAGGCGGTGCGGCTCACCCCGACCGAAGTGCTGTTGCGCTCGCGACCCCACGAACTCTCCGGTGGGATGCGGCAGCGGGTGATGATCGCGCTCGCGCTCGCGTCCGAACCGCGGCTGCTTCTCGCCGACGAGCCGACCACCGCTCTGGACGCATCCGTCCGCTCCAGTGTGCTGAACCTCTTCACCGAGCTGCGGTTCGAGCGTCAGCTCGGGCTTGTGGTCGTCTCGCACGACATCAACGCGATCGCGTCCGCGACCGACCGCGTTGTGGTCATGAACGAGGGGCGGGTGGTCGAGACCGGCCGCACCGCCGAGGTGCTTGAGAACCCGCAGCATCCGTACACGCAGACGCTCGTCAGTGCGCTTCCGGAACGCACGCCTCGCGGGTACTACCTGCTGGCGCGCCGCTCGGGCGAGGTCTCGGAGGCCGTCACCGACGGCGGGTACGTACGGGTTCCGGCCCGAGCGGTGCCGACCGGGAAGGTGTCGACGGTCGAGGCTCGTCGGCTGGACTTCTCCTACAGCGACCGGCAGATCCTGCACGACATCTCCGTCCGCGTCCGGGCCGGCGAGCGGCTCGGGATCGTGGGCGAGTCCGGCAGCGGAAAGTCCACGCTCGCCCGGCTGCTCACCGGCGTCCTCCCCTCGGACCAGGTGACCGTTGACGGCAAGCCGTGGCGTCGCTTCGGCAGCCGGCAGCCGGAGCGGCACGAGGTGCAGCTGATCCTGCAGGACCCGTTCGCATCCCTCACCGAGACACAGACCGCGCTCGCGTCCGTCGAAGAGGCATGCCGGACGGTGCAGAAGACATCGCGGCGGGCAGCGCACGAACGCGCCCTCGAATTGCTCAAGGCGGTCGGCATCACCGGCGATCTCCTGCACCGGCGACCGGGCCGTCTCAGTGGCGGGCAGTGCCAGCGCGTCTCGATCGCACGCGCCCTGGCTGCGAATCCGTCCGTCCTCGTCGCCGACGAACCGACGTCGGCGCTGGACCTGTCCGTGCAGGCGGAGATCGTGAACCTGCTGCTCACGCTGACCACGCAGCGTCCACTCGGCCTTGTCGTCGTTTCGCACGATCTGGCGGTGATCTCCCATCTCTCCGACACCATCGTGGTGATGGAACAGGGGCTCATCGTCGAGGCCGGTCCGACCGACCAGGTCCTCTTCCAGCCGCACCATCCCTACACCCGGCAGTTGGTGTCCGCGAACCCCTGGCTCGCACCGAACGTCGCCCCCGGTCCGGACGCGGACCCGCGAACTAGGGCCCGCGCGGTGGAACCGACCGACGTGTAGCCGTGAACCGAACTGGACCGAGCGCGGCGTTCGCGCGCCCAGTGGCGACAATGCTTGGATATGACCATGTCCGCTGACCTGACACCGGCGCCGCACTCAAGCCTCGATCGCGGCACGCTCATCGCACGGATACGGGCGCTCCTGCCGTCGATGTCACCCACCCAGACAGCCGTCGCGAACGTCGTTCTGACGAACCCTTCAGGTGTCGTCCGTATGACGGTCAGCGACCTCGCCACGGTGTCCCGCAGCTCCGTGGGCAGCGTAGTGCGGTTCTGCAAGGACCTCGGCCTCAAGGGGTTCCACGAGTTCAAGCTGCAACTCGCGTCGGAGGCATCGGCCGACGCCGATCATCACGACGAGGCACAGGACGGAACACCGAGTTCGATCATCGCGTCGGTGTTCCAGTCCACGTCCCGTTCGATCGCGGCGGCCCAATCGAGCATCGATGCAAAGGAGTTCGAGCGCGCGGTCCACGCGCTCGACGCCGCCCAGCGGATCCTGCTCGTCTCGACCGGCCCGTCCGCGCCGTTGGCGATGGACACCGCCCTGCGGTTCCGCAGCGTCGGTCTGCCGATCGAGAATCCCACGGACCCGATCTCGCAGCACATCTCCGCGTCGATGCTCACCAGGGGGGACGTGTGCCTGGCGATCAGCCACACCGGCAGAACACGCGAGACGGTGGCCGCGGCGGAAGCGGCCCGTGATGCCGGCGCGACGGTCGTCGCGGTGACGAGCTTCTTCCGCTCACCGCTGGTCGCGGCCTCATCGGTGACCCTCGTCGCCGGTTCCGGGGAGACCCGGTTCCAGATCGAGGCGATGATGAGCCGGTTCATCCATCTCGCGGTCCTGGACGCGCTCTACTCCGCGGTGACCGCGGAGAACGCCGAACGCACCCTGCGCGGCGCGGCTCTGACCGCGCGCGCCGAAGAGACGCACCGCATCTGACCGCTCGCTCCCGCTGCCCGGCCGGTGCCGGGAGCGGGAGCGTTTTCGTCGGCGCCATGCGCCATGCGCCATGCGCCGTGCGTCGGGCGCCGATGCGCAGCGAAACGGCGCGGCCCAGGGACAAGGGGACCGCGCCGTCGGTCGAGGCTGACGCCTACGCCCACGCAGTGGGCTTGTCGAGTGCGTTGAACTCGAACTCGGCGAGCACGCCGTAGTGGTCGCTGGCGGTCGGGTACTCGTTGAACACGACCTTGCTGTCGTTGATCACGCTTTCCACCTCAAGGTGGTTCTCCGTCGAACCGGCGAACACGTAGTCGATGCGGCGGTGGTGCGGCTCCTGTACCCAGTAGTTCGGGACGATGCCCTGCGCATCGACGACGCTGCGTGCGACCCACGGGCTGTCGGTCGTCCAGGTGTACCCGGGGGTGCCGTCCCCGGCGATCGCCCAACTGTCGCGGAACGCCGCACTGCGGCCGTTGATCGCGGACTTGCCGGTGTAGAAGCGGATGCAGTCCTGATCGGGGGCTGCGTCAAAGTCGCCGGCGAGGATCGTCGGCGCCGCCTGGCGCCGCCTCTCCTCCAACTCGGTGATGAACAGCGCCTGCTCGACGCGGGCTGCCTCGCGGGTGAACTTGAAGCTCGGCCGGGCGCCGAGGAAGAGCATGTCCACGCCGATCGGGAGAGGCACGACCGCCTCCCACACGTACGGGCCGTCCTCAGCCGGGAGCCGGTGCACGTCGATGCTCTTCGGCGCCCAGCGGGTACCGACGGCGGTGCCCCAGGCGGGCCAGCCCGCCTGGGTGTAGTCGGAGGCGTGGTGCCAGTGCAGGGGTGAGTTGTCGGACACGAGCTTGAACGCGTCACGTTCCGGGGTGCGCACCACCTCCTGAAGGAACACGATGTCGGCGTCGTAGCTGCGCAGGCCCTCCAGCAGGAGGGAGTCCCGCTTCTCACGGTCCCGCGGGTCCAGCCAGATGTTGAGGGTGAGTACGCGGAGGTTCATTTTCTTGGCCATGTCGCCACCCTAGGAGCCTGGGGTGAACAATCTTCCACCCATAAATAAACGATGGAAACAGGTTCAGCGGCTTTGTCCGTGCCCGCTCGGGTTGTCGAGCTCGTCGAAGTAGATGTCCAGCTCGACGCGGTCGGCGCGGAAGCGTGTGCTCGTGTACTGCAGCGGCGTGCGGTCGACCAGCGTGTTGACAGACCGTACGACCAGAACGATCGATCCCGCCGGAAGGTTCATGTCCTCGGTTTCGGTGCCGTTCGCGATGCGGGAGCTGACCGCGCTCCAGGTACGGACATAGTCGTCGATGCCGACTGCGCGAAGCGCCTTGGTGATGGACCGGGTCTGCCGCAGATGGATGTCGAGGTCCGGCGTCAGTGCGACGTCGAACCAGGAGGTCGACCGCGCGACCGTAGTCCCGTTCACGTCGGCGACTGTCTCGACCTGGAGCGCGGGCCGTCCGTCGAGTCGCAGACGGGTGGCTGCTTCGTGTGGTGGGTCTGCCACGATCTCCGCTGCTATCGGTCGGTGTGACGCCGTGCCCGCCTGGCCGATGCTGTCGCTGAGGCGCGTGCGCAGACTGATCCGGTGCACCAGGAGCGTGTGCGGGACGACGAACGTGCCGCTGCCCTGGCGCGTCGCCACGAGACCTTCGGCGGCGAGAGCCGCGACGGACTGGCGCACGGTGTTGCGGTGTACGCCGAATCGGTCGGCGAGTTCGCCCTCGGTGGGCAGTTTCGCTTCGGGCGGGAACGAGCCGTCCACGATTTCGCTGCGGAGCTGGTCGGCGATGAGGCGCCACGTCGAGTAACCCGTGGCAGAACGTGTGACGCGAGGCATAGTGCACCGAACACTACCGCCTGCCTGTCACCTCGCAGCCAAGCCGGCCGCGAGTTCACCGCGCGTCCATCCGATAGTCGTCTAGCTAGGTGGACAAATCTCGGGTGGCTCGTTACGTTCGATTCGTCCAAAGAGCCAGACAAATTTGGAGGTTGGAGTGACGAGTCCGACTGAGGCCTGGGCGGCGCGAAGGCGGTGGATGCGAACCCTCGCGCAGGCGTCGCCCCGTCAGCTCGCCGGCGCCTGGGGTGCTTGGGAAGCGAAGCCTGAGATCGAGGCGATCCGCGGCCCCGAAGCAGGGCTGGTCATGGTCCGTGGTCGTGTGGGTGCCGGCGGGGACCGGTTCAACCTCGGTGAGGCGACGGTGACCCGCGCCACACTCCGACTGCACGGCGCCCCGCTTGCGGCGGACACCGTCGGAAGCGCGTACGTGCTCGGGACCGACCTCAAGCACGCCTGGTTCGCGGCAGCGTTCGACGGTCTGCTGGCGGACGAGCAACTGCGCGCACGGGTGCTCACCGATGTCGTCGCGCCGCTGGAGCGTAGCCAGGCGGCCTACGACGAGGCCCGGCACGCCGAAGCACGCAGCACCAAGGTCGACTTCTTCACGGTCGCGAGGGAACACGAATGAACACCACGTCCACCACTGCGCCGGCGCCCGGGTTCGCCGATCCGACGGGGGAAGGACAGCGGGTGTTCCGCGCCGTCCTCGACGCGCTCGCCCACCCCGGCCGCTCGTATCGGATCGCCGGTCCGGCTCAGGCGCCGAAGGCGCTCGGCACTGCGCTCGCGGCCGTCTCACTGACTCTGTTCGACGAGGAGGTGTCGGTGTGGCTGCACAGGGCGCTGGCGGAAGACCCCGACGTGACCTCGTACCTGGTGTTCCACACCGGCGCGCGGGTGACGAACGAGCATGGGTCGGCGAACTTCGTCGTCGCCACCCCGGACACGCTCCCGGCGCTCGATGCGCTCGCGCTCGGCACCGATGAGGTACCTCACCAGTCGGCGACCATCGTCCTCGACGCGCGGACCCCGGGCGTCGGGGCGCGCTTCACCGCGACGGGCCCCGGCATCGACGGCCGGGTCGAGATCGAGGCCCCGTGGGCACCTGAGGGGTTCTCGGCCGCGTGGAGCCGCAATGGCGCGCTGTTCCCTCGCGGCGTCGACCTGCTCGTCATGAGCGACGACTCGGTCGTCGCGCTCCCTCGCACCACGCGTCTGCGCGCGGTGTCCGATCAGGATCAGGAGGCCTGATGTACGTCGCAGTCAAGGGCGGAGAGAAGGCGATCGCGAATGCGCACGCGTTGCTCGCCAAGGAAGGTCGCGGTGATCCCGGCATCCCGGCGATCCGCCAGGACGCTGTCGCCGGCCAGCTCCCGGTCCTGGTGTCCCGGGTGATGACCGAAGGGTCGCTCTACGACCCGAATCTCGCGGCGCGAGCGATCCTGCAGTGCCAGGGCGACGTGCTCGAAGCGATCACGCTGGTGCGTTCCTACCGGACCACTCTGCCGCGGTTCGGCTACTGCGAACCGATCGATACGGCCGGGCTCGCCCCGCAGCGCCGCGTGTCCGCGACGTTCAAGGACATCCCCGGCGGGCAGCAACTCGGGGCCACGTTCGACTACACGCACCGGCTGTTCGCCGACCCCACCGGCGACGGCCCGACGGACGCCGACACCGACGCCACGCCGATGCCGCGCGTGTCCGACCTGCTCGGCTCCGATGCTCTCCTTGAGCCGGACCGCGCCGCGGACTGGGCGGACCCGGAACCGGCCGACCTGACGCGCGAACCCACCGTGTTCCCGATGACCCGGGCGGAGCGCCTCCAGGGACTGGCTCGCGGCGACGAAGGGTTTCTGCTCGCCCTCGGGTACTCCACCCAGCGCGGGTACGGGAGCACACATCCGTTCGCCGGTGAGATCCGCGTCGGGCAGGTCGAGGTCGAGTTCGACGCACCGGAGCTCGGTTTCCCGGTGCCGCTCGGGCGGATCGAGGTCACCGAATGCCAGATGATCAACCAGTTCACCGGTAACGCGGACACCCCCGCTCAGTTCACCCGCGGCTACGGGCTCGTGTTCGGGCGCGGAGAACGGAAGGCGATGTCCATGTCGCTGGTCGACCGTGCCCTGCGAGCGGACGAGTTCCAGGAGCGGGTCGTCGCCCCCGCGCAGGACGAGGAGTTCGTGCTCAGCCATGCCGACAATGTGCAGGCCGCGGGCTTCGTGGAGCACCTGAAGCTCCCGCACTACGTCGACTTCCAGGCCGAGCTGCACCTCATCCGGCGGCTGCAACGCGACTTCCACGACCACGCCGGAAGCACGCAGGAGACGAACGCGTGAGCGCCCAGCAGATCGAGTACAACACCGGCTACCTCGACGAGCAGACCAAGCGGATGATCCGCAGGGTGCTGCTCAAGGCAGTCGCGATCCCCGGGTTCCAAGTCCCCTTCGCCTCCCGCGAGGTGCCGCTTCCCCGCGGCTGGGGCACCGGCGGCGTGCAGCTCACCGCGGCGATCATCGGCTCCGGTGACGTGCTCAAGGTGATCGACCAGGGCGCCGACGACACCACGAACGCAGTGTCGATCCGTGCCTTCTTCAACTTGGTGGCGGGCGTGCCGACCACGACCCGCACCGAGGACGCGACGATCATCCAGACTCGGCACCGCATCCCCGAGACGCCCCTCGGCGAAGGGCAGATCATGGTCTACCAGGTGCCGATCCCGGAGCCGCTGCGATTCCTTGAGGCCCGCGAGACCGAGACCCGGCGCATGCACGCCCTCAACGAGTACGGGCTGATGTACGTCAAGCTGTACGAGGACATCGCCAAGTACGGGCACATCGCCAAGACGTACGACTACCCGGTGCTGGTGAACCACCGGTACCTGATGGCGCCGTCGCCGACGCCGAGCTTCGACAACCCGAAGCTGCACCAGAGCCAGGCACTGCACATCTTCGGAGCCGGCCGCGAGAAGCGTATCTATGCGATCCCTCCGCACACCGACGTCGAAAGCCTCGGGTTCGAGGACTATCCGTTCGAACCGCAGAACTTCGACCAGCCGTGCGCGATCTGCGGGTCCACCGGCGTGTATCTGGACCAGATCATCACCGACAACGCCGGCGGCGCCATGTACGCCTGCTCGGACAGCGATCATTGTGAGCGGGCGGCCGCTCGCGCCGACAACGAAGAGGCGACCGCATGAGCAACGAGTGTCCGCTCCTGGAAGTGCGCAACGTCAGCCATCGATACGGCGACCGATTCGGCTGCCGCGGCGTCGACTTCGACCTGTGGCCGGGCGAGGTGCTTGCGGTCGTCGGCGAATCCGGGTCCGGGAAGTCGACCTTGCTCGGCACACTCTCGCAGCGCCTGGAAACCAGCGAGGGCACCATCCGGTACCGGCTCGGCGATGGCGACGTCGCGAACCTCGCGGAACTCAGCGAAAGTGCGGTGCGCCGGCTCTGGCGCAGCGAGTGGGGCTTCGTGCACCAGAACGCGGCGGACGGGCTCCGCATGCACGTCAGTGCCGGCGGCAACGTCGGTGAGCCGCTGATGGCCAACGGATGGCGTCACTACGGGCGCATCCGCGCGGAAGCGACTGACTGGCTCGAACGCGTCGAGATCCCCCGGGACCGGGTCGACGACACCCCCGCCGCGTTCTCCGGTGGTATGCGGCAGCGGCTGCAGATCGCCAGAAACCTCGTCGTCTCGCCACGGCTGGTGTTCATGGACGAGCCGACCAGCGGCTTGGACGTGTCCGTGCAGGCACGCCTGCTCGACCTCATCCGTTCGATCGTCAGCGACCTGGGACTGGCCGTCATCATCGTCACGCACGACCTCGCCGTCGCCCGCCTGATCTCTCATCGAACTCTTGTGATGAAGGACGGCCGGGTCGTCGAGTCCGGTCTGACCGACCGAGTACTGGACGATCCGCAGGCCCCGTACACGCAGTTGCTCGTCTCCTCAATCCTGCAAGGGTGACCATGACCACCGACCAGCCGACCCTCGCCGTCTCCGGCCTGGACAAGACCTTCACCATGCATCTGCAGGGCGGGCAGCGACTCGCCGTGCTCCGCGGGCTCGACTTCGACGTGCACGCCGGGGAGTGCGTCGTCCTCGGTGGCGCGTCAGGCGCCGGCAAAAGCTCGATCTTGAAGATGGTGTACGGCAACTACGCCGTTGATCGCGGCAGTGTCCGCCTTCGCGCCGGGAACATCGATGTCGACATCGCGACCGCGAACCCCAGAGAGATCCTTGCCGCCCGTCGCCACGCGATGGGATACGTCAGCCAGTTCCTGCGCTGTGTGCCCCGTGTGCCCGCCCTCGAAGTCGTTGCCGAACCGCTCGTCGCGCGTGGCGTCGACGCCACGGAGGCGGGTGAGCGTGCCGCCGAGCTGCTGTCCCGCCTCGGCATTCCCGATCGTCTGTGGGGGCTTCCGCCGGCGACGTTCTCCGGTGGCGAGCAGCAGCGGGTGAACATCGCGCACGGCTTCATCGCCGATCTGCCGATGCTGCTCCTGGACGAGCCCACCGCCTCCCTCGACGCCCGCAACCGCCGCGTGGTCGTGGAGCTGATCGCCGAGAAGATCGAAGCGGGCACCGCAATGCTCGGTATCTTCCACGACGCGGACGTTCGCGAAGCCGTCGCGGACCGCGTCGTGCCGGTCGAGGATTTCACCCCGATGAGCAAGGTGGCGGCGTGAGTCACCGGTACGCGATCTACGCCGCACCGGGTGTGGGAAGCACCGACGCCACAGAGGTGCTTCTCCGTGAGCGCGCGGAATCCTGGCTCGGGCGAAGCGTCACCGGCCGCGCCACCCCCCGGGGCGTGCCGGAAGGATGGACGCGTACGGCCGTCGACCGGATCACTCAGGACGCGCGCCGATACGGCTTCCACGGCACCCTCAAACCACCCTTCCGCCTCGCCCCCGGACACACCGTCGACGACGTCGCCACGGCCACCGCGCGACTGGCCGCATCGACCGCACACGTCACGATTCCGCGGCTCACGCTCAGCCGCATCGGCCACTTCTACGCGCTCACCCCTGGCGAGGACGCGCCGGCCCTTGACGCGCTTGCCGCGTCGGTCGTGACGGAACTGGACCAGTTCCGGGCGCCGGCGACACCCGAGGAGATCGCGCGGCGAAATCCACACACGCTCACGGAGCGCCAGCGGACCCTGCTCACCGACTTCGGATACCCCTACGTGCTCGATGAGTTCCGCTTCCACCTCACCCTCACCGATCGCGTGCCGGACGACCGGCAGGACCACGTCGAACAGACGCTGCGGCACTGGTTCCGCGACTGCCTCGACCGGAACGTCGGCCTCGGTGCGCTCGCCGTCTTCGTGGAGACGGAACCCGGCGCACCCTTCCGCATCCACTCGCTCCACCCGCTGGAAGGCACCCGATGACCAAGGAACTCGTACTGACCAATGCCCGCCTGGTCCTCGGCGACGAGGTCATACTCGGCTCGGTGGTCGCTCGCGACGGCCGGATCGCCGACATCAGCACGGGCACCGTGCCGGCGGGCGACGACCTCGACGGCGACTACCTGCTGCCCGGCGTCGTCGAAGTGCACACCGACCACGCCGAGTACCATCTGCGTCCCCGGCCCGGCGTGCACTGGGAGGCCATGCCCGCCGTGCTCGCGCACGACGCCCAGATGACGACCGCCGGTGCCACCACTGTCCTCGACGCGGTCCGGCTCGGATCGGAGCCGAGCAACCGCGAGACGGTGACCCGGTCGGCCCGGCGACTGACAGACGCCATCACGGCCGCGGCAACAGCCGGAGCGTTCCGCGCCGACCACGCGATCCACCTGCGGTGCGAGGTCTCCGGCGAGGACTGCCTGGACCGGTTCGAGGAGTTCGCGGACAACCCGCTCGTGCGACTCGCGTCCCTGATGGACCACACCCCCGGCCAGCGTCAGTTCGCGGACCTGGCCACGTTCAAGAGGTACTACATCGGCAAGGGGCTCGTGTCCGAGAGCGACGTCGACGCCTACGCCGACGAACTCCTGCGCGAGGCGCGCCGCCACGCCCACCGCAACCGCCACGCCGTCGCCGCGGCGGCGCGCCGGCGTGGCATTGCCCTCGCGGCGCACGACGACGCGACGACCGAGCACGTGGAGGAGTCCGCCGGACTCGGAGTGAGCATTGCCGAGTTCCCCACCACGATCGTGGCCGCCGAGTCCGCCGTCGCCCATGGCCTGTCGGTCGTCATGGGCGCGCCGAACATCGTGCGCGGCGGCAGCCAGTCCGGAAATGTCGCCGCGTCGGCGCTCCTCGAACGCGGACTGCTCCACGTCCTGTCGTCCGACTACGTGCCCGCCAGCCCGTTGCAGGCCGCGTTCCAGCTCGTCACCGACGGGACGATCCGTCTGGAGGATGCCGTCAAGCTGATCAGCACCAATCCCGCCAAGGCCGTCGGTCTGGACGACCGGGGTGACATCACGGTCGGCAAGCGCGGTGACCTCGTCCGCGTCCGCACACACATGCTGCCCGGCACCCGGGAGCACCCGGCGGGGCTGAGTGTGCCGGTCGTCCGCACCGTGTACCGGCAGGGAGTGCGCGTCGCATGACACCCCAGAAGATCGGTCCGGGCAGGTTCGTCGCGGTCGTCGGGGCGAGCGGCGTCGGCAAGGACGCGCTGATCGCGGAGGTCCGACGCCATGCGGGTCCGGACGTATCCCTGCCACGGCGTCACATCACGCGTGCACCCGGGCCGGGCGAAGACCACCTTCCGGTGTCCGCGCGCACGTTCCGCATCGCCTCCGAGGCGGGCCGTTTCGCGATCGAGTGGAACGCCCATGGCCTGCGGTATGGAATTCCGATCGAGATCGACGACGACATCAGGGACGGCCGCTCCGTCGTCGCGAACGTGTCCCGATCCGTGCTCGCCGAGCTGGCGGCACGCTACGAGCACGTTGTCGTCGTCCGCGTCACGGTCTCCGACGCCGTCCGGGCGAGCCGCCTGCGGACGAGGGGCCGGGAGGACGCGGATGACATCGCCCGACGGCTCCACCGTCCCGACCCCGCCCCCGACTACGCGGTGGACGCGGAGATCCACAACGACGGAACCATCGAGGCCGGCGCCGCCGCTCTACTGCGCGTCATCCGGACAACTGCGCGCCGCACCTCCGCATCGGCCGTCGGACCGGGCGCACTGCCGGCGGCAGGGATCGTGCACGAGGGCTCGACCGTCGTCGCCGGCGCGCTCGGCCGGTACACGGAGGTCGGTCAGGGTTCTCGGCTCGCCGACGTCGAGCTGGGTGACTACAGCTACTGCGACCGGTACTGCGACCTTGCGAACACGACCGTCGGGAAGTTCTCGAACATAGCGAGCTTCGTACGGATCGGGGCGACCGACCACCCGCTCGACCGGGCGAGTCTGCACCACTTCATGTACCGCTCCGCGAAGTACTGGCCCGACGCCGAGGACGACGCGGAGTGGTTCGCGCAGCGTCGCTCCCGCCGTACGACGATCGGGCACGACACGTGGATCGGGCACGGTGCGCAGGTGAAACCGGACGTCGTCGTCGGGAACGGGGCGGTGATCGCGTCGGGCGCGATCGTCACGAAGGACGTACCCCCGTACGCGATCGTCGCAGGCGTGCCGGCGCGGGTCATCCGGTACCGGCAGCCGCCCGAGATCGCGGAGCGGCTGCAGCGGCTCGCCTGGTGGGATTGGGACCACGCCACGCTCCGCGAGCGGCTCGGCGACTTCCGCACACTGAACGCGGTCGATCTCCTTGACTGCTACGAGTTCTGATGCTTGGCGCGGCCGGCTCAGCGACTACGGACCGGAGCCGCACGAGGATCGGAGCGCGTACTGGTGGGAACCGGCACGGGAACGGTAGCGGCCACCTGGCGACGACGCCAGCACACCAGAACTGCCGAGCGGATCGAGAACGCCCAGGTCGCCCTCTGCCTCACCTACACCCCTACAGTATTACTCCAGCAGGATTTCGCTGTCTGACCCGGTCTTTCGCTGGGTGGCGGGAGTGTAGCGGGACGTCGATCGTGCGGGGGCGGTCTCACGGAGACCGCCCCTCGATCGTGCGGCACCGCCGCAGATAGTGACAGCGGCGGGCCACTGCTTGGCGTCGGCGGCGCCAGTTCGACCAGCTCAGCGCGTGGTGTCGTCCTCGGTGCCCGCTCAGGTGCGGGGGCCGGGCACGACAAGCTGTCAGGAGTCGCCGAACCTCCGCCACTTGAGCTCGATGGCCCCGGCCGTCCCACCTGTGCCGCCCCTTTTTTTTCCGCCCACCTAGCACCGACATTCGGCCGGTCCGCCGCACCGCTCACCTTCTCAGGACGGCGCCCGAGGCTCGCCACGTGGATGAGGATGCGGCCGGAACCGGGCCAGGCATCGGACGCCCACTGTGGGTCCGCAGCACGACGAGACCGGCAGCGGCAAGACCCCGGACGACGGTGTTACGTGCTTGCATCGGCGGCGACCGCCCGGCGAATCGACCCCGACCTGACCACGATGCTCAGCAATCCGGCCCTGACCGGCATGCCGCGGTCCGACTTCGAACGCCTGGTGGCAGTCTCCGAGCCGTACTGGGACGCCCTGGCCGAAGCAGCCTTCCAGCGACGCTTCCACCGACCGCGCACTTACCGCCACCCTCAGACCAGCAGCCTGGACCACTACCACCGCCTCCTCGCAGCGCTCTTACGCCGACGCAGGGCTATCACCACCACCCTCCTGGCCCAGCTGCTGGGCGTCACCCGCACCAACCTCTCCAACCAGTTCCAAGACGGGCACCGGCTCCTGGACCTGCACCGCATCGCCGTCACACCGCTGCCTGGGTCGCCCGCCCGGACCCTCGAACAGCTTCGAGGTCGCTTGCCTGACGAGGACCACCTGGAAGATCAACCCTGACAGTTATTCAGAATCAAGTCCCATGCTGGAGTGGCGCCTGTCGGAGCTGCCCGTCGACGCCGCGGACCTGACGTGAGCGGCCCGGACGGCGGCCTCCCGCCGCACCCGCGACTGGCCGACGGACCGGTCTACCTCGACTACAACGCCACCACCCCCATCGACCCGCGCGTCGCCCGGGCGACGGCACCGTACCTCACCGATTTCTTCGGCAACCCCTCCAGCAGTCGCCCCTACGCCGAGACCCCGCGCCGGGCACTGGCCGAGGCCCGCGCCCAGGTGGCCGACCTGTCCGCCGCGTTCAGATGTACGCGCCGAAGGGCAGCGCCGCGCTGTACGTGCGCGACGGCGTCCAGCTGGATCCGGTCGTCTACGGCGGTGGCCAGGAGCGCGGCCTTCGCGCTGGCACCGAGAACGTCGCCCTGGCCGTCACGCTTGGCACTACCGCCCAGATCGTGGCTGCCGAACTCGCCGACAACTGTCCGGCACGATCGCGGCCCTGCGCGACGACCTCCACCAGCGGCTGACAGCATCTCCCGGGCCGCGTCCACCTCAACGGTCCCGACAAGCGGCGCCTGCCGAACACTCTCAACGTCAGCATCGACGGCGTCCTCGGCCACGCCCTTTTAACCGCCGCCGACCAGATCGCAGCCTCCACCAGCTCGGCCTGCCACAGCGGCACCCACGCCCCCTCCCCCGTGCTCACCGCCATGGGCGTCGGACCAGCCCGCGCGCTCGGCGCGCTGCGGCTGTCTCTGGGCCGCTGGACCGCCCCCGTGACATCGAGACGGCGGCAACGGCCCTCATCCGGGCGGCTGCCGCGTAGTGACCGGGCCGACCAGCCCGGCGCAGAGGAATCGACGATGAGCAGGAGAGGCATGGCTGAGACCGCCGAGCACGGAATGTCCACCCTCGGTGTCCACGCCGGCGAACGCCGCGACGTCGAGGGAGCCGTCCACACCCCGCTCTACAACCGCTCCACGTTCGCGTTCGGCTCCACGGCCGACCTCCTCGACGTCGTCGAAGGCCGCAAGAGCGGCGATCTCTACCCGCTACGGCCTCAACCCCACCATCCGCTCGACCGAGACGAAGCTCGCCGACCTGGAAGGCGGCGAGCAGGCCCCGGCGTTCTCCTCCGGCATGGCCGCCGAAGCCGCCACATTCCTCGCCCACTACCTCGCCGGCGCGACGCACGGGTTCTGTGACGGCACCCTCATGGCAGGAGCGAAGACCTGTGGGTCCCAGCTGCTGGGAGCCATCCCGGTGACCACGGCATACCAGCCGCGGTAGATCCCGTCTCTCCTCGTACGGCACGTCAGGCGGTTGTAGTCATCAGCGGCTGTGCTGCCGCTGTGAGGGCAGTGTTGTAGCGGCGCAGCAGGAGCATCGCGGTTGCGGCGAGGCCGGTGAGGAGGCCGAGCCAGATGCCGACGGTTTCCAGGTCCAGGGCGTAGGCGAGGAGCCAGGCGGCGGGGAGGCCGACGATCCAGTAGCCGATGACGGTGATGCGGAAGCCGCTCTTGGTGTCGTGGAGGCCGCGCAGGAGTCCGACGCCGATGTTCTGGGCGCAGTCGAAGAACTGGAGGAACGTGGTGACGAGCAGGAGGTGGGTGGCGATGGTGAGGGCGCGGTCTGAGCCGGTTTCGAGGAAGGGGGCCAGGACCAGCCGGGGCAGGGTGAGGTAGAGGACTCCGATGCAGGCCATGACGGCGGCGGCGCAGGCGAGCGCGGTGTTCTTGATGCGGCGGGCGGCGTCGTGGTGGCCGAGTTCGAGTTCGCGGCTGACGTTGATGGATGCCGCGTGGGAGAGGCCGACGGCGACTTGGAAGACGATGTAGACGAGTTGGTTGACGGCGGTGTGGGCGGCCAGTGCGTCGGGGCCGAAGGAGCCGGCCATCAGGGCGGTGACGGAGAAGAAGCCGGCCTCGGAGCCGTAGGTGGCGGCGATGGGGACGCCGAGGCCGAGGAGTTGCTTGAGGACGGCCGGGTCGGTGCGGGTGATGTCGAGGGTGAGGAACGGGGCGAGGGTCGTGTCCTTCTTCGCGGCGGTGTAGAGGGCCAGGAAGGACAGCAGGTAGACGGTGGTGGTGGCGATGCCGATGCCGGTCAGGCCCAGGCGGGGAAGCCCGAAGGTGCCGTGGATGAGGATCCAGTTGAGGCCCGCGTTGACGGCGATGGACGCGAGGGTGATCTGGAGGAGGGCCTGGGGGCGGCGCATGCCGACGGTGAACTGGCGGACGGCCTGGAACCACAGGCAGGGCAGCAGGCCGGGGGCGAGTGCGTAGAGCATCTTCCGGGTGAGGGCGACGACGTCCGCCTCCTGGCCGAGCCAGGTCAGCATGTGCCCGATCGCGACCATCACCACGGCGCCGACCACCCCGGCGAGGGTGGCGACGGCCAGGCTCGCCCGGACAATGGCCCGTACGTCGCCCTGCCCCGGACTCGTCGGCTCCAGCGCGCTGTTCGTGCTGTCTGTTCCGTCCGTCGCGTCGGCCGCCTGTTCGGCGCGGGCCGCGGCGGCGGCGACCTGGTTGCCGACGGAGGTGACGAGGCCGACGCCCATGGTGCGGATCTGGTTGAAGATCACGATGGCGAGGCCGCCAGCGGCGAGTTCGGTGGTGCCGAGCAGTCCCATCATCACCGTGTCGGTGGTCGTCAGGGCGACCTGGGCGAGCTGGGTGAGGATGAGCGGGATGGCGAGCACGCTCAGGGCACGGCTGTCGCGGAGGAGGGTGGTCAGCATGTGGTCTACCCGTTCCTGCGGAGTTTGGTGAGGAGTTCGTCGACTTCCCGCTCGGTGTCGGGGCTGAGGAGGTCTCGTTCGCTCATCCAGTCGTCGTTGAAGACGGTCTCCATGTACTTCTCCCCACCGTCGTTGACGAGTGCGACCATAGTCGTGCCCGGCGGCAGGCCGGGCAGGCGGGTCAATGCCTCGTAGACGACGCCGCCGGCCGAGCCGCCGATCAGCAGGCCGGTGCGGGCGACGGCACGGCAGGTCGCGAACGCCTCGATGTCACCGACCTTGACGCCCTCGTCGATCAGGTCGAAGTCGACCAGAGCGCCGATCTCGGCGCCCTCGGGGGTGCCGGTGCCGGATTGGTAGTAGTCGTGGGCGGGGCCGCCGAAAGCGATCGATCCCTTGGGCTCCACTCCGATGACGGTAACGCCGGATATCAGTTTGCTCAGTTCGCGTCCGGTGCCGCACAGTCCGCCGCCGGTGCCGACGGCGCCGATCAGTACGTCGATCCTGCCGTCGAGGGCCTGGTGGAGTTCGTGAGCGACGGGGAAGTAACCGACGCCGTTGGCAGGGTTGTTGTGCTGCTCGGTGAAGATGGTGTTGTCCTGGCCGCGCGCCATGTTCTCGGCGAGTTCCTCGCGCGCGGCGGTGGCGAGTTCCTCGGTGCCGTCGTCGACGACGTAGACGAGTTCGGTGCCCAGGGCCTTCATGGCGCGGAGTTTGTCGGGGGCGGCGTGGTGGTCGACGACGGCGGTGAAGGTGTAGCCGCGTTCGGCGGCGATCACGGACAGGCCGAGGCCGGTGTTGCCGGAGGTCGACTCGATGATCCGGCCTCCGGCACGCAGTTCTCCGGCGGCTTCGGCGGCGTCGACCATGGCGCGGGCCATGCGGATCTTCGCGGTTCCGGTGGGGTTGAACATCTCCAGTTTCAGCAGCAGGCGGCTGCCGGTCTCGGTCGTGGCGAGTTCGAGGAGGGGCGTGTAACCGATGAGGTCGGATATGCGGGAGACCACGGCGGGGCGCTGAAGGGCTCCGGGCATCGAATGCTCCTGTGGAGGCGGCAGGCGGGGTGCACGGTGTCAGGTGAAGTGATGGTCCAGGCGCCAGCGGGGCCGTGGGCAGTCGGTCCGGTCGATGACGATCTTCGGGGGCAGGGGGAGGTCGTGGAAGGGGGACTCGTTGGAGTCCATCTGGTATCCGGCCGTGTTGGGGTACAGCAGGAGATCGCCGGGGCGCGGGCACCGGTTGAAGGCGATCTTGCGCCAGGTGAGCATGTCCGATTCCAGGCAGGTCGCCGCGCCGACGCTCGCCGGGAACGTTCCTGCGGGTGCGGCGGGGTCCTTCGGGATCAGCAGCGGGTCGGGCAGGTATTCGCTGTTGAACCACTGCTCGGACAGGCTGAGGCTGGTGCCGTCGACAGTCAGGAGCTGGTAGCCGTCGCGGTCCTTGACGCCCTGGACGGTGAAGACGCTGGCACCGGCCCGGTCGAGGAGGGCGCGCCCGGGTTCGAGGAGCAGTTCCACTCCGGCGTCGCGCAGGACGTCGGCCAGGGTGGCGGCGGTGTTCTCGGGCCGGGTCGCAAGGAGTGCGGCCAGCGCGTCGGCTCCAGCGAGTGGGGAATGGTAGGGGTAGTAGTCCCCGGTCCGGAACGTCTTTCCGGCGTGGTAGTCGGCGGGGCGCTGTGTGGCGAGGAACGTGTGCCAGTTGTCGGCGTCGGTGTAGCTGATGGGCAGGCCGCCGCCGATGCTGATCCGCCCGGCATCCAGCCCCTTCACGCGAGTGCTCAGGCACAGGTCGACCAGGCGGGCGGCGAGGTCGGCGCGGGGCTGGAGGGCGTAGCCGGACAGGTGGAAGCTGAAGCCCTCCATGCGCAGCGCGTCGCCCGCCTGCACACAGCGGTCCACGGCGGTGGTCAGCTCCTGCTCGGTCATGCCGAAGCGGGAGTGCGGCTGGACGGGAGGCAGGACCCGCAGCAGGACCCGGGCGGGGCGTACCCGCCCGCTCAGCGCGATGGTGATGACGGTATCCAGCTCGTCGAGCGCGTCGACGGCGATGAGCGCGCCGTGCTGTACGGCCAGGCGCAGCAGGCGAGGATCCTTCGCGGGCCCGGTCACCACGAGGTGCTCGCCCCGCACGCCGTGGCCGAGCGCCTCGCGCAGCTCCCCGACGGACGCGACGTCCACTCCGGCGCCCAGGGCGGCGGCGCGTTCGGCGAACACGGCCGCCTTGTTGGCCTTCTTCGCGTAGTACACGAAGCCGTCCACACCTGCCGTGGCCAGGGCGTCCCGCATGCCGTGCACGTTGGCGTCGAAGGCGTCGGGCAACAGGAAGTGGAACGGGCCGCCGAGGGCGTGGGCGAGTTCGGGCAGCAGGCCGCTGGCCACGACCGCGTCGGTGGCCGGGTCGGGCAGTGCGGGAAGGGTGGGGCCGGCGTCGGTGGTGGTCACTGCCACAGCGGCACCTCGGTGCCCAGCCCCTGGGCGATGGCCAGTTGGGCGAAACGATGGCCGAGTGCGATGTCGGTGACGACGAGACCACTGTTGTAGGCGAAGATCCGCTCGCTCTCGCTGAACCGTCCCGCGGTGATGCCGGCGATCACGGCGGGGAACTCGGCGTCGACAGCGGGGAATTCGCCGTCGGCGTCAGCCATGTCGGTCCCGGTGACGTGCATCTGGGCCTCGCTGGTGGCGATGACACGGTCGGCCCGGTGCAGGGTGGACGGCCCGAGTCCGTGTCCGACGAGGATGGACAGCACTCCCGGCTTGAGCCAGCTCGCCTCGACGGCGGCCGGGGTGTGGGCACCGGCCGTGGCGACGACGATGTCGGCCTCTGCGGCGGCTTCCCGCACATCGGTGACGATCTCGATGTCCCGGTCGGGGAAGTGGGCGCGCAGTTGCTCGCGGACCGCTGTGATGCCCTCGGGGTGGGTGCCGGACACCATCAGGCGGTCCAGGCCGGGGACCGTGGTGAGCAGGAAGGGCAGGGCGAGGCGGCCTTGGGTGCCGGTGCCGATGATCAGGGCGGTGCGGGCGCCGGGGGCGGCGCACTCGCGGGCGAGGAGCGCGGAGACGGCCGGGGTGCGCAGGGAGCCGATGCGGGAGCAGTCCATCATCGCCACCGGCAGTCCGGTGACGTCGTCGTAGAGGGCCAGGGTCGTGTAGTAATGCTGGTCCTCGCGGCCCTTGTCGAGGCCGTGCTTGTACGAGGTCTTGATCGCGACGACGTTGCGGGAGCCGTCTCGGCCCAGCATGGCGTAGGAGACGGAGTGTCCGTCCTCGGGCTTGACGGTGAGTTTGCGGGGGTTGTCGGACCGGCCGGCGTGGAGGGTGCGGTAGGCGCCTTCCACCGTCTCCACCACGTCGGCCAGGGATATCACGATCCCGGCGAGGTCACTGGTGGACAGGATCCGCAGGTGCTTGTCGCCGCCGGACACCGGGGTACGGGCGGGAGCGGCCGAGGTGTCGGTCATGGTTGATTCCTCCGGTGCGGTGCGGGTGTTCAGCTCGCGTGCGCTTCGATGGCGGCCTGGCCGTACCCGTGCTCGGCCGCTTCGGCCGGCGGGCGGGTGTGCCGGCCGGGGACGCGGACGGAGGCCCGCTTGAGCCACCGGTCGGTGCCGTCGTACCGGGCCCGGAAGGGGACCCGGCCGTGCGCGACGAGGTCGTTGTCGACGACCAGCACCTCGCCGGGGCTCAGGCTGACGGCCACCGAGACGCGGGCGAGTTCGTCCGAGAGCCGCCCGTACGCCGCCCGGTACTCCTCGTCCGCATCGTCCAGGGGCGTGTAGGCGGGGTCGTAGCGCAGGGTCATGCCCTCGTCGGTGGCGTACAGCGTGGGCACCGCCGGCGGGGCCTGGTCGGTGAAGTGCTGTGCGGCCTCGTAGGCGTCGTCGGGCAGGATCGGCACCACCGAGCGGGTGAGCTGACCGATGTCGGCATCCGAGAGGCGGGTCTTTCGGACGCCGGCGGCGGTGGTGGCGATGCGGTCGTGGTTGCGCAGGCAGCCGAGCATCAGCAGGTGTGCCCGGCCGGGGTGGAAAGCGTCCTCGGTGTGCGGGCTGAGCAGCACCGTGGACGAGGCGCCAGTCTGCTCGGTCTCATGTCCTGGCGAGGGCACGATGTTGTGCACGAACCGGCCGTCCTGCTGGCCCTCCCAGGCGATCGGGTTGCCCATCACGGTGGCGAGGAGCAGCAGGGCTATGTCGTAGAGGGCGCCGCTGTCGCCGGCGCCGGCCCAGCCGACCGGGGTGGGGCCGATCTCGGTGTCATCGACGTCAAGGCCGCGCAGGACGAACAGGCCGTCGGCGGTGTCGACCGGGCGGCAGTGGTGGCGCAGGGTGTCGCTGAACCCGTCAGCGGTCTCCCGTACGCGGGCGAGGAGTTCGGGGCTGGTGGCGGACGTACCGAACTCGGCGAGCAGTTTTCCAGCTGCCTCACGGAGTTCGCCCACGGTGGGGGCATCGAGCTGTCGGACAGGTGCGGCTGCCGTGCTCATGGCGAAGAAGTCCGTTTCCGTCGGGAGGTATGAGGGGTAACGGTTTCCTGGCGCGGGCGCGCGACCGCGGCAAGAAGGCGTGCAACGGGCTGCAACTGAACGGCCGTTCAGGCGACATGCGCACCGCGGATCCTCGGTACGCCATGACGCTAGCACCTAATTTAGGTTAGGCACACCTAACTCATCGGTCGTTTACTCTTGGGGTCCGAATCCTGCTCACGAGGTGCGCCCTTGCGAAGGTGGATGTCATTAGGATAGGCAAACCTAAGCAACTCTGAGGCTTCGTGGAACGAGGACGTACGTGAACATCAACAGGCGCCAAGTGCTGTGGGCCGGCGGAGCGATAGGTGCGACGACCCTCCTCGCCGCCTGCTCCTCCGGCGGCGGTACCTCCTCCGACGCGGCCGCGGGCGGCGGCAAGCCGAAGAGCGGCGGCACGCTGCGGGTGGGCGCGCTGGGCCGGGCGAGCGCCATCACCCGCGATCCGCACGGCACCCAGGCCAACGAGAGCGACTACCTGATCATCGCCCTCGTCTACGACACCCTCACCGTCCCCGGCGTCAAGTCCAACACCGTTGCCCGTCTTGCCAGTTCATGGGAGTCGTCGGCCGACCTGACGACCTGGAAGTTCAAGATCGCCAAGGATGCGGTGTTCCACGACGGCACGCCGGTGACCGCCGAGGACGTCGTGTGGTCGCTGAAGCGGCTGCGCAACACCCCCTCGGGCGAGGCCCGCCTGCCGGGCATCCAGGCGAAGAACATCACCGCCGAGGGCACCGACACGGTGGTACTCGTCTCCGACTACGCCAACGCCGAGTTCCCGGTCCTGACCCGGTTCACCACCTTCGTCCTGAAGAAGGGGACGAAGGACTCGGAGATCGCGAAGGCTCCCGGAACCGGCCCGTTCAAGCTGGACTGGTACCGCGGCGGCAACGCCCGCCTGGTCAAGAACGACAAGTGGTACGGCCCCACCGTGCACCTCGACGCCATCGAGGTCACCATGTTCGAGACCCCGCAGGCCATGGCCAACGCCCTGCTCGCCGGGCAGATCGACCTCGCCTCCAACGCCGGCGCCGTCGCCGGGCGCACCGCGGCCACCCGCAAGGACGTACAGATCCTGCGCCGCCCCAACGACATGGCGATGCCCATCGTCATGCGCACCTCGAAGGGCAGCCCGTTCACCGATCCGCGGGTGCGCGAGGCGATGCGCCTGGCCGTCGACCGCGAGGCGATGGTCAAGCAGGTCCTGTCCGGCTACGGCACCGTCGCCAACGACATCCTCGGCACCGGCGACCCCGACTACGCCAAGGACATCCCCCAGCGCACCCGGGACCTCGCCAAGGCCAAGCAGTTGCTGAAGGAGGCGGGCTTCGACCTGTCCAAGACCTACGACCTGGTCACCACGGACGACATCGCGGGCCTCGCCGACTCCGCGACCCTGTTCGCCAACCAGGCCCGCGAGGCGGGCATCAAGGTGAACGTCGTCAAGCAGGAGTCCGGCGCCTTCTGGCAGAAGACCTGGAAGGCCGGCGACTTCTACACCACCTACTGGGGCACCAACGACTCCGTCGTCTTCTTCGCCTCCAAGGTACTGGCCAGCGGCGCCGGGCAGAACGAATCCGGCTGGGCGGACAAGGAGTTCGACGCCGCCTACCGCAAGGTCATCGGCACCAAGGACGCCACCCGGCGCGCCGGCTACCTCAAGCAGCTCCAGCAGATCGAGTACGACAGCTCCGGCTATCTGCTGTGGGGCATGGCCGACGGCATCGACCTGGCCGCCGCCAAGGTACGGAACCTGCCCAAGCTCGCCGGCTACGGACGCGTCCAGCTCGAAGGTGTGTGGCTGAGTTGAGCCCCCTCACCGAGACCGGTGCGGTGGCTGCTCCCCATGCGGAAACGGCCACCGCGCCGCGTCGCCCGCGCCACTGGGCCATACGGGTCGCCACCGCGATCGCCCACCGGGTGCTCATGCTGGTCGTGCTGCTGGCCGTGGTCTTCGCCGCTGTCGAGCTGCTGCCCGGGGACGCGGCCAGCGCCGGCTCCGAACGCGGTGCCACCGCGGCCGAGATCGCCGCCCGCCGGCACGAGTTGGGCCTGGACCGGCCGGTGTGGGAACGCTTCTGGGAGTGGATGACCGCCCTTCCGACAGGCGATCTGGGCACCTCCGCCCAGGGCCAGAAGGTGACCGCCCTGCTCGCGGACCCACTGCCCAACACCCTGATCCTGGGCCTGACCGCGTTCGCCCTCACGGTCGTCCTCGCCCTGCTGATCGGCTGCTGGGCCGCCGCCCGTCCGGGCAGGCCGGCCGACCGGATCATCGGCCACCTCTCCACAGCCGCGTTCGCCCTGCCCGAGTTCGTGATCTCCGTCGTCCTGCTGCTGGTGCTGTCGCAGTGGACCGGATGGCTGCCCGCGGTCACCGTCACCGGCAGCGACGGCCGTCCCGCCCAGTGGACCATGCTGATCATGCCGGTGATCGCCCTGGTCATCCCGCAGACCGGCTGGAACGTGCGGATCGTACGCGGCGCCCTCGCCGACCAGGCCGCCACCCCCCATGTCGAGGCAGCCCACCTGGACGGACTGCCGGTCCACCGGGTAATGCTGCGCCACCAGCTGCCCGGCGCCGTACCCGCCATCGCCACCAGCTTCGCCACCACCACCGGCATGCTGCTCGGCGGCGCCGTGGTTGTGGAGACCCTCTTCAACTACCCCGGGATCGGCAACCTGCTGGCCGGTGCCGTCGCCTCACGCGACACTCCGCTGATCGCCGGAGTCGTCGCCTGCGCGGGAGCCGTCATCAGCCTCGTCCTGCTCGCCGCGGACCTGATCCGCGAGGCCACCCTGGGAGAGCGCACATGACCACCACCGCCGCCCCGGCGGTCGAACCCCGACGCACAGGACGTGCCGGACGCACCCGCACCCTCGTGCTGACCACCGTCGCCGCCCTGCCCCTCGTCCTCACCGTCGCCGGTCCTCTGCTGGCCCCGCACTCCCTCGCCTCACCGGCCACTGCCCCGTTCGCCGCACCGAGCGCCGACGCCCCGCTGGGCGGCGACCAGTTGGGCCGCGACGTCCTCGGCCGCCTCCTGCACGGCGGCACCCTCCTCGTCGTCGGCGCGCTACTCGTGGCCGCCGTGGTCACCGCGGCCGCCACCCTCATCGGCTGCTTCGCCGTCCTGCGCCCCGCACTCGGCCGAGCCGTCGAACGCTGCGCCGACATCGCGATCCTGCTACCACCACTGCTGGGCATCATGCTGATCGGCCTCGCCTGGCCCGGCGGCGGACGCTGGGCCGTCATCGCCGCCGCGGTCGTCCTCGGCATCCCCTACGCCGTGCGGGTCGTCGCCGCTGCCGCCGCCCCGCTCGCCACCGCCGGCTACGTCGAAGCGGCCGTCACCCGCGGCGAGTCCACCGCCTACATAGCGCTGCGCGAGCTCCTGCCCAACCTGCGTGCCACGGTCCTGACCCTCTTCGGCCTGCGGTTCGTCGAAGCCGTCTACGTCATATCCATGGCCGGCTTTCTCCAGATCGGGCCCCAACCCCCGGCCTCCGACTGGTCGTTGATGGTCCGCGAGAACGCCGCGGGCATCCTGCTCAACCCCTGGGCCGTCGTCGCCCCGAGCCTCGCCATCGCCGCCATCGCCATCACCGTCAACCTCGCCACGCGGGCACTGGCCCCCGAGACCACGCAGAAGGCGGTGACCCGCTCGTGAGCGACCTCGCCCACCAGGACCAGGCCCGCACCCGGCCCGACAACCCGGCCGGCCCGGCAGCCGACCCGGTACAGCCGGTGCAGTCGGTGCAGTCGGTGCAGCCGGTGGCGACCGTCACCGGCCTGGAGATCGCCCTGCCCGACGGCACGGTCCTGCTGCCCGCCACCTCCGCGGCCGTCCGCCCCGGCCAGGTCACCGCCCTGACCGGCGCCTCGGGGTCCGGGAAGACCACGCTCCTGCGCGCACTCATCGGCCGCCTCCCCGACGGGGCTGCGATCACCGCCGGCACCCTCGACGTCCTCGGCACCCAGCCCCACACCCTCGCCCCCGACGCACTACGACTCCTGCGCCGCACCCGCGTCGCCTACGTCGGCCAGGACCCCGGCTCGGCACTCAACCCCCGGATGACCGTCCACCGCCTGGTCGCCGAACTGGCCACGGACGCCTCCACCGACTCGATCCGCACCCTGCTGACCGAGTGCCGGCTCCCCACCGATCTCCTCGACCGACGGCCCACCGCCCTGTCCGGCGGACAACAGCGCCGCGTCGCCCTCGCCCGCGCCCTCGCCCGCACCCCGCAGATCCTCCTCCTGGACGAACCCACCGCCGGCCTCGACTCCACCTTGCGCGACGAGATCGCCGAGCTGCTGCGCCGCCTCGCCACCAACAGGAACCTCGCCATCGCCATCGCCACGCACGACCCCACACTGGTCAAGGCGTGCGCCCACCACACCGTCCAGCTCACGCCGCCCCGCACGCGGCCGCCCACTGCGGCGCCGCGCACGGCGGAACCGGCGGCCGTACCCGAGCACACGTCCAGCCGGGCCCTGTCCACCCACGATGTCGAGGTCTCCTTCCGCGCCGGAAGCAACCGGCGCCCCGCCCTGGCCGGAATCGACTTCACGGCACCGGCCGGCTCCGCCACCGCAGTAATCGGCCCCTCCGGATCCGGCAAGACCACCCTCCTGCGCGTCCTCGCCGGACTGCATCCGCCGACGAACGGCCATCTCACCCTGGACGGCGCGAAATTGGCAGCCACGGCCCGCCGCCGCACCCGTGCACAGCAGCGCCGCATCCAGCTCGTCCCGCAGAACCCGCTCGCCGCACTCAACCCCCGGCACACCGTCGGACACCAACTGACCCGCCCCCTGCGCCTCCACACCACCCTCGCGGCGAAGGAGATGCCCAAGCGGATCACCGAACTCCTCGAACAGGTGGAACTCCCGGGCGACTTCGCCGACCGCTACCCCGGTGAGCTGTCCGGCGGCCAGCGCCAGCGGGTCTCCATCGCCCGCGCCCTGGCTGCCGGACCGGACATCCTGCTCTGCGACGAGGTCACCTCCGCCCTGGACACCACCACCGCCACGGCCGTCATGGACCTCCTCACCCGGCTACGCGCAGAGCACGGCACGACCCTCGTCGTGGTCTCCCACGAACACCACCTGATCGCCCGCTACACCGACACCACGCACCTGATGGACACCGGCCGGATCACCACCAGCGGCCCCACGGCCGAGCTTCTGCGCGCGATGTGATCCGGTCCATGACCGTGTCGGTCAGTGCTTCGACAACGCCGTAAAGCCCCCGAAAGGGGCCACGGGCTGATCTTGCCGTGCCTATGCTGAGCCGAGCCGGCCCGGTGGTATTCCCCCATGCCACCGGGACGGCTTTCCCGTGGGTGCGACGACGTGCAGCTTCCCGTAGGCGCCTGGTGGCCGGGTGGCGATGGCCCGGTTGCGCTTCGTACTCAGCCGGAAGGTCTGCAGCTGCCGCTCCAGCTCCTCGGGCCACCGGTATGCCGTCGCGCGACCGGGCAGCTTCACCTCGCCCTCGCCATAGCGGGCCTCCAGGCCCGGGCCGACCGAGCGGATCACCTTCCCACGGGGCGGCTTCGAGTCCTTCCCGTGCTCTGCCACGATCTCCAGGGCCATCTCCACCCACCGCGGATCGGCTCGGCCCAGCCCGCCCATGTCGCCGCTCCCGCGATCCGGGCCGCCGCGCACGAGCCCGGCTTCCCGGTCTACGCGCCGGAGTTCACAGCGGACGCGGTCGCGTTGTACGAGTCACGGCCGGAAGCGACGATCAGGTCGGTCGCGCCGCAGACCTGGGGGTGAACCCGGAGGCGTTGCGGAACCGGGTCCGGGCGACCGGAGCGCGCCGGCCACGAGGACGCCGCGCGGAGGCGCCCGCCGAGCCGCCCACGCCGCTGGAGGCGGGAGGCAGCGGAGGGTCGTGACGTGTCCGTCGGCGTCGGTCTCACTGGTTTCGCCGCGCGCGAGGCCGCGCGTTCATGACCGTCGCCCCGAAGAGCCTGGCCTGCCCACCAGGCGCCCAACGCGAGTCGGGAGCCGCAACGGCCCTTCCGCTCTCGCCCGTACGACAAGGCCGTGGCCTTCGCCATCCGGCATGCGGTGGTGACGATGCCCGCGGTCGGTGATCCTTCCCGCTGGTCACGGACCGCGGACGCCCGGGTATGGCCGGCCCGTGTCCGCGCTCGCATGGGTGGCCACAACGGCGAACGCGAGTGAAACCCTTCGGGCGGCCCGGGCGGGCTCGGGTGCGCGGACGCTGACTTGAGTGCGGGTGCGACGTACTTCAGGATCTTCCCATGATGTCTGAGCCACGTGATCAAGGCGAGCTTGTGGTGATCGGTGAAGCCGGCAGACGCTTCGGGCTGAGCGTCTCGACCCTGCGCTACTGGGAGGAGCGCGGCCTGATCCACGCGACGGAACGGCGTGGGGGGCGCCGTTACTACGGCCCCGATCAGCTGCATCGCATCGGTCTGATCCAGATGTGGCGGGAGACCGGGCTGATGAGCGTGGACGAGATCGCCGTCGCCCTGGGCGGCGAGGGCGACTGGCGCGAGGCGGTGCAAGGACGCGTACGGGCGATCCAGGAGCAGATGGACCGGTTGCGGGTCGGCCAGGCACATCTGGAACACCTGTTGACGTGTCCCCGTGACGCTCCCGCCACCGAGTGCGAGTACCTGCGCAAGGCGGTCGCGGAGCGGATGAGAGGCAACCCGGTCACCCCGGAGGATCTGCGCCACAACGGCGACGAGGATGCCTGACCACACCCCGGCCACCGGGCGCCCGCACCGGACGGTCGTCGCACGCGCGCGGCACCGGCTCAGCAGAGCACGACGCGATAAGCGCGCAGCCACTCGGCGGTCTGCAGGAGCAGGGCGAGGGTGTCCCGGACCCGCCACATGCCGGGACTGTCACAGGGACGGGCGAGCAGCGCAAGCAGTGCCGCACGATCGACCAGGGGCGACAAAGCCGAGTTGCGGTCGGACAGTTCAGCCCGCATCTGCTCGCGCAGGCCGGCCTCGTAGTCGGGGTGCACGTTCACGGGGAACGATGTCTTGCGGCGCTCAAGGACAGGGTCGGGCAGAGCGCCGGCCATGGCGTCGCGGAGCAGTCCCTTGACCCGGCCGCCGGGCGACTTGAGGTGCCACGGCGTGTTCCACAGGTATTCGACGAGCCGGTGATCGCAGAAAGGGACCCGGACTTCGAGGCCCGCGCGCATGCTCGTCCGGTCGGTGAAGTCGAGCATCAGCGGCAGCCAGCGTGTGAGGTTCAGGTGGAACAGCTCACGGATCCGGGTGCCCAGCGGATCCTCCCCGGGAAGCCGGGGCACCTCGGTCATCGCCTGTGCATGGTCGTCGGCCAGACGCCGGGCGATCCGCCGCCTCAGGTCGCCGTCGAGGACAGGGCAGACGGACTGGGGAATGGCCGCCCAGGGAAGGGCGTGCGTCGCGCGGGCGGCGGGCGAGTGGAACCACGGGTAGCCGCCCAGCGACTCGTCCGCCGCATCGCCCGAGAGGACGACCGTGACCTCCTTCTTCACCACCCGGAACATCAGGTACTGGGCGGCGTTGATGTCCGCGAAGCCCGGCACGTCGCGGGCGCGCAACACCTCCGAGCGTGCCCGCAGCACGTCCTCGGTGTGCAGCAGGATCTCCGTGTGCCGGGTCCGCAGTGTCTCCGCGACCGAGTGGGCGAACGCGGAGTCCTGCTCGGGGCGGGTGGCATCGGGAGTGAAGTACTTCTCCTGGTCCTGGAACCCGACCGAATAGGTGGGGGTGACGCCCTCGTGGCCGATCACGTCGGCGGCCAGGGCCGTGACCGCGCTGGAGTCGAGTCCGCCGGAGAGCAGGGCGCCGATCGGAACGTCGGAAACGAGTTGCCGTTCCACGGCGTCCCTGAGCAGTTGCCGGACCGTACGGACCGTGGTGGGGTAATCGTCCGGGTGCTCATGGCTCTCCAGTCTCCGGTACGGCCGTTCGCGGCAGCCGCCGGCGTCGGCCAGGACGAGGTGTCCGGGGCGCACGGCGCGGATCCGGCGGAACACCGACTGTCCGGGCACGGGTGCGACGCACAGCATCGCGGCCAGCCCGTCCGGGGTGACCTCGGGCCGTGCGAAGGGATGCGCGAGCAGTGTCTTGAGTTCGGAGCCGAACACCACCCCGTTCGGGTAGGGCAGGAAGTACAGGGGCTTCACGCCGAGGCGGTCACGGGCCAGCAGCAGCGTACGCCGGCCGGGGTCCCAGAGCGCGAAGGCGAACATGCCGTCGAGACGGGTCACGCACTCCGCTCCCCACTCCAGGTACGCGCGCAGCAGGACTTCGGTGTCCGAGGACGTGCGGAAACGGTGTCCGTGGGCGGTCAGCAGGCGGCGCAACTCGCGGAAGTTGTAGATCTCACCGCTGAACGTCACCGCACAGGGCGTCTCGCCGTCGCGGGCCGCGGTCATCGGCTGTCTGCCGCCCTCGACGTCGACCACGGCGAGCCGGCGATGGCCCAGTGCCGCATGGCGCGACAGCCACGTACGGCCGTCGTCCGGGCCGCGTGAGACAAGTGTCCCCGTCATCGCGTCGAGTACCTGGTGTTCGTTTCCCAGGTCCCGTTCCCAGTCGACCCAGCCCGCGATTCCGCACATGCTCCCTCGCTTCCCTTGTGCGGGACTGCTCCAGATCTGTCCCGTAACGCGAGGTTCGCACCTCAAGTCGACTTGAGCTCAAACCCGGTACGGCCGATCGGGTCAGTCACGATCCGCGCCGCTCACACCCTTGACCTCAAGCCGACTTGAGGATGCAGGGTGGCTGTTGCAAAAAGCTCTCATCTGCAAGAGGCAGGCAAGTGCGACACGAGGAGACGAGCGGTGAGCCGTGCCGGCAAGACGACGCTGCTGGCCACCCTGTACCTGGTTCAGGACGTCGGGTACTCCTTCTTCTTCCTGGCTCTCGGCGTCATCCTCCGCCGCCGCGGAGTCTCCCTCGAACACCTGGCACTCATGAACCTGCTGGGCCTCGCCTGGGCGGGGAAGTTCCTGCTCGCTCCCCTCGTGGACCGGTTCTCCGTGCAGCGCTTCGGTCACTACCGCGCTTGGCTGATGGGCACTCAACTCATCCTGATCCTCGCCTTGTTGTGCCTGGCTCCACTGGACCCGGTGCACCGGCTGCCGGTCGTGCTGGCCGTGATGACGCTCGTCCTGCTCGTCTCCGGCGCGCACGAGGTGGCGATCAACGGGCTCGCGGTACGTCTGCTGGCCCCGCACGAGCGCACCATGGCCGGCGGCCTGCAGACGGCCGCCATCAGCGTCAGCATGATCCTGGGTGCCAGCGGATCCTTGCTGCTCTACGCCTTTGCAGGCTGGCCGGTCACCGTCACGGCACTGGCCGCCGTCTTCCTGGTTCCGCTCGCCCTGCTGGCGCGTTTCCGGGAGCCGCCGCCTCCCGGGGCCCGCGGCACGGGCACCTCGAACGCGCTGCTGTCGTTCCCCCGAAGGCGCGGAGCGGCACGCTGGATGCTGCTGATCATCCCCCTCTACACCTGCGGAGTGTACGTCGCGGAGGCCGTGGTCTCTCCGATGCTGGTGGACGCCGACTGGTCGTTGTCGCGCATCGCGCTGGCACAGGGCACGTTCGGCGGGCTCGCGGCCACCGGTGCGGCCGTCGCGGCCGGACTGGTCATCGGGCGCATGAGCCGGCACCGTGCCCTGCTGCTGTTCGGGCTGGCGCAGGCGGTCTGGCTGCTGGGCCTGGTGCCGCTCGCCCGGGGTGTCGACGCCGGGGCGGTGGCCGCGGGCGCCGCCCTCGTCACCACGGTCGTGGTGGTCGGTATCCAGGCCCTGAACGCGGCCGCGAACACGGCCGTCTACACCACTGCGTTGGACGTGGCCCGGCCGCGTACGGCAGCCACCGACTTCGCCGTGCAGGTCGCCGTCCTGGGCATCCTGCGGCTGCTGGCGAACTCCACCGGGCTGGCCCTGGCCGGGCTCCTCGGTTACCTGCCCCTCATCGTCGTCTCCTCGGCGTCCGCCGTGGCCGGCACGCTCGCCGCTACCGCCTGGGCCCGCACGCACCATCTCCGCCTCGTCGAGTCCGCTGCCGCGGACTCCACCGGCACCGACATCGCGACAGCGGCGTGAACCGCCCGCCGCACCCGACCACGGAGGAACGTCTGCGCATGGCCACCCTCGCCCAGGAGGACGAGTCCCCTCCCAAGCCTCCCGTTCCCACGCCGTCCGCTCCCCCGCCCGGCGTGGGAACGGGACACCTGCAGCGTCCCGGCGCGACCGCGCGGATGCTGCGCCCGGTACGCGGCAGGCTGATCACCGCCGCATTCCTGGCCGTGGTCGGCGCGACCGCCGGCCTCGCCCCGTACGTGGCCGTGTCCGAACTCGCCAGAACCGCACTGGACGGGGGCGTCGACCTCGCCGGCACGGTGTGGACGTGGGTCCTCGTCGGGGCCCTCGGCGCGCTCGTCCGGCTCGTCGCCGCGACCGTCGGCACCGACCTCGGGCACTACGCCGACGCCGAGATGCAGCATGGCATCCGGTCACGGCTCGTCAGACACCTCGGCGTGGTACCGCTCGGCTGGTTCCGTGACGCGGGCTCCAGCGAGGTCAAGAGGGCGCTCACCGACGACATCGAGGAGATGCACCACCTCATCGCCCACGCAACCGGGGAGATGGCGGGCGCCGCGGCGGTGGTCACCGTCAGTTTCGGCTACCTGGTCACCGTCGACTGGCGGATGGCCCTGGTCACGCTCGCGGCGCCTGCCCTGCTGGTCGGCAGTTACCGCCTGTCCATGCGTTCGATGCCGCATCATGTGCGCCGGCTGATCACCGCCGAGGGACGCGTCGCCGCCGCCGCTGTCGAGTACGCGGACGGGATCGCCGTGGCCAAGACGTTCGGCACCGGCGGCGGATTCCTGCGCCGCTTCTCCGCAGCCGTCGACGAGCAGACAGCGGCGATGCGGCTGTGGGTCGCCGAGACCAGGGCCAGTTCGGCGGCGAGCCGCGTGCTGCTGTCGGAGGTCACCGTGCTGGCCGTGGTCCTGGCGGTAGGCAGCGCTCTCGTGGCCCACGACTCGCTCACCGTCTCCGCCCTGCTGCCGTTCCTCGTGGTCGGGGTCGGGCTGCCTACGCCGATGCTGCCGATGGTCCAGGGCTCCCAGACGCTGCGCAAAGCACGCATGGCGGCCGCCCACATCGAGGACCTGCTCGCCGTCACGCCCCTGCCCGAGCCGGCCGAGCCCCGGCTGCCGGAGGGCACCACGGTGGAACTGGACCGGGTGACGTTCTCCTACGACGGCACGCACAACGCGCTGGTGGACGTGTCCTTGGTCTGCCACCGGGGTACCACGACTGCGATCGTCGGACCGTCCGGGGCCGGCAAGACCACCCTGGCGATGCTGCTGCCCCGGTTCTACGACGTCACCGCCGGCGCCGTCCGGATCGGCGGCGCCGACGTCCGCTCGATCCCCTCCGACGACCTGCTCGCCCGTATCTCGCTGGTGTTCCAGGACGTGGCGCTGCTGTACGACACGGTCCGCGAGAACATCCGCGTGGGGCGGCCGGACGCCACCGACGAGCAGGTACGCGACGCGGCCAGGGACGCGCGGATCCACGAGGTGATCGAACGGCTCCCCCAGGGATACGACACCGTCCTCGGCGGGCAGGCGGCCGGGCTGTCCGGCGGCGAACGCCAGCGACTGAGCATCGCCCGCGCCATCCTCGCCGACGCGCCCGTCGTCGTCCTCGACGAGGCCACCGCGGCGGTCGACCCGGACAACGAAACCGCGATCCAGCAGGCCATCTCCCGACTCACGGAAGGAAAGACCCTGATCGTGATCGCGCACCGGCTGCGCACCATCACCGACGCCGACCAGATCGTCGTCCTCGACCGGGGCCGGCTCGCCGAGTCCGGCACCCACCATGAGCTGCTCGCCCGCCGGGGACGGTACGCCCGCATGTGGCGGGCCCAGCAGCCGACCTCCTCCGAAGCCGGGGCCGAGTCCACGGGGAAGACGACGTGATCCGCCGGCTGTTGCGGCTCTGGCCTCATCGGGCGACGCTGCTCACGCTGGGAGCCGTGCACATCGCGTTGGCCGTGCTCCAGGGCGCGTTGCTCGCCCTGCTCATCCCTGTGCTGCACAGGCTCCTGACACCGCACCCGGCCCTCACGGCGGCCCTGCCGTGGCTGCTGGCCGGTGCCGCCGGGGTGGCCGTGTACTGGGCGCTGACCGTCTACGCCACGCCCGTCGGATTCGCGGCGAGCATGCAGCTCACCGCCGCCGCGCGCCGGACCGTGATACAGCATGTGACCGCACTTCCGCTGGGCTGGTTCAGCGCTGCGAACAAGGCGCGTCTGGCCCGTACGACGGCCAGCTCCACCAGCGAACTGGGCCGGCTCGTGGCACAGATCGGCCCGCAGATGATCGCCGCCACCGTCGTTCCGGCGACGCTGGTCGTCGTCACCGCCCTGGTGGAGTGGCGCATCGCCGTCGTCTTCCTGCTGGCGGCACCGCTGGCCGTCGCGGCGTTGCGCCGCTCGGGCCGGATCGCGGCCGAGGCCAACGCAGCACTGGATGAGGCCGCCACCGAACTCGCCGGGCGGGCCGTCGAACTCGGCCAGGCGCAACACGTGCTGCGGGCCGCGGGCCAGGCCCCCACCGGGGGTGAACGGTTGCGTGAGGCGCTCGACGAGCACCGGCTGCGCTACCGGCGTGGGCTGCGGCGTTCTCTGCTGCCGGGCCTGGGCTACGTTGCCGTCGTCATGGCCTGCTTCGTCGCTGTGCTCGCGCTGGTCGCCCGGTTTCTGCTCGACGGCTCCCTCGCCGTCCCGGACGCCGTCGTGCTCCTCGTTCTGGCCGTGCGGTACCTGGAGGAACTAGGCTCGCTGAACGGGCTGATCGGCGGGTTGCGGGCGATGGAGAACGCCCTCGTGCGGGTGGAGACCCTGCTGCGCACCCCGCCGCTGCCGCGGTCCGCACGGCCCGTCACCGCCCTGTCCGGCACCGACATCGTCTTCGACCGCGTCACCTTCTCCTACCCGTGCCCCGGCGACGTCACAGCCGCGGCGAGGCCCGCGCTCGCGCAGGTGTCCTTCCGCTGCCCCGAGGGATCCACCACGGCGCTGGTCGGGCCGTCCGGCTCGGGCAAGACCACCGTCACCCGGTTGCTGGCCCGGTTCTACGACGTCGAGGCCGGCGCCGTACGGATCGGCGGCACCGATGTGCGGGACCTGGACCACGACGTCCTGATGCGGTCCCTGTCCATCGTCTTCCAGGACGTGTACCTGTTCGACGGAACGATCGAGGAGAACGTCCGGCTGGCCAGGCCGCAGGCCACCGACGCCGAGTTCGCGGCGGCGGCGCGCGCCGCCTGCCTGGACGAACTCGCCGCCCGGCTGCCCGACGGCTGGGCAACCCGGGTCGGTGAGGGCGGAGCCCGGTTGTCCGGCGGGGAACGGCAGCGGGTCTCCATCGCCCGCGCGTTGCTCAAGCAGGCCCGGATCGTACTGCTGGACGAGGTGAGTTCGGCTCTGGACCCGGAGAACGAGAACGCCGTGCAGCGCGCTGTCGCCAGTCTGTCCGCGGACCCGGGCCGCACCGTCGTCGTCATCGCCCACCGGCCGGCCACCCTGGCAGGCGCCGATCAGGTCGTCGCCCTGGACGAGGGACGCATCGCAGAGACCGGAACCCGCGAGGAACTCCTCGGCCGGGACGGCGTCTTCGCCCGGATCTGGCACCAGTACGACCAGGCCCGCACGTGGCACGTCGGCCACAGGGACTAAACCCTTTCTAGCCTTTCGGCCAATACGACCGGCTCGGCGGAACCGTCAGGATGAGGGCGTGACCCAGACGCGACGCACAGCGGAGATCGCAGGTGCCGGATTCGCCGGCCTCACTCTCGCCATAGGGCTCGCCCGTCAGGGGTGGCGAGTACGCGTACACGAACGCGGTCCGCACCTGCGGGCGTTCGGCGCCGGCATCTTTCTGTGGGAGAACGGTCTGACGGTTCTCGGTGAACTCGGCGCGGCGGACGCCGTCCTGGCCGACAGCCATGAGGCGCCCGGCTGGCAGGAACGCGACGCCGACGGCACACGGATCGGCTCCCGCCCGCTCCCTCTGCCCAACGGGCTGAGGATGGTCACACTCACCCGGCAAACCCTCTACTCCGCCCTGCTTGAACAGGCCAGGGCATCGGGCGTGGAAGTGCGTACCCGTTCCCGGGTCGTCGCGGCCGAGCCCGAGGGGGTGCTGCGCACCGCGGACGGACGCGCCTGGCCCGCGGATCTGGTCGCGGGCGCGGACGGCATACGGTCCGCCGTCCGCGCATCGCTCGGGCTGACAGCCGAGCACGGCACGTTCCCCATCGGCCTGTACCGATTGCTCGTACCGCTGGGCCGCGCCCCCGGCAGGCACGGGCAATGGCGCGACTACGTGAACTACTGGAACACACGACTCGCACGGCGGGTCCTCTACGTCCCCTGCAACAACCGGGATCTGTATCTGCTGCTGAGCGCCCAGCACACCGACCCAGCGCTGCGCACCCCCCTCGACGCGGACGTGTGGTGCGAGAGCTTCCCCGTCCTGCGCAGTGTCCTTGCCGACCTGCCGCCCCGGCCGCGTTTCGACCGCTACGAGATCGTACGGCTGAGCCACTGGGCCACGGGACGGGCGGCCGTACTGGGTGACGCGGCCCATGCCATGCCTCCGACCATCGGACAGGGCGCGGGAACCGCCATGATCAACGCGCTCAACCTGGCCAGGGCCGTCACGGCGGCCGGCCCGGGAGACATCCCCGCCGCGCTGCACGACTGGGAGACGGCCAACCGCCCGGTCACCGAGCAGACCCAGCAGGAGTCACTGGACGCCCTGCGTGGCCTCTTCCCGCGGGCGGGGGAACGGCGGGACGAGGTGTGGACCGAGGGCACGCTGAACGCCGCACGCAACGTACCAACGCCCTGAGAACGACACGAAACAGCACCGCACGGGGGGAAACGCGCATGGTCGACCTGCACATCGAGGAATGGGGCCAGGGGAACCGCACCGCGGTCCTGCTGCACGGCCTCTCCGGCAGCTCGCGTACCTGGTGGCAACTGGCTCCTGCCCTGGCGGACCGCGGCTACCGCGTCCTGGCACCCGACCTCGCGGGGCACGGCGGGAGTCCGCGCGGCCGCTACAGCCGCGAACGGTGGGCGGACGACCTGCTGGCCAACCTGCCGACCGAGCCGAGCCTGGCGGTCGGGCACTCACTCGGCGGCACCCTGCTGGCCATGATCGCCGACCGGCTGCGGCCCGCCCGGGCCGTCTACGAGGACCCGTCCTGGTATGTGACCGAGGGCGGGTTCGGAGTCGCCATGGAGTGGATACGGACCGTCAAGGACCTCGCGCTCACCGACCTCCAGCAGGCCTCGCCCCACTGGGCCCAGGGCTCCTACGAGGCGCGGATGGCCGAACTGGCCGACTGGGACCCGGACACGACCCGTATGGACTACCTGGAGACGGCCTACCTCCCGGTCGTCCCGCTCGTGCCGTCCCTGGTGATCCTTCCGGACCCCAGCGAACTGATGCCTCCCGCCCGGGCCGCTGAATTCGCGCGTGCCGGTTTCGAGATCCGTAGGGTGCCCGGTACGGGACACAACGTCCATGTCGACGACTTCGGCGGCTTCCTCAGGTCGCTGACCGGGTGGATCTGAGCCTGCCGCGGTCCCGGGGACTCCCACACGCGCACCGGGTCAGCGGTTCCGAGAGCCACCTTCGGCTCACCCCTGCGCCGCGGCTGTCCGCAGCGCCTTTTTGTCGACCTTTCCGATGCCCAGGTACGGCAGTTCGTCGACGATCTCCAGGCGTTCGGGCAGCTTGTAGCGGGCAAGTCCGCGGTCCTGAAGGAACCGCCGGACGCCGCCCAGGTCGAGGGCCTGTTGCCCGGCGCGGGCGACGACGTACAGGCAGACGATCTCGCCGAAGCGGTGGTGCGGGGCCGCGACGGCCGCCGCGGCGGCAACGGCGGGATGCTCGGCGGCGAGCAGGTCCAGCTCCACGGCTGGGATCTTCTCTCCACCCCGGTTGATCACGTCCCGGGTGCGGCCCTCCACGATCAGGGCCCCTGACGGGTGGAGCCGTACCAGGTCGCCTGTGCGGTAGAAACCGTCGGGCGTGAAGGCGCGCTCGTCGGCGTCGGCATAGTAGCCGGCGACGGTGTACGGGCCCCGGGTCAGCAACTCGCCGGTCTCCTCGGCCCGCACCGGCCGACCCTCGTCGTCCACGACCCGGATCTCGTCCGCGGGCGACAGGGGGCGGCCCTGAGTGTGCAGCACGATGTCCTCGGGGTCGTCGAGCGCCGTGTAGCACAGCAGGCCCTCGCTCATCCCGTAGCACTGCTGCACGCGGCAGCCGAGGGTGTGCGGTATGTGCTGGATCTGGCGGGGCCGGGGCCGGGCGCCGCCGATCTGGAGCACCTGGAGGGTGGACAGGTCGCGCCCGGACCCACGGGCGGCGTCCGACCATTGTTCGGCCAGTGCGGGCACGAGGGTGCAGTGGGTGACTCCTTCACGTTCGATGAGTGCGAAGGCCGCCTCGGGCTCGGTGGACGGGCCCAGTACCACCGTGCCGCCGGCGCCCAGCGTGCCGAGAACACCGGGGCAGCCGAGCACGAAGCCGTGGGTGGCGGGCATCACGGCCAGGTACACCGAGTCGGGGCCGACGCCGGCCACCGCCGGGGTGTGCCGGAGCTGGTGACCGTAGGCCTCGTGAAGCCGTGGGATGATCTTCGGCTTGCCGGTCGTGCCGTTGGACAGCAGGCACACCGCCGGATCGTCCAGGGCCGCGAACTCCGGCTCGGCCACCGGCTCGTCACGGTCGCTCCCGGGCGTGGCGCACAGCGCGGACAGGTCGACCGTGTCCGCCCCGTCCTTCGGGCCGGCACCGCAGACCAGCAGCTGACGCACGCCGGGGTGACGGTCGCGCAACCGGCGGGCCAGGGCGAGATGGTCGAAACGTCCGTGTCTGCTCGGCACGGCGATCGCCACGGGTCGGGCGGTGGCGACGACGTGCTCCAGTTCGAACTCGCGCAGGGTCACGGGGACCATGACCGGTGGCGCGCCGATCCGGGACAGCGCGAGGGTCAGCACGACCAGTTCGATGTCGTTCGGCAGTTGCACGGCCACGGGCCGGCCGTGGCCGATACCCAGGGCGGCGAGCCGGGCGGCCGTCGCCCGCACCGCCCGGTCCAACTCCGCGTGTGTCAGCCGGCGGTCACCGGAGACGAGCGCGCAGGACTCGGCGCGTGACCCGGCGTGGGCCAGGACGATCTCGTCGACGCGCTGCGGGCGCCACAGTCCCCCGCGGCGGTACAGTTCGGCCCGCTCGGCCGCGATGGCCAGCGCCCGCATGCGCTCCTGAGGGGGGCCGCCCATGCCCTGCGACTGCCGGATACGGTCCTGTAGTTCCGCGAGGGTGAAGTCGTGCTTGTCCCACAGGTCGACGACGACGCCGAAGCGTTGTCTGAGCCTCAACTCCAGCTCGACGGTTTCCGTGGAGTCGAGTCCGAGGTGAGCCCGCAGGAAGTGTTCCGGTTGAATCTCCTCCTCGTCGATACCGATGTCCCGAAGGATTTTCCGAAGCTCATCCACGACGCCGCAATCCCCCTCCCGGTCGCACCGGAGAGTGCCGACCGAATTTCCGACCCACGATAACCATGGACGGCGGGCCGCTCATTACGTCTCTGGTCGTACAACGGCCTGCATCCATCGGCCAATAGCTGCGGCGGCACATGACCGTACAGGATTCCGGAGTGCGTTCCCAGGGTCCCGACAATGCACTGGGGGAAGTGGCTTGCAGATGTCGTCCCGAAGCTATCTCGTTCCGTATCCCACCCGCGGCAGTGTGCTGGGCGAAGCAGAGCTGGCCGCTGTGTCGCGCGTCCTGCGATCGCACAGTCCGCTGTCGGCCGGCATCCACCGCGCCGCCTTCGAACAGCGGTTTCGCGAGCTGACCGGCAGCGCCCACGCCCTGTCGGTGACCAGCGGCACCGTGGCCCTGGCGCTCGCGATCAGCGTGCTCGATCTGCGCCCCGGCGACGAGGTCATCGCGACTCCGCAGACCTACAAGGCCACGGTGCAGCCCCGACTGGAACACCAGGTGACCGTGCGGTTCTGCGATATCGACCGGACCACCCTGAACGCCGACCCGGACAGCATCAAATCCCTGGTGAGCGAGCGGACGAAAGCAATTCTGCTGGTGCACTACGGCGGGCTTCCGGCCGATATGGAAAGCATCATGAGCATCGCGCGGCTCCACGGAATCGTCGTGGTGGAGGACTGCGCGCACGCGATCGGCAGCCTGTACCGCGGAAGCACGCCGGGAGCCCTCGGTGACATCGGCTGTTTCAGTTTCCACTCCAGCAAGAACATCACCACCCTCGGCGAGGGAGGCATGGTGACGGTCCAGAACGACGCGTGGGCCGAGCGTCTGGACCGTATGCGCTCCAACGACTCCGACGCCGTGTTCGTGCCATCGCCCCACCCGCTGGGCGGCCGGGAGGTGCCGCCCGACTGGATGCTGCACCCTGGGAACGCCTACACGCACGGCTGCGTAGAGGTGCTCAACGCCGGGACCAACGCCACCATGCCGGAGCCGAGCGCGGCGGTCGGCGTCGTCCAGCTGGACCGCCTCGACGAGCTGGTCGCACGGCGCCGGGACATCGCGCACCGGATCACGGCGCTGCTGAAGCGGTACCCGTTCGTGCGGACCGTCGAGGAGCCGCACGGCGTGCGCAACGCCTACCACTTGTACACCTTCTTCCTCGACCCCGGCTGCGGGATCGGCCGGGACGCCTTCGTCGACCAGCTCGTCAGGCGCGGGGTGGAGATACAGCTGCGCTACTTCCCGCTGCATCTGATGCCCGAGTGGCGGGCGCGCGGGCACCGCCTCGGTGAATGCCCGGTCGCCGAGCGGCTGTGGTTCGAGGAACAGGTCAACCTTCCCTGCCAGCCCGGGCTGTCCGACCAGCAGGTGGCATGGCTGCTGGAAGCGCTGGAAGCGGTACTGACGGAGGTCGGGACCGGCACCTCCGTGCTCGCCTCCCCGTGAGTTCGCGTCCGCGGCGCCGTGAGTGACCGCGGGACCACCCTCCACACGACGACTGAGGACGGCGAAGACATGACGAACACAGGCTCCTCCCCCAGCCGCTTCGACATCGTGATCGTGGGCGGCGGCCCCGTCGGCCTGTCGACGGCGTGGCACGCGGCAGCCCGGGGTCGGCGCACCCTCGTCCTGGACCGGTACGGATTCTTCAACGAACAGGCGGGCACCAGCGGTGCGGAACGGCACTGGCGGCTCCAGTACACACAGGAGGATCTGTTCCGGCTGACCATGGAAGCCCTGCCCATGTGGCGGCGGTTGGAGAGTCTGGCCGAACGCCGGCTTGTGCACCACATCGGCAGCTTGTGGTTCGGAGACATCGACGTGGAGACCAACGAGGGGCAGATCGCGACGACCGCACGGATCATGGACAGGCTGGACGTGCCGTACCAGTGGCTGACGGCGAAGGACATCGAGAACCGGTTCGGGTTCACAGACCTGCCCGCCCACTACGAGGGATTCCTGCAACCCGATGGCGGCACCATCGACGTGCGGGGCACTCTGGCCGCGCTCTACGGCCTCGCACAGCGCGAGGGGTGCGTGCTGAGCAGCGGGGAGACGGCCCTGGAACTGCTGCCCGACGCCGACGGCGTCACCGTACGGACCGACCGCGAGACATACCGTGCCGGCACCGTGGTCCTGGCCAACGGGCCGGGCGTCAACGATCTGCTGGCTCCGCTCGGCGCGACCCTCGACATCCGGCTGTACGAGATGGCGCTCGTGTCACTGCGCCGGCGCACGGCCGACGTGGACTTCCCGTTCTGGTTCGTCTTCCAGCAGCCGACCGAGGAGGACACGAACCTGTTCTACGGCTTCGGCCGCAACCCGTGGTCGCCCAGTGAACTGGTCCGGCTCGGACCGGACTTCGAGGTGCACCCCCTGGACAGCGCGCAGGGTGCGACCGGACGGCCCGATCCCCGCCACGTGGACCGCTTGTGCTCCTGGGTGGGGCGCCACCTGCCGGCACTCGACCCGGAACCCGCGCACACATCGAGCTGCTTGGCCGTCCTGCCCGCCGATCCACGCCGCCAGTTCTACCTCGGCCTCGCCGCCGGCCTCGTCCCCGGCGGGAGCAACATCGTGCTCTACAGCTCCGGTTGGGGCTTCAAGTTCGTGCCGCTGATCGGACGGATCTGCTCCGACCTGGCCATCGACGGCCGCACCGACTTCGACATCGCACGTCTCGCGCCGACCGGACCGCAGGAGGCACACCGGTGACCGACCCGCGCCGCACATCCGACACCACCGCCGGAGCCGTCGCCATCACCGGCATGTCCGGCCGGTTCCCGGGGGCGCCGGACCTGGACAGGTACTGGCTCAACCTGCGCGAGGGCGTCGAGTCGATCAGCACCCTGTCGCAGGAGACGCTCGCCGCCGAGGGCATCCCGCCCGAGATGTCCTCTCGGCCCGAGTACGTCCGGCGGGCCGCGCCGCTGGACGGCGCGGACGAGTTCGACGCCGCCTTCTTCCAGATCACCGCCCGCGAGGCGGCCCTCCTCGATCCCAAGCAGCGCCTGTTCGTGGAGGCGGCCTGGCACGCCTTGGAGGACGCCGGGCGCGGCCCCGGTACCGACAGCGACGTCGGCGTGTTCGCCGGAGCCGGCATGTCGGCCTACCTGATGTCGAACCTGCTCGGCGGCAACCGGATCGTGATGAGCCCGGCGGTGTTCGAGCTGCAGATCCACAATGACAAGGACTACCTCGCCAGCCGCACCGCGTTCCTGCTCGGCCTGACCGGCCCGGCAGTCACCGTACAGACGGCCTGCTCCAGTTCGCTCGTGGCGGTGCACCAGGCCGCTCGGGCGCTGCTGAGCGGAGAGTGCGGCACCGCGCTGGCGGGCGGGGTGTGCATCCGCGTCCCGCACCGGGTGGGCTACCTGTACGAGGAAGGACTGATCCACTCACCCGACGGCCACTGCAGACCGTTCGACGCCGCCGCGCGCGGCACCGTGTTCGGCAACGGCGTCGGTGTCGTCGTGCTGCGGCGACTGGCCGACGCGCTCGCCGAAGGCGACCCGGTCCTGGCCGTCCTGCGTACCACCGCAGTGAACAACGACGGCTCGGACAAGGTCGGTTACACCGCTCCCAGCGCGGCCGGGCAGGAGCGGCTGATCGCCTCCGCACTCGCGTCCAGCGGCGTCGACGCCCGCACCATCACCGCCGTCGAGGCACACGGAACGGGCACCCGGATCGGCGACCCGATCGAGATCAACGCACTGACCAGGGCCTTCGCCGAACACACCGGGGAACGGGGTTTCTGCGCGGTCTCCTCGGTCAAGTCCAACATCGGCCACCTGGAGTCGGCGGCCGGCATCGCCAGCCTCATCAAGGCCGTCCTGCAGCTGCGGCACGCGGAACTCGTCCCCAGCCTGCACTTCGAGCGCCCCAATCCACGGATCGACTTCGACAGCACCCCGTTCTTCGTGAACACCGAGCTGATCCCGTGGAAGAACGGCACCCACCCGCGCCGCATCGGCGTCAGCTCCTTCGGCATCGGCGGCACCAATGCCCACGCGATCCTCGAACAGGCTCCGCTGCCGCGGCCGGCGCCCGAACCTCGGCGCGCCCCGCAGCTCATCCTGCTGTCCGCCAAGTCGCCGCAGGCGCTGGACCAGGCGACCACGGACCTCGCCGATCACCTGGCCGGGGAAGCGGACGCCGGGGCCCTTTCGGCCAAGGCCGTGAAGTTATGGGCTGCTGGGTCCTGTCAACAAGATGTCGATGCTGATGGTGGCTTTGTAGGTGCGTCGGTCCACGCGCAGGCTCTTGTAGGCGTATCGGGACAGTGGTCGTTTGACGGCGCGGGGGCTGACGCGGAGTCGGCGTGCTGTCATCGGCTGGTTCAGGACGGCTCGTCCGATGGTTCCGACGAGGTCGACGGTGGTGTCGGCGATCACGCCTGCGGCTTGGACGACCTGGTCGCGGGCGGTCTGGAGGGCGATGCTGAAGCCGGCCCGGTCGGGGTCCGCGTCGGGGAGGGTCGCGGTGGCGTCGGCGATGGCGATCCTGATCATCTGGTAGGCGGTCAGCAGCGCGTAGACCTCCTGGGCGATACCGGACATGGTCCGGGCGCGCAGGACCCGGCGGCCGAGCATGGACTTCTTGATCGCGAAGAAGGCGGACTCCACTTCCCACCGCTCGTGATACTGCTTGACCAGCTCGAATGCCGGGTAGCGGCGGGCATCGAGCAGGGTGGTGGCCAGCCGGTAGACGCCGGTGGTGCGCCCGGCGGTGGTGGCGATGGTGATCTCGCACTCGATGACACGGACCTCCAGCCGGCCGATCCGGGACAGGAACGAGCCGTCCTCGTAGCGGTGCAGGACGGGTGGTCTGCGGGTGGCGGACAGCCGGGCGAGGAACGCGGCGCCGGTGTCCGCGACCGTGGCCAGGAAGGCATTGGAGGACAGGCCGCGGTCCAGCAGGACGATCATGCCCTCGTGCAGGGAGCGGGCCAGGCGCTTGCCGTGGGTGCTCTCGCCGCTGGTACGCGGGCCGAAGACCGCGTCGATCACGGCCCGGGTGCCGCAGGCGACCAGGGTGACCAGGCAGATCTGCGGATAGCCCGAAGTGGCGTACTGGTTGGAGCCTTTGCCCAGACGGGCGCGGGTGGCGGGAGTGTCGGGGACATCGAGGTAGGTGCCGTCGACGGCGACGACCAGCAGACCGGCCCAGCGGGCCCCCGTGGTGCGGATCGCGCTCGCCGGGCCGCGCAGCAGGTCGAACAGGGCCCGCACGGGGCGCACCCCGAGCCGGGCGCGGGCGTGCCACAGTGCCGTGGCGGTGACCTTCGGGACCGGCAGGCAGTGCAGTGCGGAGGTCAGTCTGGCCCACACGGCCGGATAGCCGCACTCCTCGAACAGAGCGGCAGCCAGGAGGAGGTAGACGACCACCCGGGCCGGGAGTTTCCGCAACCGCTGCTGGACGGCCCCGCACTCGGCCAGGGCGGCGTCGACCATCTCGAACGGGACGATCTGCGTCAGCTCGCCCAGATGACCCGGAGCGAAAAGACCATCGGCTACCGCGATCTCGCGGCTGATGACACACTGACCCGACAGCGGAGCCTCCGGTGCTGTGAACGGCTTGTCTTGGCAGACCAGCCAGTTCTACCGGGGCTCCGCTTCTCACGTCCGGCATTCCCCCAGAAGAGACCCCACCTACAGCCACCAACCCGATCCCTAACTTCATGGCCTTGCCCTTTCGGCCGTCCGGTTCGCCGACATGGCCCACACCACCCGCACGGGCCGCGCATCGCTGCGCTTCCGCCGCGCGCTCGTCGCCCGGGACACCCGGGAAGCGGCGCACCTGCTCGGCGGTGCGGAACCGGCACGCGTGGCGAGTGCCGCAGCGCCACCCGGCCCGGTGAAGACCGTCTTCCTCTTCCCCGGCCAGGGCACCCAGTACCCCGGTATGGGGCACGGCCTGTACCGGGACGAGCCGGTGTTCAAAGAAACCGTGGACGCCTGCGCGGGCCTGTTGCGACCACTGCTGGGCGCCGACCTTCGCGAGGCGCTGTACCCCGCGCACGCAGACGCGCGGGAGGCCGCCCGGCGGCTGGAGAATACCTCACTCGCCCAGCCCGCCCTGTTCGTCACCGAGTACGCGCTCGCCCGGCAGCTGGATGCGTGGGGGGTCACCCCGGACGCGATGATCGGACATAGTCTGGGCGAGTTCGTGGCGGCCTGCCTGTCCGGCGTGATGGAACTGGGCGACGCCCTGGCCCTGGTCGCGGCGCGCGGCACGTTGATGCGGGAGCTGCCGTCCGGCTCGATGCTCGCCGTCGCTGCCGACGAGGACGAGGTGGCAGCGCTGCTGACCCCCGGACTCTCGGTCGCCGCCGTCAACGCGCCCGGGCTCTGTGTGGTCTCCGGACCGCACGACGAGATCGCCGCCCTGCGGGCACGGCTGGCCGAGCTGGAGGTCACCGCTCGTCTGCTGCACACCTCGCACGCGTTCCACTCGGGCATGATCGACCCGATCGTGCCGGACTTCACCCGACGAGTCGCGGGCGTCCGGCTGGGCGCCCCCTCGCTGCCGTTCGTGTCCACCGTCACCGGCGAGTGGATCAGCACCGACCGGGCCACCGACCCCGGCTACTGGGGTACGCACATGCGGGTGCCGGTGCGGTTCGGCGCGGCCGTGAACCAGGCGGTGGCGACCCTGGGCCGCTGCGTTCTGATGGAGGTCGGCCCTGGCAACGCGCTCGGCACCTTGGCCCGGCAGACCGCCGGTGCCGGCACGGCCGTGGTCGCCACGATGCGCAGGCCCGACCAGGCCGAACCCGACATCGACGTGGTGCTGACCGGCGTGGCCGGACTCTGGCTCGCCGGACGGGACATCGACTGGACCCGTCTCGAACCGGCCCGGCAGCGTGTGCGGTTGCCCGTCTACCCCTTCCAGCGCAGGCGGTACTGGATCGAACCGCGGGCCGTGACCGGCGTCAGCCCGGACGTCGACATCCCCGACGCCGCCGGGCCCGACGTGGAGCAGGACGGCGGCAACCGGCCCGAGCACCTGCTGACCGCCTACACCGAGCCCCGCACCCAGGCGGAGCGCGACATCGCCGCGTTGTGGGAGGAGTTCTTCGGCTTCGGTCCGATCGGCGTCCACGACAACTTCTTCGAGCTGGGAGGCCACTCCCTGCTCGCCACGCAGATGCTCAACCGCATGCGTTCCAGGCTCGGCGGCTCCGAGCGCTCTTCTGTCGCATCCCAGCGTGGCCGCGCTCGCCTCCCTGCTGGAGCAGAGTGAGCCCGCCGACCCGGCCGTGGAGAATCTGCCGGTCCTGGTACCCGACCTGGAGCACCGCCACGAGCCGTTCCCGCTGACGGAGATGCAGCAGGCCCAGTGGATCGGACGGTTGGGCAGTTTCGACATGGGGAACGTCGCTCCCCACCTGTATCTGGAGTTCGACAGCGACACTCTCGACCCGCAGCGGCTGGAACGGGCGTGGCAGCAAGTGGTCCGGCGCCATGAGATGCTGCGTGTCGTCGTCCTGCCCGACGGCCGGCAGCGTGTCCTGAAAGACGTCCCCGACTACTGTTTCGAGGAACTGGACCTGGCCGGCCGCGACCCGGCGAGCGCCGAGTCGCTGCTGGCCGCGGTGACGGACTGCATGGGCAGCGAGGTGCGGCCTGCCGACACCTGGCCCCTGTGGGAGATCAGGACCAGTCGGCTCCCCGACGGCAGGCTGCGGACCCACATCAGCTTCGACCTGCTGTGCGCGGATGTGGCGAGCTTCTTCTACCAGATTCTCCCGGCCTGGCGGGAGTACTACGAAGACCCCGACCGCCCGGCGCAGCCGCCCGAGTTGTCCTTCCGGGACTACGCCCTGGCCGAACAGGCCCTGCACGACACCCCGTTGTACGAGCGTTCCCTTGAGTACTGGCGCGCGCGTGTGCGGGTCCTTCCGCCCGCGCCGGAACTTCCCACTGTGGTCGCCCCCGGTGAGCTGACCAGGCCGACATTCGTGCGCCGGCATGCCCGCCTGGACGCCGAGGTGTGGGCGCGGGTCAAGGAGCAGGCGGGCGAGCACGGGGTCACCCCGTCCAGCGCGCTCGTCGCCGCCTACGCCGCGGTGGTGGGTACCTGGAGCAAGAACCAGCACTTCACGCTGAACTTCACCGCGGTCAACCGCCTGCCCTTCCACCCCGACGTGGACAGCGTCGTCGGCGAGTTCGCGTCCTTCGAACTGCTGGAGGTCGACACCCGCGCGCTGGGCACCTTCGGCGAACTCGCCAGCGAGTTGCAGCGGCAGGCATGGCAGGACTTCGAGCACCGTCACATCAGCGGCGTGCGCATCCTGCGCGAGCTGAACCGGGTCCGCCGGGACACGAGCGGCGCGGTGATGCCCGTGGTGTTCACCAGCGCCCTGTCCACCGAACAGGATCCGGGACGCGTGCCCTCCCCGGTGGCCTGGCTGGGTGAGCAGAATCGCTTTGTCTCCCAGACTCCGCAGGTCACCATCGACCACTTCGTGCTGGAGTTCGGCGGTGTGCTGGAGCTGGCCTGGCATGCGGTCGACGAGTTGTTCCCCGACGGCATGATGGCCGAGATGTTCGATGCCTATCAGGACTTGCTGATCAGCCTCGCCGGACCCGAGGGCTGGCTGCGGCCGCCCGCCGTACCGCTGCCACAGTGGCAGCTGCGGGTACGGGAGGGGGCCAACGACACGGCGGGCCCGCTGCCGTCCGGCCTGCTGTGCGAGCGGGTGCTGCGCGCCGGCACCGACCCGGCGCTGGCCGGCCGGCCCGCCGTTCTCGCCGACGGTCGGGTGCTCACCCACGCGGAGCTGACCGGCCGTGCCATCGAACTGGCGAGCACTCTCGGGGACCGCGGTCACGGGCCCGGAACGGTGATCGGCGTCGGACTCGCCAAGGGCTGGCGGCAGGTGGTCGCGGTCCTGGGCGCATCGGCGGCCGGCTGCACCTACGTGCCGGTCGACCCGGACCTGCCGGCGGCCCGGCGTGCCTGGCTGATCGAACACGCCGGGATCGAGTGCGTCCTGACCGACGGGACCGCGGACAAGAGCCGTTGGCCGCAGGGCGTGCCCACGCTGCCGGTGTCCGGGGCGCCCGACTGGCGGGCCGGCCTCGTGTCGGACTGGCGCTGCCCCGGCCGCCCGGACGACGTCGCCTATGTCATCTACACCTCCGGTTCCACCGGCACACCCAAGGGCGTGGCCGAGACGCACACCGCCGCCCTGAACACCCTGGCGGACGTCTGCGAGCGGTTCCGTATCACCTCCGAAGACCGGGTGCTGGGTCTGTCGTCGCTCAGTTTCGACCTGTCCGTGTTCGATGTCTTCGGGGTGCTCGGTGCCGGTGGCGCCCTGGTGCTGCCCGGACCCGAGGCCGGACGGGACCCCGGCCGCTGGGCCGAGCTGGTGACACGGCACGGCGTGACCGTCTGGAACTCGGTGCCCGCGCTGCTGGACATGTTCGTCACCCACCTGGAGAACACGCCCGGGCAGGACACACTGCCCCTGCGGCTCGCGCTGCTCAGCGGCGACTGGATCCCCGTACGCCTCCCCGACCGGGCCCGCGCCCTCGTACCGTGGCTGGATGTGGTCAGCCGGGGCGGTGCCACCGAGGCGGCCATCTGGTCGATCGCGTATCCCGTCCGTGAGGTCCCCGCCGACTGGACATCGATCCCGTACGGCTTCCCGCTGCGCAACCAGAGCTTCCACGTGCTCAACGACCGCATGGAACCGGCCCCGGTGTGGACGGCCGGCCAGCTGTACATCGGCGGCGCGGGGGTCGCTGCCTGCTACTGGAACGACGAGCAGCGAACCGCCGAGTCCTTCATCGCCCATCCGAGCACCGGCGAACGTCTGTACCGCACCGGCGATCTCGGACGCTATCTGCCCGACGGGGCCATCGAGTTCCTGGGCCGGGAGGACTTCCAGGTCAAGATCGGTGGCTTCCGGGTGGAACTCGGCGAGGTCGAGCACGCCCTCGCCCAGCACCCGGACGTGGCCGCGGCCGTCGCCACCGCACTCGGCGGACGAACACAGCAGCGCCTCGTCGCGTACGTCGTCGCGGCCCACGCCGACGCGGATCCGGCGGATCTGATCGGATCCGTGCGCGAACACCTGGCCGCGACCGTGCCCGCCTACCTGGTGCCCGCGGACATCGTCACCCTGCCCGAACTCCCCCTGAGCGCCAACGGAAAGGTGGACCGCGCTGCCCTGCCCGCCCCCGACCGCGTCGGCGGCCGGGCCGGTGGAGCCGGCGGCGCCGCGGACGGGACGGATGAGCACCTGCGCCCCGCCGTCACAGCTTTGCTGGCCTTGGCGAGCGAGGTGCTCGGCGTGGACGGACCCGGGCCCACGGACAACTTCTTCGCACTCGGCGGCGACTCGATCATGGGCATCCAACTGGTCAGCCGGGCCAGTGCGCAGGGCATGCTGATCGCCCCACAGGACCTCTTCGAGAGCGACTCGTTCCTCGCCCTCGCGCGGCGGGTGGCGCAGACCGAGACCAGCGGCGCGACCCTCCTGCCTGCGGTGCCGCTCACCGCGCACCAGTCCGCGCTCGCCGCCGACGGCATCACGGCATGGCTGGTCACGGCCCTGGACACCGGTGTCGATCTGGACGTCGCCACGCGGGCGCTGCGGGCGACTGCGGCCCAGCACTCCGCGCTCAGGCTTCGGTTCACCTCCCTGGACGACGGCAGGCCAGGCCAGTTCGACGGCGGCGCGACCGACGACGTCATGGTCTCCGAGATCGATCTCACCGGCATACCCGAGGACCGGCGGGAGAACGCGCTCACCGAGATCATCGAGGAGATGACGGCCGAACACGCCCCCTTCGCGGACACCCCGGTCAAGCTCGCCCTCGCCCGTACGGGCACCTGCCCCGACCGGCTGGTGTGGGTCGCCGCGGCGGCCGTCCTCGACGACAGTTCCTGGCGGGCCCTCACCGTCGACTTCGCCCACGCCTACCGGCAGTTGGCGGCGGGCCAGGAGCGCGTCGACTGGCCGGTCCGAACGGGCTCCTTCCCGGCCTGGGCCGCCGGTACGCCGCCCACCACTGCGGCCGCGGCGCACGAGACTGTCGCGCTCACCGGCGAACAGGTCACCGTGCTGACGGCGGAGACGGTGTCCGAGTTGCGGGACACATCGTCCGCGGCCTACCACCTCACGCTCGGGGAAGCGGTCGCGGTCGCACTGTCCCTGGCGGCGCGGCAGACGCTCGGCGGGACCGCGCTGAACGTGGAGCGGTCCCTGCGACCGGCGTCGGCCGACGGCGCACTGGGCCGGTACACGGAACAGGTGCCCCTCGATGTCCCGGAGTCGCCCGAGGACCTGGCTTCGGTGCTGCCGGCCGTCAAACGCGCGCTCCGGCACGCCGCGGCCGGCGACGAAGACGGGCCCCGGGTGACCCTGCGGGAGGTCGCGGAGGACGACTGGCTCCCGGTGGCGGGCACGCCGGCGCCCGCCGGCTTCCCCGGGCCGCGCCTGACCTCGGCCCCTGCCGGCACGCTCGCCACGGTGGCGGGCGCGGTGGTCGCGGGTGAACTGCGGCTGTGCTGGCAGCACCCGGACGGCGCCGAGCCGGCCGCCGCCGTCGCCGCACTCGCCCGAGCGTTCCCCGAAGCGGTCCGCAGCATCGTGGAGCACTGCCGCACGGTCCGCTCGGGCAGCTACGAGCCGTCGGATTTCCCGCTGGCGGGACTCGACGGCGACGAGCTGAGCGCGTTCCTCGGTTCCCTCGAAGGCCACTGACGATCTGTCCGAGAGAAGGGCACCAGCACATGGGCAACGACCGAACGGCCGAGCACGGCGTGCACACCCGGACCGCCGCGGCCAAGGGCATCGAGGATCTCTACGAGCTGACACCCATCCAGCAGGGCCTGTTGTTCGAACAACAGGCCCGTCCCGAGGCGGGCGTCTACATCGAACAGTTGCTGCTCACCTTCGACGGCACGCTGCGCCCGGAGGCCTTCCGGCGTGCCTGGCAGATGGTCGTCGACCGTCACCCCATCCTCCGCACCTCCTTCCACTGGCGGCCGGAGGGCACCCCGCTGCAGGTGGTCCACCGGCATGCCGACCTGCCGCTTGAGGTGCTGGACTGGCGGGACACGCCGCCCGGCGATCAGGAGCGGCGGATCACCGCCTGGCTGGACCGAGAACGGGTCGAGGGGTTCGATCTGGCGAAGGCACCGCTGATGCGGCTGTCCGTCATCCGCACCGAGGCGCAGCGCTGGGTCTTCGCCTGGCGGTTGTCCCATCTGCTGATGGACGGCTGGTCCTTCGGCCTCGCGGTCACCGATTTCATCGCCGGCTACCAGGCGCTGTGCCTCGGCCACGAACCGGACTTCCGGCCGATGCGGCCCTACCGCGACTATGTGGCCTGGTGGCGCGGCCAGGACGGCAAGGACAGCCTGGACTTCTGGACGAACGAACTGGCGGCGTTCACCCCGCCGGAGCCGCTGCAACTCGGTGGGGAGCCACCCGCGCCGGGCGAGCCCAGTCACGGCTTCGTGGAACTGGACCTGTCCGCCGTCGAGCCGGCCGTACGGCAACTGGCCCGTGCCCACCAACTGACGTTGAACACCGTCGTGCAGGGCGCCTGGCTGCTCGTCCTCGCACATCACTACGGCACGCACGACGTGGCGTGCGGCTTCACCATGGCCCACCGGCCCGGTGACCTGCGCGGCAGCGAGAACATCCTCGGCCCGCTGATCGCGACCCTGCCGGTGCGTGAACGGCTGGAGCCACACCGTACGGCGCTGTCGTGGCTGCGCGACTTCCAGGTGCACATCGCCGCTGTCCGGGACCACAGCACCCTGCCGCTGTTCGAGGTGCAGCGGCTGCTGGGGCTTCCGCTGGACGTGCCCCTGCTGGAGAGCAGCGTCAGTTACGAGAACATGCCCATGCCGGACTTCGCGCTCCAGGAGACCGGCATGAAGCTCGCCGAGATGCGCTATGACGGACGCCCGCATTACCCGATCACCATGGTCATCATGCCGGGCGACGGCATGCCCCTCCGGGTGATCTACGACCGCGGCCGCTTCTCCTCACAGGCCGCGCGCCGATTCTGCGCGCAGCTGCGGACCGTGCTGACCCGGATGGCGACAGCGCCGGAACTCACGCTGGGCGAGCTGGCTCCGGTCACGGCGCACCGGCCGGTGTCGGGTGACTCCACCGTCCGGCTGGACATCGAACCGGCCGCCCTGCACGACACGTTCGCCCGTCATGTCGCCCGTGCTCCCGACGCGGAGGCGGTGGTGTGCAAAGAGCGTCGGCTGACCTACCGGCAGCTGAGCCGGCTTGCCGACGCGATGGCCATCCGGCTGGGCGAGGCGCGGGTCGGCCCCGGGGACCGGGTCGGGCTGTGCATGGACAGGTCCGAGACGTTGGTCGCGGCGATGATCGCCGTGTTCCGGGCCGGCGCCGCGTACGTGCCGCTGGACCCGGAGTACCCGGCCGAGCGATTGGCCGGGATGATGGCCGACGCCGGGCTGGCCACGTCGTGACCACCGAGGCGCTGGCGGAGCGGGTACCGCCGTTCGACGGCCCGGTGATCTCCCTGGATCCGCAGGCAGGTCCCGAGTGTGGGCCCATCGAGGCACCGCCGCCACCGCAGGTGGCTCCGGACGCGCCGGCGTACGTGATGTACACCTCCGGCTCGACGGGGCGGCCCAAGGCGGTGGTGGTCACCCACCACAACGTGCAGAGCCTGCTGGCCGCCGGGCGTGAGCTGTTCGGCTTGGACGGCGGCGACGTCTGGACGTTCACTCACTCCTTCGGGTTCGACTACTCGGTCTGGGAGATCTGGGGAGCGCTGGGCAACGGCGCCCGGCTCGTCGTCGTTCCCGCGGACACGGTCCGCTCCCCGGACGACTTCCACGCCCTGGTGCGGAACGAACAGGTCACGGTGTGCAGCCAGACACCCGTCCTGTTCGAGCACTTCTCCGCCGCCGACGAAGCGGCGGGTGATCCGCTCTGCCTGCGGCACGTGTTCATCGGCGGTGACCGCCTGCAGACGGCCACGCTGCGGCCCTGGATCGAGCGGCACGGCGACCAGCGTCCGCTCCTGCACAATCTGTACGGCGTCACGGAGGCCACGGTCGTGTCCACCTGGCACACCGTCACCGCCGACGAGGTGAAGGCCGACGCGCCGGTGGCCATCGGGCGGGTGCTGCCCAACCAGCGCGCGTATCTTCTCGACGACCGGAACCGGCCGGTGGCCGAGGGCGCTCGCGGTGAACTCTGCGTGGCGGGAGCGGCGGTGGCCGCCGGATACCACGAACGTGAAGAACTGACCGCACGACGCTTCGGGACCGAACCCACCGAGCCAGGCGAACGGATGTACCGTACCGGTGACTTCGCGCGGCTTCTGCCCGGCGGCGCGCTGCAGTACCTGGGCCGCGGCGACACGCAGGTCAAGGTCCGCGGCTTTCGCGTGGAGCTCGGCGAGATCGAGAGCGTCCTGCGCGCCCATCCCGCAGTCCGGTCGGCCGTCGCGGTCGCACGTCCTGACGACCAGGGCGGAGCGCGGATTGTCGGGTACGGTGTCCCGGCCGGGGACCGGATTCCCGCGCAGGAGATCCTTGACTTCGCGGCCCGGCAGTTGCCAGGCCACATGATGCCGACCGCCTTCGGCTGGCTGGACGACCTGCCCGTCACGGTCGGCGGCAAGATCAACACCAAGGCGCTGCCCGATCTCGCCCCGCACGCCGCACGACAGGGACGGACGCCTCAGGCCGCACCGCGCACGGACCTGGAACGTGCCCTGGCCGAGGTGGTGGCCCGCACCGTGGGGCTGCCCGCCGTCGGCCTGAATGAGAGGTTCGCGGACCTGGGGCTGCACTCGGCCCACTTGATGCGCCTGATGACCACGCTGCGGTCCCGCTGGGGGGTGTCGGTTCCGTTGCGCCGACTGTACGCGGCCTCGTCCGTGGCGCAGCTGGCCGAGCTGATGGCCGCGCGGATCGCGCTCCGGGAGGAGGGGCGACCGTGCTGACCGAGCCTCCCGGGGGCACCGGGACCGGCGGCGCGACCGAGGGGACCTCGGGCGCGGACCCACGACCGCTCACGCGTCTGCCTCCCGAGGACGCCGCATGGCGCGCACACGTGCGGGCCTTCGCCCGCGAGCACATCGCGCCGCTGTCGGACGAAATGGACCGGTGCGCGACCCTCGACCCAGGCGTGCGGGAGAAGCTGTTCGCCGCCGGGCTGATGGCTGTGGAGGCCCCCACTCGGTACGGCGGTCACGGCGGTTCGCTGTTCCGGACGGTGCTGACCATCGAGGAGGTCGCCCGCGTCGACCCGGGCGTCGCCGTGGCCGTGGATGTGCAGAACGCGCTGATCGTCGCCACGTTGCTGCGACAGGGCAGCGGCGACCAGCGCAGGCGCCATCTGCCGCTGCTCGCCACGCGGAGGATCGGGGCGTTCGCCCTGTCGGAGGAGCAGGCCGGAAGCGACGCCTTCGCCGGTACCACGACGGCCGTGTCCGCCCCGGACGGCGACGGCTGGCTGATCACCGGACGCAAGCGGTGGACCAGCAACGCGGCGGCGGCGGACCTGTTCTTGGTCTTCGCCCGCACCGAGGGGCGCGGTGCCTCGGCCTTCCTGGTCGACCGGACCACCGCGGGACTCACGGTCGTCCCCCGTGCCGAGCAACTCGGTGTGCGGGCCGCCGCCACGGCGGACCTGCGGCTGGACGGGGTCCGGGTCCGCCACCAGGACTGCGTGGGCGGCCTCGGCAACGGTGAGGGTGTGGCCATCGCCGCCCTGGACATCGGACGGATCGGCATTGCCGCTCAGTTGGTGGGCCTCGCCCAGGGGGCGCTGGACGAGGCCGTGGCCTACAGCAGGCGCAGGGAGCAGTTCGGCAGGACCATCAGCACGTTCCAGGGCGTGCGGTTCACCCTTGCCGGCATCGCCACCGACGTGGCCGCAGCCCGGGCACTGCTGTACGACGTGACCCGGACCGTGGAGGCCGGTGCCGACCTCGGCGAGCGGCTCCGCCTGTCGGCGATGGCCAAGCTCTTCGCCTCCCAGGTCGCCGAACGCGCCGCCTCCCAGGCGGTGGAGGTCCTGGGCGGCAACGGCTTCACCCGGGCCTATCCCGTGGAGCGCTTCTACCGCGATGCCAAAGCGGGCCGCATCTACGAGGGCACCACCAACATCCTTCTCAACACCATCGCCGGCTCGCTGCCGCAGGAGGAGCCGCCGTCCCCTCACGGCGGCTCCGCATGACCGGTCACGCGGGTACCGGCCCCTCCGCCGTACGACTGTACTGTCTGGCCCACGCCGGCGCAGACGCCCGAAGCCTGTTCATTTCGTGGGCCGCTCAACTGCCCGAGGGCCTGGCACTGCGTCCGCTGCCGCTGCCGGGGCGGGGTCAGCGGATCCGGGAGGCGCCCGTCGCGACGCTGGCCGACGCGCTCGACGACATCCTGGGCCGGGTCGACGCGCAGCGGCCGTACGCGCTGTTCGGGCACAGTCTCGGGGCTGTGCTGGCCTATGAGACCGCGCTGTGCCTGCGCGACGCGGGCGCTCCGCCGCCGGTGCGGCTGTTCGTGTCCGGGCACCGGGCTCCGCATCTGCCGCTGCGGGAACCGATGATCCACCACCTGCCCGACGAGGGGTTCGTGGCACGGCTTCGCGACCTCGACGGCACCCCGCCCGCCCTGCTGGCCAACCCCGGGTTCCTGCGGATGCTGCTGCCGGTGCTGCGCGCCGACTTCACGATCTCCGAGACCTACCTCCACCGGCCACGCCCGCCCCTCGACTGCCCCGTCGTCGCGTACGGAGGCAGCCGGGATCCCGATGTGCGCCGCGGCGAATTGGAGGAATGGCGCCGGCACACCACCGGGCCGTTCCGCACCGTGGTCTTCCCCGGAACGCATTTCTATCTGTCGTCGCCGTCCGGGCGGGACGCGCTGCTCACCGACATGCGGGCGGAGCTGGGCGACCCGCGGAAGGTGCGGCCGGCGCACGGGTGACCAGCCTGCCCGGCCCGGCTCCCGGCCGGGACGCGGTCCCGAGCGGTCAGCCGAGGACGGGGACGAGTTCCCTGCGCATGGCGATCACCACGGCCTCGGTGCGGTCCGCCGCACCCAGCTTGCGGTAGATGCTGTGCAGGTGGGCCTTGACGGTCTGCTCCGTGATGTTCAACTCGCGGCCGATCCTGCGGTTGGAGGAACCTCGTGCGAGCAACTCCAGGACCTCGCGCTGCCGTTGGGTCAGCTCGATGCGCGGATCCCTGGGCCCGGAAGTGGGCGCTCGGAACGCTACGTCCCCGGCGCACTGATCCTTCCGGTCGTCCTGGAGGGTCGAGAGTCGGCCGCGTGCCACTCGGGCGAGGTCACCGACCTCCTCGAAATGCGCCAGTACCTCGTCGATCGTCTTGAGTGCCGCTACGAGTTCAGTGCTGTCCCAGCCGGTGGCCATCGTGATCGCCCCCAAGTCCGTTCGCGATACGTTCCGTTGCCTGTATGTGGTGCGGGCGCTTCACCGGCACTCCTGCTTTCCACACGTGTGTCACCTGGTCGGGTCGTGCGAGCACCGAGATGTCCTCCAGAGGGTTCGTCGCCAGGGCGATCACATCGGCGTCATATCCAGCCGCGAGCAGCCCGGATGCCGGTGCCTGTGGTCCCAGGGTCAGCGGAGCGGTCGCGGTTCCGGCCTCGATCGCCTCCGCCGGGGTGAGGCCGGCCGCGACCATGTGGCCGAACTCCTGACCGTTGCGGCCCCAGGCCAGCGGCGAGTCGGGTGCACTCGTGCCCAGGTCGGTGCCCAGCGCGATCCGCACGCCCGCGGCATGTGCCACGGCCATCGCCTGACGGTGGCGTTCCTCCAGCTCTTCCAGTTTGCGGCGGGCGACGGGCGACACCAGTTCCCTGCGGGAGAGGATGCTCTCGTACACCGTGCGCGTCGGGACCAGTACCGCGTCGGCCTCCCGCATGGCTGCCGCGGCCTCCTCGTCCAGTTCCGTTCCGTGTTCGATGGTGCGGCACCCGGCGCGCAGCGCGGCCATGATGCCCGCCTTGCCGTGGCAGTGTGCCGCGACGATTCGCTCGGCCCGCTCCGCCTCGTCCACCACTGCCCTGAGTTCGGCGTCGCTGAACTGCTGGTGGCGCGGGTGGTCGAGTTCGCTGATGACACCGCCGGAGGCGCACACCTTGATCAGCCGTGCGCCGAGCCGGAGTTGCAGACGTACCGCGCGCAGGCACTCGGGCACGCCGTCGGCGACATGCAGCATGCCGTTGGGACGCAGTGGGTCCGTCACCCACGCGTACGGCAGACCGTGTGCGTCGGAGTGCCCGCCGGAGGGACTGAGCACGGCTCCGGCTCCGTAGATCGTGGGTCCGGGCAGCGTTCCCTCATCGATCACCCGAGCCAGGTAGACGCCGTAGCCGCCGACTTCGCGGATACTGGTGAAGCCGGCCCGCAGGGCGGTCCGGACATCCTGTACCGAGCGGGCGACCGCCACCTCCGAGGGGGTCAGCATCAGTTGTTCGGTGCCGACCGAGCCGAGCAGGCCGACGAAGTGGGCGTGGCAGTCCCACAGTCCCGGCATCACCACGGGCACCTGTACGGTCTCCTGTCCCGGCCGAGGAGCCGGTGCGTCGGCGCGCGGGCCGGCGTACCCGATCCGGTCCCGGTCGAGCACCACCACGGCGTCGGGCACGGGTTCACCGCGGCCCGGGATCAGCAGGACTGCCTCGATCCGGTGTCCGGTGTGCGTCCCCGTGCTCATGCCGCGCTCGCGAGGACGGCGTGGATCGGCATACCGGGCAGACTGTGCAGCTCGTCGACGCCGAAGCCGCCCGCTGCGAGGACCTTACGCAACTCGCCGAGAGTATAGGTGTGTCCGCCCTCGGTGATGGCGAGCATCTGCGCCGAGAAGAGCCTGGAGACGGGGTCCTCGGCGGGGCCCTGGGAAAGGATCAGGAACTCGGTGACGAGCAGCTTCCCGCCGGGTCGCAGTACAGCCGCCAAGCGGGACAGCAGCCGTCGGGACGCCGGTTGGTCGAAGTTGTGCAGGACGTGGCTGAGCAGGATCAGGTCGTAGGGGCCGCCGAGGTCGACGTCGAACATGTCACCGGGCCGGTAGGTCACTCTGTCCTCTACTTCGTATTCGGCGGCCGTACG
>NZ_BAAJXA010000052.1:0-64010 GCF_057537855.1 Streptomyces diversicolor
CTGAGCCCCGCCGCGGGCCGGCCGGTGCCCGCGGACCACTCCCCCAACCCCCGTGCGACACAGTGGTCGTGCGGGCGGGCCGGCACCCCCTCGCACCCAAGGGCACCCACCGTGACAGCACATCCTCCCGCCGCCGGGCGCGGCGGGCGCGAACGCTCGCGCCGAGTCGTCGCGCCGCTCGCCGCAGTCTCCGTCCTGGTCGTCGCGGCGGCGTTGACCGGCTGCGGACAGCAGCGCGACGCCCGCGTCTACACCGTGATGAACTCCTCGACCGACGAGTCGTACCACCGCTGGGACGCCGAGGCCATGGGCCGCTGCGGCAAGCAGCTGGGCGTCACCATCGAGCAGCAGAGCGTTCCGGCCGCGCAGGTGATGACGAAGGCGCTGCGCATGGCCTCCTCCAAGTCCCTGCCGGACATCGTGCAGTTCGACGCCTCCGAGATGCCGACCTTCGCCGAGGCCGGCGGTCTGGTCGACCTCAGAACGCTCGGGCTGAGCACCCGGGACATCCCGGAGGGCATCGTCAACTTCGGCTCCTACAAGGGCACGTACTACGGCGCGGCCCGGTCCGTGAACACCCTCGCGCTCTTCTACAACAAGGACGTCCTCGACGAGGCCGGGCTGCCGGTCCCCACCACCTGGGCCGAGCTGCGGGCGACCGCGCAGAAGCTCACCCAGGGCAAGCGCTACGGCGTGGCGCTCAGCGCGGGCGGCGCCGAGGACGGCGTCTTCCAGTTCACCCCGTTCATGTGGTCCAACGGCGGTGACGAGACCCGGCTGGACAGCCCGCAGGTGGTGGCCGCCCTCGACTACTGGAAGAGCCTGCTGAAGGACGGCTCGCTGTCGAAGTCGACGGTCAGCTGGACGCAGGCGGACGTCAACGACCAGTTCATGGCGGGCAACGCGGCCATGATGATCAACGGGCCGTGGCAGGTCGAGACCCTCAACACCAAGAAGTCCCTGCACTGGGGCATCGCCCAGATCCCGGTGCCCAAGGCCGGTGACGCGTCGGTCGGCCCGCTCGGCGGCGCCGTGCTCACCGTGCCCAACACCGGGGACCGGCAGCGGGAGCGGACGGCCGCCCGGATCGTCGCGTGTCTGTCCGGCGAGAAGGAGCAGCTGACGTACGCGCTCAACAGCTGGATGGTCCCGGCCAACGAGAAGGCGGCCGCCGTCTGGCGCAAGCGGGTGCCCGAACTGGACGCCCTCGCCGACCAGGTCGCCGCCGCACGGTCCCGTACGGCCAAACTCGGCGCCGGCTGGTCGAGCGTCTCGCTCGCCCTGCAGAGCGCCTTCCAGTCCGCCCTGACCGGCCAGTCAAGCCAGGCCGCCCTCACGCGGGCCCAGCAGCGGGCCACGAGCGGGAACTGAGGTACGCGCACATGACCACGTCCACCGTCACCGCTCCGGCCGCCGCCCGGGCCTCCCGCGCGGCCACCGCACCGAACCCGGCCCGGCAGCGGCGCCGGCGCCGGCTCGCCCAGTGGGGGTTCGTCGCCCCCGCGGTCGTCTTCATGCTCCTGTTCTTCGGCTACCCGCTCGTCCGGAACGTCGTGATGAGCTTCCAGCACTACACACCGAAGACGTTCTTCACCGGCGACGCCCCCTTCAACGGCGCCGACAACTGGTCCCATGTGTTCCAGGACGCCCTGTTCGGCAAGGCGCTGTGGCACACCCTTGTCTTCACCGCGGGCTCGCTGCTCGGACAGTTCTGCATCGGTCTCGCGCTCGCCGTGTTCTTCAACCGCCGCTTCCCGCTGAACGGGGTGCTGCGCTCGCTGATCCTGCTGCCCTGGCTGGTGCCGATGGTGGTGTCGGGCATCGTGTGGCGGCGCATCCTCGACCAGGACACCGGGGTGCTCAACTCCTTCCTCGACACCCTGGGCCTGGGCGGCCACACCCCCTGGCTGACCAGCCCGGGCATGGCGCTGCTGTCGGTGATCCTGGTCAACATCTGGATCGGCATCCCGTTCAACATGGTCATCCTGTACGGCGGTCTGCAGGAGATCCCCAGGGAGCTGTACGAGGCGGCCGCCCTGGACGGCGCCTCGGCCTGGCGTACGTTCCGCTCCATCACCCTGCCGATGCTGCGACCGGTGATCACGGTGGTCCTCGTGCTCGGCTTCATGTCGACCGTGAAGATCCTGGACCTGATCCTGGCGCTGACCGACGGCGGCCCCGCCGACGCCACCCAGACCCTGGGCACGCTCACCTACCAGAACTCGTTCGTCCAGCTGGACTTCGGGGCGGGCGCGGTCGTCGGCAACATACTCATCCTGATCTCCGCCGTGTTCGCGGTGTTCTATCTGCGGGCCAACCGCACCGAGGGGAAGTGATCCACGATGGCCGCTGACACTCCGGTCGCCGCCACGCCGCGGGGCCCCAGGCGGCGCCTGGGCTCCACCGTGGCGGGCGTGCTCATCCTGTGCGTGATGCTCTTCCCGCTGTACTGGATGCTGAACACCGCGCTCCAGCCCGAGTCCGGCCTGCTCCAGGTCGACCCGGTGCCGGGCAGCCTGGACCTGTCCGGCTTCTCCAAGGCCCTGACCGACCAGGGCGGGCACCTGCTGACCTCGCTGGTGGTCTCGCTCGGCGCCGTCGTCATCTGTCTGGCCGTCGCGGCACCGGCGGCGTACGGGCTGGCCCGGTTCGGCCTGCGCGGCTCGCGCACCATCGTGTTCGGCACGCTGATCACCCAGATGGTGCCGGGCATCGTCATCGCCAACGCGCTGTACAACTCGTACGTCGACCTGGGCCTGGTCAACTCCTACTTCGGCCTGATGCTCGCGGACGCCTCGCTGGGCATCCCCTTCTCGATCGTGCTGATGCGCTCCTTCATGGTGTCGATCCCGGGCGAGGTCATCGAGGCCGCCCAGGTCGACGGCGCGGGCCCGGTGCGCACCTTCGTGCGGGTCGTGCTGCCGATGAGCCGCAACTCCCTGATCACGTCGGGGCTGTTCGCGTTCCTGTTCTCCTGGAGCGACTTCATGTTCGCGCTCACCCTGAACACCACCGACGACGTCAAACCGGTGACGCTGGGCATCTACCAGTACATCGGCGCCCACGTCGGGGACTGGGGCTCGGTGATGGCCGCGTCCGTGCTGTCCGCGATCCCGGCGGCGATCCTGCTCGTCCTCGCCCAGAAGTACATCGCCGCCGGCATCACCGGCGGTTCCGTCAAGTGACCACCGTCCGCATCGAGATGGGCTTTCCCGTATGACTGACTTCCCCGCCTTCCCGCCCGGCTTCGTGTTCGGCGCCGCGACCGCCTCGTACCAGATCGAGGGCGCGGCCCGGGAGGACGGCCGCGGCCCGTCGATCTGGGACACCTACAGCCACACCCCCGGCCTGGTGGCGGACGGCGACACCGGAGACGTGGCCTGCGACCACTACCACCGCTATCCGCAGGACGTCGCCCTGCTGCGCGACCTGGGCGTCGGCTCGTACCGCTTCTCGATCGCCTGGCCGCGCATCGTGCCCGACGGCAGCGGCCCGGTGAACCCCAAGGGCCTGGACTTCTACTCCCGGCTTGTCGACGAACTGCTGGCGGCGGGCATCGAACCGGCCGCCACCCTCTACCACTGGGATCTGCCGCAGGCGCTGGAGGACCAGGCTGGCTGGCGGGTGCGCGCGACGGCGGAGCGGTTCGCCGAGTACACGGCCGCCGTCGCCGCGCACCTGGGCGACCGGGTGCCGCGCTGGATCACCCTCAACGAGCCGTGGTGCAGCGCGTTCCTCGGCTACTCCATCGGCCGGCACGCCCCCGGCGCCCGCGAGGGCCGCGGCGCCCTGGCCGCCGCCCACCATCTGCTGGTCGGCCACGGCCTGGCCGTGCGGGAGCTGCGGGCGGCGGGGGTGCGCGAGGTGGGCATCACCCTCAACCTCGACCGCAATCTGCCGGCCTCCGGCTCCGCCGCGGACCTGGCGGCGGTCGTCCGGGCCGACACCCAGCACAACCTCGTCTGGACCGAGCCGCTGCTGGTCGGCCGCTACCCGGACACGGAGGAGGACACCTGGGGCGAGCTGATCACCGGTCAGGACTTCAGGCAAGACGGCGACCTCGAACTGATCTCGCAGCCGCTGGACTTCCTCGGCGTCAACTACTACCGGCCCATCGTGGTCGCCGACGCCCCGCTGCGGCAGGCCGATCCCGCCGAGCGCACCGCAACGGACAACCGCTACGCGGAGGTGCGCCTGCCGGGCGTGCGGCACACGGCGATGGACTGGCCGGTCGCCCCGGACACCTTCACGGACCTGCTGGTGTCGTTGAAGCAGCGGTACGGCCGGGCGCTGCCGCCGATCCACATCACGGAGAACGGCTCCGCCGAGGACGACACGGTGGGCGCCGACGGCGGTGTGCACGACGGCGACCGGGTCGCCTATCTGCGCGACCATCTGTCCGCGCTGCGGGCGGCCATGGACGCCGGCGTCGACGTGCGCGGCTACTACGTGTGGTCCCTGCTCGACAACTTCGAGTGGGCCTTCGGCTACGCCAAGCGCTTCGGCATCGTCCGGGTCGACTACGACACCCAGCGGCGCACCCCGAAGGACAGTTACCACTGGTATCGGGCGATGATCGCCGCCCAGCCGGGCCGGAGCTGACGGCGCGGGGCCGCCGACCGGACCCGGCGGCCCCCTCCGCTCCCCCGCGGCCGGCCGCTTCCCGGTAGTCCCGCTGATCGGCTCAGTCCACGTCGCGCTCGGCGTACGCCACCGGATCGGCCAGCACCTCGCGTACGATCACGCCGGCCGCGCCGCGCGCCGCGTCGCCCAGCGGGGACGACGCCCGCAGCCGGGTACGGTCCTTGTGCCACAGGCCCGACACCACCCGGCGGGCGAGTTCCGCCTCCACGGACGACGCGAGCCAGTTCATCAGCTCCCGGTAGATGCCGCCGAGCATCACCGCGTCCGGGTCGAACAGGTTGACCGCGCCCGACACCACGACACCGAGCTGCCGTCCGGCCCGTTCGATCGCGGACAGCACGGCCGGATCCGCCCGCCCGGCCCGCCGCCGCAGCTCGGCCACGCCCAGCAGGCCCGCGTCGGTGCCGATGCCCGCGGCCTTCAGCAGCGCGGCCTGCCCGGCGTACTGCTCCAGGCAGCCCCGGGCCCCGCAGCGGCACAGCGGACCGTCCGGGTCGACCACCATGTGCCCGATCTCCCCGGCGAAGCCGTGCGCGCCGCGCAGCAGTTCGCCGCCGAGCACCAGCGCGCCGCCGATGCCGATCTCCCCGGTCAGATACAGGAAGCTGCGCACGCCCTCGGTGCCGGCGCCGTACCACAGCTCGGCGAGCGCGGCGGCGTTCGCCTCGTTGTCGGAGCTGACCGGCAGCGGGCGGTGGGCGGGCCGCAGCGCGAGCAGCGCCTGGGCGAACAGCCCCTCGATCGCGACCCGCGTCCAGCCCAGGTTGGGTGCCTGGCGCACGGTGCCGCCGGTCACCAGGCCCGGCACGGCGACATGCGCGCCGGCCGGGACGAGACCCTGCTCGGCGGCCGACCCGAGGGCCCGCGCGGCCAGCTGGGCGGCGCGGGCCAGCACCTCGGACGGCTCGACGAGGCGGTTGTCGACGTGTTCCACGAGCCGGACGCGGTCCGTGCCGGCGAGATCGACGACGCACACCGCGATGTAGTCGACGTTGATCTCCGCGCCAAGGCCCGCGGGGCCGGTCCTGGCCACCTTGAGCACGGTGCCGGGGCGCCCCACCTGGCCGCTGCTCGTCTTGCCCCACTCGGTGACGAAGCCGTACTCCAGCAGCTGCTCGACGAGCGAGGACACGGCGGCCCTGGTCAGGCCGACGCGCGTCGCGATCCCGGCCCGTGTCGCCTCGCCCGCGTCGTGCACGGCCCGCAGCACCAGGCTGAGGTTGTGCCGTCTGACCGTCGCCTTGTCGGCCTTCGGTCCCAGGGGGGTCAGATTGTTGTTCATCGTGCTGTCGAGCGTAGCGATGCCGCAGGTGAAGCCGCCCTCGCCCCGACGCGCCAAGCGCTCCGCTGGAAATGCCGCGCTATGCCGTCGATCGTCCACGGCGCCGTTGCGGCCGGTCGTGCCCGCGCGGCGGAGCCGCATATCGATACAGCCCCGCGCCCCTTCGGGGCGCTGTCGCACCGCAGCGGACTTCACCGGACCTGCTCAGGCGCCCGGCGGCCGGTCCGCGCGGCGGCGGCCGGCCGCTCTGTGCGCCCGCGCGCGGCGCGGTCACCGACCTAGCGTTTGTTTGGTCGGCGGCGCTAGGGTGGCGCCATGCCGCTCCAGTTGGACATGACGGACCGGGTCGTCCTGGTCACCGGAGGCACCAGGGGCGTCGGCGCCGGGATCGCGGCGGTGTTCCTGAGGGCGGGGGCCCGCGTCGAGATCTGCGGCCGCACCACGCCGCGGGTGCGCCCCGGGGCCGGCGGCGGGGCGGCCCGCTTCAGCCGGGTCGACGTCCGCGACCCGGACGCCGTGGCCCGCTGGGTGGCGGACGCCGCCGCGCGGCACGGCCGGATCGACGTCGCGGTGAACAACGCGGGCGGCGCGCCCTTCGCCGACTTCGCCACCGCCTCGCCCCGCTTCCACCGCGGGGTCACCGACCTCAACTTCCTCGCCCCGGTCTTCGTGTGCCGGGAGGTCTTCCCGGTCATGGACGGCCAGGACGACGGCGGCGTCGTCGTGAACATCACCTCCATCGGCGCCCGGCGGCCCAGTCCGGGAACGGCCGTCTACGGGGCGGCCAAGGCGGCCCTGGAGAGCCTGACCGCGAGCCTGGCCGTGGAGTGGGCGCCGCGGGTGCGGGTCAACGCGGTCAGCTGCGGTCTCGTGGCCACACCGGGGGCGGCCGGCCACTACGGCGACGCCGAGCAGACCGCCCGGGTGGCGGCCACGATCCCGCGCGGGGTCTTCGCCCGGCCCGAGGACATCGGAGCGGCCTGTGTGATGCTCGCCTCGCCGCTCGCCGCGCACATCACGGGTGCCGTCCTCAACGTCGACGGCGGCGGCGAGTGGCCTGCCTTCCTGCGGCACACACCCAACGCCGGGGCACGGGCCGCACGCACGCACGAGGGGTGAACGCGGGCCGGTGCGCGGTGGCCGGTGTGCCGGCGCGGCCGGCCGGAGCCGGTCAGGGCCCGCGGTGGCCCGTGCCCCCTGCGCGGGCGGGCCGGAGCCGGTCCGGGCCCGCGGTGGCCCCGGGGCCCTGTGGCACGATGGAGCGCACACTGGCCGGCCGGGGCCGAACCCGGCGGGAGGGACGACGACATGGCGGTACGGCGCCCGGCGCGCACGGCGGCCCGCAACGGCACGCGGGCGGGCAGCGGCGGTTCGGACCGCCGGGCGGAGCTGCTGCAGATCGCGGCCGGCCTGTTCGCCGGCCGCGGCTACGCACAGACCACCGTCCGGGACATCGCCGACGAGGCGGGCATCCTGTCGGGCAGTCTCTACCACCACTTCAGTTCCAAGGAGGAGATGCTGCACGAGATCCTGCACGACTTCCTCGGGCGGCTGCTGGAGCGCTTCACCGCGATCGAGCGGGAGGCGCAGGACCCCCGGCAGGTGCTGGACCAGCTCGTCCAGCACTCGTTCACGGTCATCCACGAGACACCGCAGGCCGTCGCCCTCTACCAGAACGAGTCGGGCGCGCTGAGCGGCCAGCCCGGATTCGAGTACGTCGACCAGATGGGCCGGAAGATCGAGAAGATCTGGCTGCGCGCCCTGACCGCCGGTCAGCGGTCGGGGGTGTTCCGCGCCGACGTCGACGCGAGCCTGACCTACCGGTTCATCCGGGACACCGTGTGGTGCGCCGTGCGCTGGTACCGGCCGCGCGGCAGGTTCCGGCACGAGGCCGTCGCCGAGCAGTACCTCCGCGTCCTGTACGGCGGGCTCACCGCCCCGTGACGCCGGGCCCGGCGTCCGGCACCTCCCGGTCGCGCAGCCCCTCCGGGTCGATCACCTCGCGGATGAGCCGCAGTTCCGCGGCGTCCGGCAGCCGGGTCTCGGTGGCACCGGCCGCGGCCAGGTCGAAGCCCGTGTGCCGGCGGACCTCCGCGACCGTGACGCCGGGGTGCACCGAGCGGATGCGCAGCCGTCCGTCGTCGCCGTAGTCGAGCACCGCCAGGTCGGTGATCACCACGCCGAGGTCGTGGAACCGGAGCCCGCCGACCGCCCTGGCGCGGTCGTTGCCCACCCCGCACACCACGTCGACCTTCTCCACGAACACCTTGGGCGAGTGCCGGGCCACCCAGTAGTCGGTGCGGTGGTTGACCGTGTTGCCGGGGGCGCCGCGCACCCCGATGAGCTGCCGGGTGGGGTGCCGCCAGTCACCGATGAGGGCGATGTTCTGGTTGCCGTACGCGTCGAGTTGCGCAGCGCCCATCATGCTGTGCCGCCGGCCGGCGGCGACGATGTCGAAGACGCGGCCGAACGGCACCCAGCCCTCGATGACACCGCCGTGCGCCGCGGTCCGGCCGAGCGGCGGCGGTTCGCTCATGCAGTACGCCTCGCCGTCGGTGAGGACCAGGTCCTGATTGGTCGTCAGCCGCGCGAGCCGCGCCCCGATGCCGGGCAGGACGCCGACCGCGTGGGCCAGCACCTCCCCGGCGTCCCGCCAGGCGTCGGCGCAGGCCGCGGCACACACCTCGGCCCGGGTGACCCCGGTCATCGCCGCCCCCTCGCCGTGCCGTCCGGTCCGCCGCGCTCGGCGTGGAAGCCGGCCACGGCCTTGTGGTAGTCCGCCTCGTCCCCGTCGAGGAACGTCCGCCTGAACAGCCGCCAAGTGGCGGGGTCCCGGGCGGCCGTGGCGTAGTACGCCTGGAACGCCTCGTCCCGCGGGTGGTCGGGCTCGCAGGAGGTGAAGTGGGCGCCGCCCGGCGTCTCGATCACCGCGGTCACGAAGATGCGGCTGATCAGCAGGGACTGCGCGGGACCCGCGGCCGGCAGCTCCCGCGGCGGCACGACCCGCTCGGCGCTCACATAGCAGCGGTCCGCGGCCATCGCGAAGAGGTCGTCGAAGTACGGGTCCGGGCCGAGGTACTGGGCGTTGCCCGCCGCGTCGGCCCGGTTGACGTGCACGAGGGCCGCGTCGAGCGGGAGCGCCTTCATCGCGACGTACTCCTCGCCGGTGTACGGGGAGGCGATCGTCACCAGGTCCGGGTTCATGGCCGGCACATCGGAGCCGAGTCCGGCACGGGTGGGCAGGAACGACAGCCGCCACGCGGCGGCCCGCAGGCCGGTGACGAGCATCCCCTCGTCGTACTCCGCTGTCTCGACGGCGCCCCGCTCCCGCACCGCCCGGAAGTGCGGGTCGAGCGCGATGCTGTCGAGCGAGACGAAGCCGTGGATGAGCCTGCGCACCTTGCCCGCGGCGCACAGCAGGCCGACGTCGGGGCCGCCGAACGAGACCACGGTCAGGTCGCGTACGTCGCTGCGCAGGAGCGCGCGCACCAGCGCCATGGGCTTGCGCCGGGACCCCCAGCCGCCGATCCCGACGGTCATGCCCGACTCGATCGTCGCCGCGAAGTCGTCCAGGGACATCGACTTGTCACCCATGACGTCCTCCTCTCGCACGGTACCGCGCCGGGATCCGGGGAGCCGGGCGCGCTACAACCTAGCGCTTGCTTGGCCATGTCACCAGACCCAACCGCCCTTGCGGCGCGGCAACTTCGGCCGACAGCACCGGCGGCAGAGGCATTGACCAAACAAATGCTTGGTGGGGTACGGTGGCCAGCGTGGACCCGAACTGGAGCGGAGGCGGGCCGTCCGTGCCGGACTATGTGCCCGGGCACGGCCTGCTCACGGGCAAGACCGTGGTGGTCACCGCCGCGGCGGGCGCGGGCATCGGATCCGCGATGGTGCGCCGCTGTCTGGAGGAGGACGCGGGCGCCGTCGTGCTGGGCGACGTGCACGAGCGCCGGCTCGCCGCGGCGCTGAGCACGCTGGGCGAGGAGTTCGGCAAGGACCGGGTGGCCGCGGTGGTCTGCGACGTCACCGACGAGCGCCAGGTCGGCAGTCTGCTGGACGCGGCGGACGCGTTCGGCGGGGTCGACGTCATGGTCAACAACGCCGGGCTGGGGGGCACCGCGAGCGTCCTCGACCTGAGCGACGCCGAGTGGTCACGGGTCCTGGACATCACCCTCACCGGCACCTTCCGGTGCGTCCGCGCGGCCGGCCACCGGATGGTCCGCGCCGGCCGGCGCGGTGTCATCGTCAACAACGCCTCGGTGGTGGGCTGGCGGGCCCAGGAGGGGCAGGCGCACTACGCGGCGGCCAAGGCCGGGGTGATGGCCCTCACCCGCTGCGCCGCGCTGGACCTGGCCGGGCACGGGATCCGGGTCAACGCGGTGTCCCCGAGCCTGGCCCTGCATCCGTTCCTGGCGAAGGTCACGACCGAGGAACTGCTCGACACGCTCACGGGCCGGGAGGCGTTCGGCCGGCCCGCCGAGCCCTGGGAGGTGGCCAACGTCATGGTGTTCCTGGCCAGCGACTACTCCTCGTACATGACCGGCGAGGTCGTGTCGGTCAGCAGCCGGCACCCCTGAACCGGCACACACGCACAAGGCACACACACTGGTACGCACCAACCGGCGCGCACGAGCGGCACACCCGAACCGGCACGTCCGAGAAGGAGGCAACCGTGGCCGACGCCTATGTGGTCGACGCCGTCCGCACTCCCGTGGGACGCCGCGGCGGTGCCCTCGCCGGGCTGCACTCGGCGGACCTCGCGGCCCATGTCATCGGCGCGCTGCTGCGCCGCACGGGCGTCGACCCCGGTGCCGTCGACGACGTGATCCTGGGCTGCTGCGACACCGTCGGTTCCCAGGCCGGCGACATCGCCCGTACGGCGTGGCTGGTGGCCGGGCTGCCCGAGCACGTCCCGGGTGTGACGGTCGACCGGCAGTGCGGCTCCGGCCAGCAGGCGGTGCACTTCGCGGCGCAGGCGGTGATGTCGCTGACCGCCGACCTGATCGTGGCGGGCGGAGTGCAGAACATGTCCGCCATCCCGATATCCGCCGCCATGACGCTGGGCCGGCGCTACGGCTTCAGCACCCCGTTCGCCGAGTCGCCCGGCTGGCGCGCCCGCTACGGCGACCAGGAGGTCTCGCAGTTCCGTGCCGCCGAGCTGATCGCCGCACGATGGCGGCTGAGCCGCGAGGACATGGAGCACTACGCCTGGCGCAGCCACCGGCGGGCGGTGCGCGCGATCGACACCGGCCGGTTCAAGGCCGAGATCGAGCCGGTCGGCGACTTCGACACCGACGCATGCCCGCGGCGCGACACCTCACCGGAGCTGATGGCCGCGCTGCCCCCGCTCGTCGAGGGCGGCCGGATCACCGCGGCGCTCGCCTCCCCGGTCTGCGACGCCGCCTCGGTCCTGCTCATCGCCTCCGAACGGGCCCTCGCCGAGCACGGGTTGACCCCACGGGCCCGGATACGGCACCTCTCGGTCCGCGGCGACGACCCGGTCCTGATGCTCACCGGCCCCATCCCGGCGACCCGGCACGCCCTGCGCAGGGCGGGGATGTCCATCGACGACATCGACCTGTTCGAGGTGAACGAGGCATTCGCCCCGGTCGTCGCGGCCTGGATCGCCGAGACCGGCGCCGACCCGGACAAGGTGAACGTCAACGGCGGCGGCATCGCCCTCGGCCACCCCATCGGCGCCACCGGCGCCCGGCTCATGACCACACTGCTGGGCGAACTGGAGCGCAGCGGCGGGCGCTACGGCCTGCAGACCATGTGTGAGGGCGGCGGCCAGGCCAACGTGACCATCCTCGAACGGCTGTGACGACAGGTGACAAGGAGCCCGGTATGACCGCCGCCGTCCATCCCGCCCTGCACACCGCGCTGTGCGACCTCGTCGGCGTCCGCCACCCCATCGTGCAGACCGGCATGGGACATGTCTCCGGTCCGGAGCTGACGGCCGCCACGGCGGCGGCGGGCGGCCTCGGCATCCTGGCCGGTGCGACGCTCACCCTGGAGGAGACCCGCGCCGCCGTGCGCGCCGTGCGCGAGCGCACCGACGCCCCGTTCGGCGTCAACCTCCGCGGTGACGCGCCCGACGTCCTCGAACGCGGCGAACTCCTCGTGCGCGAGGGCGTCAGGGTCGCCTCGTTCGCCCTCGCTCCCGACGAACGCGTCATCCACCGGCTCAAGGAGGCGGGGCTGGTGGTCATCCCGACGGTCGGCGCCCGCCGGCACGCCGAGAAGGTGCAGGCGTGGGGCGTGGACGCGGTGGTCGTCCAGGGCCACGAAGGAGGCGGCCACACCGGGGCGGTGCCCACGTCGATCCTGCTCCCGCAAGTGGTGGACGCCGTCGACATCCCGGTGATCGCCGCCGGCGGCTTCCGGGACGGCCGGGGCCTGGTCGCCGCGCTCGCCCAGGGCGCCGTCGGCATCGCGATGGGCACCCGCTTCCTGCTGACCAGCGACAGCACCGTCCCGGACACGGTGAAGGCCGAGTATCTGCGCCGCGGGGTCACCGACACCGTGGTCACCTCGGTGCTGGACGGCGTCCCGCAGCGCGTGCTGCGCACCGAACCGGTGGAGCGGCTGCTCGACGAGCGGGCGGTGTCCCGGCTGGCGCGGTCCGTGCGGCACGCCGTCGCCTTCCGCCGGATGTCCGGGCTGACCTGGACCGCCCTGGTGCGCGAGGGCCTGGCGATGCGGCGCCGCCACCACGACCTCGGCTGGTCGCAGGTCCTGATGGCGGCGAACACGCCCATGATGCTGCGCGCGAGCATGGTCGACGGACGGGCCGACGTCGGCACCCTCGCCTCGGGACAGGTCGTGGGCGTCATCGAGGACCTGCCGAGCTGTGCGGAGCTGATCGAAGGGATCGTCACCGAGGCGGACGCCGTCCTCACCCGGCTCACCGCCGCCCCGGCACGCCGGTGACCGGGCCCACCGGGCCGGCCCGGCCGACCGCCGTCACACCGGGAGGACGCATGGGTACGGACATCGTCAGGGCCGCCGTCGACGGCCGCGGCATCGCCGAGCTGGTCGTCGACCGGCCGCCGGTCAACGCCCTGCCGACGGCGGGCTGGTACCGGCTGGCCCGGGAGCTGGACCGGCTCGGCGACGACCCTGGGGTGCGGGTCGTGGTGCTGCGCGCCGAGGGCCGCGGCTTCAACGCCGGGGTCGACATCAGACAACTCCAGGCCGACCCGGGCGAGAGCGCGCTGATCGGGGTGAACCGGGGCTGCTTCGCCGCGTTCGCCGCGGTCTACGACTGCGCGGTCCCGGTCGTCGCGGCGGTACACGGCTTCTGCCTGGGCGGCGGCATCGGCCTGGTGGGCAACGCGGACGTCGTGGTGGCTGCGCAGGACGCCTACTTCGGGCTGCCCGAGGTGGACCGGGGAGCGCTCGGCGCCGCCACCCATCTGTCCCGGCTGGTGCCGGCGCACCGGGCCAGGGCCATGATGTACACCTGCGCCACCGCGACGGCCGCCGAACTGCACGCGTTCGGTTCGGTGCTGGACGTCGTACCGAAGACGCGGCTGCGGGAGCGGGCGCTTGAGGTCGCGGCCGAGATCGCCGCCAAGGACCCGGTGGTGATCCGCGCCGCCAAGGAGGCCCTGAACGGCATCGACCTGTGGGACGTCCGGCGCAGCTACCGCTATGAGCAGGGTTTCACCTTCGAGTTGGGGCTCAGCGGCGCCGCACGCCGGGTCCGGGACACCTTCGGCCGCGGCCGGGACGGGGAGGCGTGAGCATGGACCTGACCTGGAGTGCCGAGGAGGAGGCGTTCCGCGCCGAGGCGCGCGCCTGGCTCGCCGCTCACGTGCCGCGCGAGCCGCTGCCCTCCGGTGACACCCGCGAGGGGTTCGCCGCCCATCTGGAGTGGGAACGCGCGCTGTTCGAGGCCCGCTGGGCGGTGGTGTCCTGGCCCGCGCGGTACGGCGGCCGGGATGCCTCGGTGTGGCAGTGGCTGATCTTCGAGGAGGAGTACTACCGGGCCGGGGCGCCCTCCCGGGTCACCCAGAACGGCATCTTCCTGCTCGCCCCGGCCCTGTTCGAGTTCGGCACGCCCGAGCAGCGGCGGCGGATCCTGCCGCGGATGGCCGCCGCCCGTGACCTGTGGGCGCAGGGGTGGTCGGAGCCGGACGCCGGCAGCGATCTGGCCGGGCTGCGCAGCCGGGCGGTCCGCGACGCCGCGGCGGGCGGGTGGCGGCTCACGGGCCAGAAGACATGGACCACCCGAGGGGCGTTCTGCACCCATCTGTTCGGTCTGTTCCGCACCGATCCCCGGGCCGAGCGGCATCGTGGGCTGACCTACTTCCTCGTCCCTTTGGACGCGCCCGGTGTCACCGTACGGGGCTTCGAACGCCTCGACGGCGACGAGGGTTTCGCCGAGGTGTTCCTGGACGGCGTCTTCGTCCCCGACGCCGATGTGCTCGGCGGTGTCGGGCAGGGCTGGTCGGTCGCCATGGCCACCACCGGTGCGGAGCGCGGGCTGACGCTGCGCTCCCCCGGCCGCTATCTCGACGCGGCCCGGCGGCTGCTGGAGCTGGCCAGGGCCCGGCCCGGCGGCCCGGGCCCGCACCGGGACCGGGTGGCGCAGTCCTGGATGGAGGCGGAGGCGTACCGGCTGTTCACCCTGGAGCAGGTCACCTCGGCCGTCGAGGGGCGGCAGGCGGGCGCGGAGTCGAGCCTGAACAAGCTGTACTGGTCGGAACTGGACATCCGGCTGCACGAGACGGCCATGGACCTGCTGGGTCCCGAGGCCGAGGCGGACGGCCCCTGGAGCCGGGGCTTCCTGTTCTCGCTGGCCGGTCCGATCTACGCCGGGACCAACGAGATCCAGCGCACCATCGTCGCCGAGCGGCTGCTCGGACTGCCCAGGAGGTGACCGGAGCCGATGCGCTTCGCCGTGGCGGAACGGGACGCGGTACTGGCCGGGGCGGTCGGCGAGGTCCTGGCCAAGCGGTGCGGGCCCGAGCTGATCAGGGCCGGCTGGCCCGGTGGCCGCGTCGCACAGGTGGACGCCCTGTGGCGGACCCTCGCGGGGGTCGGCATGCCGGCCGCTCTGGTCCCCGAGCCGGCGGGCGGTCTCGGCCTCGACGAGAACGCGCTCGCGCCGCTGATGGAAACGCTCGGCCGGGCCGGGCCGCCGGTGCCCGCGGCCGAGACCGTGGCCGTCGGCGCCCCGCTGCTCGCCGCGGCCGACGCGCCGCAGCTCGCCGCCGTGCTGGCCGGATCGTCCCTGGTCGCCGTGGCCCGTCAGGAGGGCGCCCCGGTGCCGTTCGCCGCCCGCGCCGCGCTGGTCGTGGTGCCCGTGGGCGACGGGCTGCGGCTGTACGAGCGCGGCGAGGTGCGCGCCGAGCCGGTCGCCTCGGTGGACGGCTCGCGTGCGTCGGCCCGGGTGTCGGTGCCGGCCGGCGGCGGTCTGCTGCTGGCCGAGGGGCCGAAGGCGCGGGCCGCCGCGTTCCGGCGCGGGGCGCTGGCCACCTCCGCGCTGCTGGTCGGGCTCGGTGCGCGGATGCTCGAACTGACCGTGGCCCATGTCCGCGAGCGCCGTCAGTTCGGGGTGCCGGTGGGCTCGTTCCAGGCGGTCAAGCACGCGCTGGCGGACGTGGAGGTCGCGCTGCGCTTCGCCCGTCCCGCGGTGCTCGCGGCCGGCTGGGCGCAGGCGGCCGGCGACGCCGAGGCCGCGGTGCGCACCTCGATGGCCAAGGTCCTCGCCTCGGACGCGGCACGGCTCGCGGCCCGTACGGCGCTCCAGTGCCACGGGGCCATCGGCTACACCACGCAGTACCCGCTCCATCTGTACGCGAAGCGTGCCTGGGCGCTGGCCGCCGACTGGGGCGGCCCTGCGTACCACCGCGAACTCGTCGCCTGCCGACTGGAGTTGACCGCGCCGGGCGGGCACGGGAGCGGGACGGATCTCGGCGAAGGGATGCACGGGTGAGCGGAATCTGTCAGGACCGGGTGGTCGTCGTCACCGGAGCCGGCCGGGGTCTGGGCCGCGAGCACGCGCTGGCACTGGCCGCCGAGGGCGCCCGGGTCGTCGTCAACGACCTCGGCGAGGCGGCGCACGGGGTGGCCGAGGAGATCGTGGCGGGCGGCGGAACGGCCGTCGCCGACCTGGGCGACGTCAGCGACTGGGCGTACGCGAGGTCGCTGGTGGGGCGGGCCGTCGCCGCCTTCGGCACGCTGGACGCGCTGGTGAACAACGCGGGCGTCAACCGTGACCGGATGCTGGTGTCCATGTCCGAGGCGGACTGGGACGTGGTGCTGAAGGTGGACCTCAAGGGTCATGCGGCACCGCTGCGGCATGCGGTGGCGTACTGGCGCGAGCGGAGCAAGCAGGGCCGGCCGGTCGCCGCGCGGATCGTCAACACCTCGTCCGGCGCGGGTCTGATGGGCAGCGTCGGCCAGGGCAACTACGGCGCCGCGAAGGCGGGCATCGCCGCGCTCACCGTGATCGCGGCCGCCGAGACGGCCCGGTACGGGGTGACCGTCAACGCCATCGCGCCCTCGGCCCGTACCCCGATGACCGAGTCGGTCGCGGCCTTCGCGGACCGGATGCGCGCGCCGGACTCCGGCTTCGACGCCATGCACCCCGGCAATGTCTCCCCTCTTGTGGTGTGGCTGGCGTCGGCGGACTCGGGCGATGTGACGGGGCGTGTCTTCGAGGCCGAGGGCGGGACGATCGGGGTCGCCGACGGCTGGCGGCACGGCCCACGGGCGGTCCGCGACCGGCGGTGGCACCCGGCGGAGGTCGGTGCCGCGGTGCGCGGACTGCTCGCCGACGCGCCCGCTCCGGCCCCGGTCTACGGCACCTGAGCGCCGCCCGGCCCCACCCGGCGCACGGTCCGCGACCGGCATGAACGGCCCCGTTCCGGTACGAACGTGTCGCGAAGGCGACGCGGAGGGCACGCACGTTACATCCGGTGAACGGTTGGGGAAACGCTCGGTACTTGAGCCGCACAACACCTTGTTACCCGCTATCTACGCGCGTATCTTTCCAGCCGACGCACAAGCCTTCCGCCACCTCCCACGGTTCAGTCGCGTCGTCCCGACTCCCGCACGAAAGAGCCCACGTGTCTGCACACATACCGCTGAGCCTGCGCGGCAGAGGCGCCAAGGCCGGCCTCATCGCCCTTCCCCTCGGCATCGCCGGATCGCTGATCGCCCTTCCCCTGACCGCCCAGGCGGCCCCCTCGCCCGACGCCGTCATCTCCGAGGTCTACGGCGGCGGTGGCAACTCCGGGGCGTCCCTCACCAACGACTTCATCGAGCTGGGCAACGCCGGTGGCGCGCCGTTCGACCTGAGCGGCTGGTCCGTTCAGTACCTCAGCGGATCGCCCACCGCCAGCACCAAGTGGCAGGTCACGCCGCTGAACGGGGCCATCCCCGCGGGCGGCAACTACCTGGTCCAGGAGGCCAAGGGCTCGGCGGGCGACACCGCCCTGCCGACGCCGGACGCCACCGGGACCATCGCCATGTCGGCGACCAGCGGCACCGTCGCACTGGTCCACTCGACCACCGCGCTCACCTGCCTGACCGCCGCGGACTGCACGGCCGACGGCACCGTGAAGGACCTGGTCGGCTTCGGCACCGCCGTGGTCCGTGAGGGCAGCCCCGCCACCGGCGCGGGCAACACCACCTCCGTCGCGCGGGCCGCCTCGCTCGCCGACACGGACGACAACGCGGCCGACTTCACCGGCGGCACCCCGAGCCCCCGCAACGCGGCCGGCACCGGCGGCAGCGGCGACCCGTCGCCGACGCCCACCCCGACGCCCACGGACACCACCCCGGGCCCGCTGCGCATCCACGACATCCAGGGCACGACCCGGATCTCGCCGCACAACGGCAAGACCGTCACCAACGTGCCCGGCGTGGTGACCGGTGTGCGCAGCACCGGCTCGAAGGGCTACTGGATCCAGGACCCCGAGCCGGACCAGAACCCCGCCACCAGCGAGGGCATCTTCGTCTTCACGGGCTCGGCCACCCCGCTCGTCAAGGTCGGCGACTCGGTGCTGGTGTCCGGCAAGGTGAGCGAGTACTACCCCGGCGGCCAGAGCGGCGGCGCGCAGTCCGTCACCGAACTGACCGGCCCGACCGCGGCCGTGCTCTCCACCGGCAACAAGCTGCCGGCGGCCGAGGTCATCGACGCGCAGACGCTGCCCGACGCGTACGCGCCGCAGGCCGACGGCGGCCGCATCGACTCCCTGGAGCTGAAGCCCGGCACCTACGCGCTGGACTGGCTGGAGTCCCGCGAGGGCATGCTGGTGCAGATCGGCGACTCCCGGGTGGTGGGCGCCTCCAACGCGTACAACGAGACGTGGATCACCACCAAGCCCCGGCAGAACCCGACCCCGCGCGGCGGCACCATCTACAAGGGCTACGACAGCCCGAACTCGGGCCGTCTGCTGATCACCCCGCTGACCGGTGACAAGCTGCACGCGAACGTCGGCGACACGCTCACCGGCACCACCGCGGGCCCCGTGGACTACTCCAGCTACGGCGGCTACAACGTCCAGGCGACGCAGGTCGGCACGGTCACCTCCGGCGGCCTCACCCCGGACGTGGCGAAGAAGGGCAAGTCGAACGAGCTGTCCGTCGCCACGTACAACGTCGAGAACCTGGACCCGACGGACCCGCAGAGCAAGTTCGACCGGCTCGCCGAGGGCGTCGTCAAGAACCTGGCCTCCCCGGACATCGTGAGCCTGGAGGAGATCCAGGACAACAACGGTCCCAAGGACGACGGCACGGTCACGGCCGACAAGACGATGGCCCAGTTCATCGACGCCATCAAGGCGGCCGGCGGCCCGGCGTACGACTGGCGCTCCGTCGACCCCGTCAACGACCAGGACGGCGGCGAGCCGGGCGGCAACATCCGCAACGTGTTCCTGTTCAACCCGAAGCGGGTCACCTTCGTCGACCGGCCGGGCGGCGACTCCACCACCGCCGTCGAGGCGGTCGGCGACGGCAAGAAGGGCGTCAGGCTCTCCGCCTCGCCGGGCAGGATCAACCCCGCCTCCGGTGCCTGGAAGAGCAGCCGCAAGCCGCTGGTCGGCGAGTTCGTCTTCCGCGGTGAGCAGATCTTCGTGATCGGCAACCACTTCAACTCCAAGGGCGGCGACCAGCCGGTGCACGGTGCCGTCCAGCCGCCGGTGCTCGGCTCCGAGACCCAGCGCGTCGCCCAGGCGACGGAGGTCAACACCTTCGTGCGCGATCTGCTCGCCAAGGACAAGAAGGCGAAGATCGTCGTCCTCGGTGACATGAACGACTACCAGTTCTCCAAGCCGCTGGCCACGCTGACCGCCGGCGGGGTCCTGGAGGACCTGATCAACACGCTGCCGGTGAACGAGCGTTACAGCTACGTGTACGACGGCAACTCGCAGACCCTGGACCACATCCTGGTCTCGCCCGCCATCAAGAAGCCGGACTACGAGGTCGTCCACATCAACGCCGAGTTCTCCGACCAGACCAGCGACCACGACCCGCAGGTGGTCCGCATCAAGTAGCGGCCCCACCGCACTCCCCACAAGTGTGGCGCGCACCCCAACAGGTACGCGCCACACACGCGTTCCGGCCCCACCGGCGACGGACGCGCAGTTGTCGCGCGGTTCGGCCGCGCCCCGAAGGGGGCGCGGGGAACTGCGCGACCAGCCACCACGCGCCCGCAGACGAACGACGGCACACCACACCGGCGGGGCGGAGCCCGCCGGTGGTCGGCGGCCTGGTGAGACGCGGCCCGGTCGAGGGGACCGGCGCCGGTCACGGCCGCTGGCGCCGCTCCGGGGTGGGGGGGAGCGGCTTGGTGCGCCGCGGGCCCGCAGGCACCTGCTCGGCGTCGAGTATCTGGTCGCCGTACAGGTCCTGGAGCCAGTTGGTCTGGTAGATGGTGTCCAGGTAGCGCTCGCCGAGGTCCGGGGCGATGGCCACCGCGGTCAGGTCCGACGTGCCGTGCGCGTCCAGCCAGTCCGTCGCGCCGCTGACCACCGTGCCGGTGGAGCCGCCGAACAGGAACCCGCGTCTGGCCAGCCGGTGGCACATGCGGATGGTGTCCGCCTCCTCCACCCAGATGACCTCGTCCACAAGGGACTCGTCGAGCAGCGGCGGACGCATGCTCATGCCCAGGCCGGGGATCATCCGGCGGCCGGGCTTGCCGCCGAAGGCCACCGAGCCCGCGCTGTCCACCGCGACGATCCGCACCGGCCGGTGCCAGTGGCGGAAGTAGCGGGCGCAGCCCATCAGCGTTCCGGTGGTGCCGGCGCCGACGAACAGCACGTCAAGACGCGGGAACTGACGGGCTATCTCCGGCCCCGTGCGGTGGTAGTGCGCCCGCCAGTTGCCCGGGTTGGTGTACTGGCTGAGCCACACGTACCGCTCGTCGGAGGCGCACAGCGCCCGGACGTAGTCGATCCGGGCGCCGAGGAAGCCGCCGTTGGCGTCGGTGTCGGCGATGACGTGCACCTCGCTGCCCAGCGCCTCCATCAGGAGCCGGGTGGAGAGGTTGCAGCGGGAGTCCGTCACGCACAGGAACCGGTAACCCTTGCTGGCGGCGATGATGCTGAGCGCCACGCCGAGGTTTCCCGACGAGGACTCGACCAGGGTCGAGTCCGGCATCAGGACTCCGTCGCGCTCGGCGGCCTCCACCATCTCCACCGCGGCCTTCAACTTGATCGAGCCCGCGAAGTTGAAGCCCTCGCACTTCAGGTAGAGGGAACGCCCGAGTGTCGGCTGCAGATCGACGTAGAGCTGGCCTTCGTTGAAGGCGTGGGGAGCTGTTATGACGGGCACGGTGGGCCTCCTGGTGCCAGGGCTGAGGGACAGGGCGTCAGCCGTACCGGCGCAGGTCGTGGAAGAAGTCGTCGATGAGGCGGAGATCACCCGCCCGGGCTGCTTCGTCGTAGACGTACTTGCCGACGGCGAGGTCGAGGACGCCGAGTCCGAACGGCGAGAAGATCACCGTGCGGTCGGCCGGCGGGAGCACCCGCTTGCACATGACGTCGTCGAGGGTGCCGTTCAGGAAGTCACGGTTGCCGGTGAGCTGTTCGGCCAGGTGCGGGGAGGTGTCCGCCTTCAGGCAGTGCTCCACGTCGTCGACGAAGTTCGCGGCGCCGAGCAGGATCTCCGGGGCGAGGTCGCGCAGGGAGACATGCAGGACGAGCGGGTGGTGCGCGAACAGTCCCTGGTCGCTGACGTGCGGGGTGCCGGCCACGGTGGCGAAGACCACCAGGTCGCTGGAGCGGATCAGGTCCTCGGCACTGTCGTGCACGGTGACCTCGGCGGTCGCACCGGAGCTGCGCAGATAGCCGCAGAACCCGGCGGTGCTGTCGGCGGACACGTCGTGCACGCCGATCGTCTCGAACGTCCAGCCGGTGCCCGCGAGGAAGGTGTGGATGTAACGGGCGATCAGCCCGGTGCCGAAGAACCCGATGCGGGTGGGGCGGGGCCGGTTGCGGCTGAGCCAGTCGGCCGCCAGCGCGGCCGATGCCGCCGTCCTGGTCGCGCTGATGATGGAGCTCTCCAGGCAGGCGAACGGGTAGCCGGTGGCGTGGTCGTTGAGGATGAGGACCGCGGAGGCCCGGGGCAGCCCCGACGTCACGTTCTCCGGGAAGCTGGAGATCCACTTCAGGCCGTCGACCTGCGCGGGCCCGCCGACCGAGGCCGGCAGCGCGATGATGCGCGCCGAGGGGCGGTCCGGGAAGCGCAGGAAGTAGGACGGCGGGTTGACCGTGTTCCCGGCGCCGTGCAACCGGTAGGTGGCCTCGACCAGTTCCACGATCTCCCGCTCGCGCCCGGCGAGGGCCTGCTGCACCTGCGCTCCGGAGATCACCGCGAAGCTCGGCACCGGCGCCGCGTCGGCGGTGGCCGGCCGGGTGGCGGGGGACAGGACGTTCGTCATCGCGTGCTCGCCTCCGGGGTCGGGACGCAGTCGGCCAGCCGCCGGGGCTCGGCCATGGAGACCAGCACCTGGCGTTCGCCGGTGTACGGCTCCCTGCTGTGCGCGGTGCGTATGTTGTCGACGAGCAGTACGTCGCCGGCCTGCCAGGGCTCGCGCCGGGTGAGCCTTTCGTAGGCGGTGTTGAGCTGCTGGACGACGTCCTCGCCGATGGGGCTGCCGTCGCCGTAGCGGGTGTTGAACGGCAGTCCGTCGGCGCCGTACTCGTCCACCAGGTACTCGCGCACCTCGGGTGCGAGCGTCCACTCGTTGAGGAAGGCGATCTGGTTGAACCAGCAGCGCCGTCCGGTGACCGGGTGGCGGACCACGGCGCTGCGCAGCTGCCGGGTGTGCAGGGAGCCGTCGGGCTGCCAGGTGAAGTCGACGGCGTGGGCGCGGCAGTAGCGTTCGACGGCGGCGCGGTCCTCGGTGCCGAAGGACTCCGCGAGGGAGGCGCCGATCTCGTCGTTGTAGCTGCGGGTGAGCAGCCAGCCCTCGCGTTCGAAGCGTTCGCTGAGCGCCGTGGGCAGCGCCTGGAGCACCTGTTCCGCGTCGGCCACCGCGGTCGCCCCGCCGTCGGCCGGGGGTATCAGGCAGGCGAAGAGCATCAGGCCGGGGACCTCCAGCGTGTAGCTCAGCTCGTGGTGCATGCACATCGGCTGGTTGGCGGGCCAGGTGGACGAGGAGTACAGGCCCGGGCTGTATGTCTCCCGGGGGGCGAATGCCTCCCGCTCGGTCATGAGACCGCCGGCCAGGCCCGTGAAGACGGCGCCGACCTGCTCCGGTGTGCGCGGTCCGAGGCCGCGCACGAGCAGCGCGCCGTGCTCGGCGACCTGCGCGCGCAGCGCGTCGCGGTGCTCGGCCGCCCAACTCGGGGCGTCGCCGGCCGGGTCGACGTGCAGCAGCGGGGGACGGTCCGGCGCCAGCTCCACGTCGAGCGGTGGTGCCTGAGGGGAGGACGTCATCTCGGTTTCCTTTCGGTTGCCCAGGTGGGGGCGGTGGAGGGCTCAGGAAGAGGCCAGTGGTGCGGTGGCACCGAGCACGGCCCGGGCCGCTTCGGCCGGGCGGGTCCGCAGGAAGTAGTGGCCGCCGTCGGCGAGTTGGTGCGGCTCCACCCGTTCGGCGAGCTGCTGCCAGGCCCGGTGGCGGTCGGGGCCGCCGGCCGTGCTCGGGTCGTCGGCGGCCATGACCACGGTCACCGGCGCGGTCAGCTTCTCGGCGGGCGGCGCTTCGAGGGCGTCGGCGAGGTAGTGGTGCGCGCTCACGCAGTCGTGCCGGTAGGCGGCGCCGACGCGTTCGGCGTGCCGGGCGTTCAGCTCGGCGAGTTCGGGGTAGCCGCTGTCCTCGGCGAGCCGCGCGGCGATCTCGGCGTCGCTGCGTCCCGTCAGTTCGCGGGCGGCGGCGCGCCGTTCGGCGGGGGTGCCGGGCAGTTGCGCCGCGAGGAAGACCCGCGCGACCCGCACCCCTTGGTCCTCAAGCAGCCTGGCCGTGGCCAGGGCCGCCGCGGCGCCCGAGGAGTGGCCCCACAGCATGACCCGGTCCAGGCCGCGCGCGGTGATCTCGGCGGCCACCCGCTCGGCCACCCGGGCGAGCGGCGCGAACGGCTCGTCGGGGGCGGCGAGGTCGTGGCCGGGCAACTCCACGGCGTACACCGCGCATCCGGTGTCCGCGAGCGTGCTCGCCAGCGGCCGGTAGTTGACCGCGTTGCCGCCCGCGTACGGGAAGCAGATCAGGGCGCACGCCGCGGTGCCGCCCGGCTCCGTCAGCGGCTGGAGGAGTTCGGCGGACTGCCGGGCGCTGCCGTCGAGCAGCGCCGCGAGGTCCGCGAGCACCGGGTGCCGGGTGATGTCCTTCAGGGAGAGGGCGCGGTCCAGGGCGATGGTGAGTTTCACGGCCGTCAGGGAGGTGCCGCCTGAGTCGAAGAAGTGGTCCCGGCGGCCGATCTGCGACTCGGGTACGCCGAGCAGTTCCGCCCAGGCGCCCGCCAGTTTGCGCTCGGTCGGGGTGAGCGGGGCGCGGTCGCGCGGCGGTGCGGTGTCCTCCTCGGCGGGCGGCGCCGTCCGTTCGGCCAGCGCGGTCAGCGCCTTCCTGTCGATCTTGCCGTTGGCGGTCAGCGGGAGGGCGTCCTGCCAGTGGAAGGCCGAGGGGACCATGTAGGCAGGCAGGTGGGCGGCCAGCGCCTCGCGCAGTTCGTCCGTGGGCAGATGCCGGCCCGTGTAGAAGGCGATCAGATGCTTGCTGTGGCCGGCGCGTTCGGCGACGACGACCGCGCCGTCGCGCACCCCGTCGACCCGCAGCAGGGTGTTCTCGATCTCGCCGATCTCGATGCGGAAGCCGCGGATCTTGACCTGGCTGTCCCGGCGGCCCAGGAACTCCAGTTTTCCGCCGGGGTGCCAGCGGCCCCAGTCCCCGGCCAGGTAGAGCCGCTCGCCCGGCCGGTACGGGTCCTCGCGGTACGCCTCGGCGGTCCGCTCGGGGTCGTTGACGTAGCCGCGCCCCACGCAGACGCCGGAGAACGCGATCAGGCCCGGGGCGCCCAGCGGCACCAGGGACAGCTGCTCGTCGACGACGTAGACCCGCACGTTGTTGATCGCGCGGCCGAGCAGCACCCGCTCGGGCACCTTGCCCATGATCTCGTGGTTGGTGTCGTCGGAGGTCTCGGTGAGCCCGTAGGCGTTGACCAGCTTGATACGCGGCAGGCAGGCGAACCAGCGCTGGACCAGCTCCCGCTTCAGCGCCTCGCCGGTCACCGACACACAGCGCAGGTCCGGCAGTTCGCGGGGGTGCTGCTCCAGGTAGGAGACCACGACCTCCAGATAGGAGGGCACGACCTGCACCACGCCGACCCGGCCCGCGACGAGCGTGTCGAGGAACCGTTCCACGTCCACGACGACGTCCTGGCCCACCAGCAGCGTCCGGCCGCCGACCAGCAGCGCCGACACCAGTTGCCACAGCGAGATGTCGAAGCACTGGGGGGCGGTCTGGGCGACCACGCGTCCCTCGGTGATCCCCAGGTCGTCGATCTTGGCGTAGAGGTGGTTGAGCATGCCCGCGTGCTCGCACATCGCGCCCTTCGGCTCGCCGGTGGAGCCGGAGGTGAAGTAGATGTAGGCCAGTTGGCCGGGCGAGACGGGCACCCCGACGTCGCCGTCGGCGTGTCCCTCCTGGTACGCCGCCTCGATCAGCACCTTCTGCGTGTCCGGGAGGCCGGTGAGGGCCTGGTCCAGGGTGTCGGTGCTGCCGGACTCGGTCAGCACCAGCCGGCATCCGGCACGCGACAACGTTGCCAGGATGCGTCCCGCGGGGAAGTGCGGTTCGATCGGCAGATAGACGCCGCCGGCCTTGAACACCGCCAGCACCGAGGCCAGCCAGTCGAGGTTGCGCTCGGTGACCACGGCGACCACGCCCTCGCGGGTCAGCCCGCGGGCAAGCAGTGCCCGCGCCAACCGGTTCGCGCGGGCGTTCAGTTCGCCGTACGTCCAGGACCGGTCGCCGCACACCGCCGCGACCGCGTCCGGATGGGCTCGCGCGCGCCGCTCGAACAGTTCGTGCGCCCGCGCCTGCGGCAGCACCCGGTCGGGCCCGGCCAGTCCTTCGAGTTGCTGGTGCACCTCGTCGGCCGACACCAGGCTCTGCTCGGCGTGCCCGGCGTTCGCGTCGGCCACCATCAGGCGCAGCGCGGCCAGGTGGTAGCCGCCGATCCGGGACGCGTACCCGGCGTCGAGCGCCTGGGTGCGGTAGCGCAGCCGCAGTACCAGCCGGCCGCCCCGCTCGGACCAGCCGAGCCACAGCACGGCGTCGTCCACCAGGCCGCCGTCGGTCCCTGCCGGGTCGAACACGACCTCGTACGACGGCCCGGCCACCCGCATCTGTCGCCACAGCTCGTCGACCGGGAACTCCCGGTGGGTCAGCAGTTCGGACTCGGCGTGCTGCGCGGCGGCCACCAGGGCGCGCCACGAGGTGGGCGCGACGGTCAGCCGGCACGGCAGCGGCGCGGCCCGCGGACCGGCGACATAGCCGGTCACCACGTCCTGCTCGGCGGAGAGGGCGGCGAGCACCTTGGCGTGCGCGGCGAGCAGCACCGCGCTCAGCGGCACGTCCAGTTCGCGTGCCAGCGCGCGGACCTGCGCCGCCAGGTCGTCCGGTGCCGCCGTCTCGTACGCGGCCACTCCCGCCACGGGCTCGCCGACCCAGCGCGGCACGGCGGTGCAGCCGCCAGCGCTCAGCACACGGCTCCAGTACTCCCGGTCCGTTTCCACGTGCGCTCCCATCGAATGACCTTCCTCAACTCACCGTCGCGGTGGCGCCGTTGACCGGCGACATTGCCGTTGTCCGGGCCGCCGTCGGCGCGCCGGGGCCCAAGGGGGGCTCGGGGGCGACCGGCAGATCGGCGGCGGGGTTCCCGCCCCACTGCGCGTGGGCGGGGACTTCCTCGCCCTTCATGAGGAACGAGTCGGGCGCCAGGACCGCGCCGTCGCCCATGGTCACGCCGTAGTGCACATGGGCGGAGACGCCGAGCGTGCAGCCGTCGCCGAGCGTCGAGCGGTCGGACTTGAAGGTGCCGTCCTCCTGCGAGTGGCACTGGATCTTGGTCCCCGCGTTCAGGGTGCAGCCGTCGCCGATGGCGGCGAGCGTCCGCTCCGTGATGAAGCAGCCGTCGTCGAAGACCGCGCGGCCCACGCGGACGCCGAGCATCCGCCACACCAGGGTCTTGAAGGGCGTCCCGTTGAAGATTTCGAGGTACTGGTCCGGCACCTTCCACAGGCGTTCGTGCCACCAGAAGTACGGGTCGTAGATGGAGCACAGGCGCGGTTGCAGCGGGCGGAACCGGGTGATGACGCGCTCCGCGAGGACGTAGTGCAGCGTGGTGAGGGCGAGGCTGACGGCCAGGTATCCGGCGATCACCACGTGTCCGACCGCGCCGTACAGGTCGACGGCGGCAAGGCCGATGACCGTGAGCAGGTAGGCGTGCAGCCAGCGGACGCCCGTCATCAGTGCCATCGTGCCGAGGTTGTGGCGGTTCTTCGCGGCGAGCAGGCGCCGTTGGGTCTCGCCGGTCCTCAAGTGGTCGAACCGGGTGTCCCGTTCCACCGACCGGGGGATCTCGAAGCACGGGGAGCCGAGCAGGCCCACGCCCTCGCGTATCTCGCCGTCGAGGGGGACCATCACCTTCGTCGCGAGCAGGCAGTTCTCGCCCGTCCGGCCGCCGGCGGGGTAGGCGATGTTGTTGCCGAGGAAGTTGCGCGGCCCGATGGACGCCTTCGCCACTCGGAAGGAGGTGCTTGAGTATTCGGCGTTCAGCACGGACAGCCCGTCGGCCACCATCGTGCCGCTGCCGATGGAGACGAGGAACGGCGTCTCGTGCTGGAACTCGGAGCCGAAGTTCGAGCCGGTCTGCTCCACCCGGTTGAGGTTGTATCCGATCCCGCGCAGATAGTGCACGACGTAGGAGCTGTCGCCGAAGAGCCAGGCGAAGAACTTGACGTTCGTCATGCGGGCGATCGCCCGGTGCACCACGTAGTGGAATCCGTAGAGCGGGTAGACCCGGCCGGGCTCGATGAGCAGGTTCAGCAGCCGGGGCACGGCGTAGAGCACCACCAGGCCGACCGCCGTGAGGCCGAAGAACAGGACGAGGGACAGCACCAGCGCGTCGGTGAACAGGGCCGCCGAGGAGAGCCCGGTGGTGTCCGTCGTCAGCCGGTCGCCGATCGCCGGCACACCGGTGAACAGCAGGTAGGTGCCGCCCATGAACACCGGCAGGTAGAAGAAGTACAACTGGAGCAGGGCGCCGATGCCGAACCAGGCCCGGCGCAGTGCGCCGCACGGGGCCGGCGGGACGCGCAGGTAGTCGGTCTCGGTGGGCTGGGCCGGGGAGCCGTGCCAGCGTGCGCCGTCCGGGATGCGCTGGCCGCGGTAGAGGGCGGAGGCGTGACCGAGCTGCGCCCCGTCGCCCACCGAGGTGTCGATGTCCAGCACGGTCTTCTCGCCGACGAAGGCGTCACGGCCGAGGGTGACCCGGCCGGTCTGGATGCGTCCGGCGTGCGCCCGGTAGCACTGGAGGTAGGCGTCCTTGCGGATCACCGCGCCGTCGCCGATCGTCAGCAGATCGGTGCACACCGGGACGGAGTGCGAGAGGATCGTGACGCCCTTGCCGACGCGCGCGCCGAGCGCCCGCAGATAGAGCACGTACAGCGGGTTGCCGATGAACAGGACCATCGGGTTGGCGTGCAGCAGGACCTTGACGAGCCAGAGCCGCAGATAGGCAAGACCCCAGACGGGGAACTCCGCGGGCTTCCAGCGGCCGACGAGCAGCCATTTGGCGACGACCGGGAACACACACATTCCCGTGAAGCCGGCGCCGCCGAAGAGCAGCGACCGCAGATAGACGTCGGCGAGGCCGGAGCCGGCCGCGACCCACTCGAAGCCCCGGGCGGTGACGAGTCCGGCGACGAACGAGTAGCCGAGGAAGATGAGGAGTTGGGCGGTGCCGCACAGGACGTGTCGCGCCCTGGGGGGCGCGGCCGGAGCGACCGGCGGGTCCGCGGACGCCGTCGGTGCCGGGGCGGCCGGCCCGGATGCTCCGGCCGGGTCGGGCGCGGTCTGCGCCAGCGCCGCCGCGAGGCTCCGGATCGTCAGGCTGCGGTAAATGTCCTTCATGGACGGGGACGGCAGGTCCGTGCGCTTTCTGAGCCGTGCGCAGAACTGTGCCATGACCAGCGAGTTGGCGCCCAGGTCGGCGAAGAAGTGACCGTCGACTGCGACGCGTTCCGCTTTCAGTACGTCGGCGAGGACTTCGGCGAGTCCTCGCTCGGTTTCGGTACTCGCCGGGCTCGCGCCGGTGCCCCCGGCTGCGGGTGCTTCGTCCGGCCCGGATATGTAGACGTCGGCGGACTGCTCCACCATCGACCTCCTGGAGGACGTTTGCCTGCGCACTTTCCTGATCACGAACCGCTCTGCCAGTTTCGGTCGGCCACCGTCGGGCTGCCACTTAGCCCGCGGCCCACGACGGCCCGGCATCCCGCGCCAACCTTGTGTTTCCTGGCGACCCGGGCCGCGGGGGGCGGGGCGTAGATCACCCGGATGGCGGGCTGTTCACGCCCGGCCGGAACCGGCGATCAAGGGCCCGGCGCCTTTGCGAGCGGCAACGCAAACGGCGCCGGCCCGCCCCGTGGAGGGGCGGGCCGGCGCCGGCGGGCGGGTGTCACACCACGCCGCTCTCCCACCACCACGACCCCGAGCCGTACGAGGGGTACTGGACCCGGCTGTCGACGTGCTGCCAGGAGTGGGTGTACGCCTCCAGGCCGGAGAATCCGCAGGTCTCGGCGATCCGGTACACCTGGAGCGTGGTGTGGCCCGTGACGACGATGTCGGCGGCGACGCCGTACACGTGCATGCTGTTGGACGCGCCGCCCACGGAGGCGTTGTGCGCGACGCTGCGGAAGCCGGAGTTGATGGTGATGGCGCTGTTCCCGGCCTTCTTGCGCACCGCTTCCAGCTTGTACATCAGCCGCCGCACGTTCTCTTTGACCTGCGCGGCGCCCACCTTGCCGTTGTTGAAGCCGGCGCCGTCCTTGGACTGGAACTCGCTCCATTCGAAGTGGGCCGTGGAGCCGTCGGCGCTCTCCAGAGCGTTGAGCACGCTCTGGGTCTGCGGTCCGACGACGCCGTCGGCACTCAGGCCGTAGGCGGACTGGAAGCGTCTGACCGCGCCGTCGGTCGCGGAGCCGAACGCCCCGTCCCAGGCGATGTACGTCTGCTGGGCGCCGGTGGCGGCCCAGCCGCCGACGCGGATCTGCAGTTCCGTCACGTCGGCGCCGGACATGCCCTGTTGGAGGGTGCGGCTCCAGCCGTAGGCCGAGGCACGGGCCGCCGCGCCGAGGCCGGCGACCGTCGCGATGCCCGCCGCCGCGGTCATGCCCGCCGCGCCGCGCAGCAGGGCGCGCCGGTCGAGGGCCCGGCCGGGGGTTCGTCGCGTGTCCATGAAGATCTCCTCTGCTGGGTTCCGGGGAACGGGGAGCTTCGACTGCTGTGCTGGTAGGGCTGGTTGACGCGCGTAAACCGTAGGCGCTGTTTGACATGTCCGCAACCACCTCATCGGAGTGCGGTCGGCGGTGCGGGCGGGCCGGCGGCCGGGTCTGCCGGCGGCCTGGTGCGCCGGCGACCGGGTTCACACCTCCCGTTCCACCGGAAGCCACAACTCCGCGTCGGCCTCGGCCCCGTTGGCGGACAGGCGTGTGCGCAGGATCTCCGGCCCCGGGCGGCTGCGGTAAGGGTTCGCCGGGAACCATTGTGTGAACACGTCCCGCCACAGGTACTGCACGGCCTCGGGCGCCGGACCGGAGACGGTGAAGACCGCCCAGGTGCCGGCCGGCACCGGGAGGGCGGTCGCACCCTCCGGGACGGGGGTGGCCGAGGACGTCACCACCCCTTGGTAATAGTCGAGTTCGGTGCCCTCGGCGCGGCTCGGGTCGAGGCCGTCGCAGACGGCGACAATGCCCTGCGGCTCCTGGTCCGACAGCTTCTCCAGGCTCTCCAGTGTGCCCGGCGCGATGCCGCGGACGAAGTCGATGATCGCCCGGTTCGGCCCCGCGTGCACCAGCGGTACCCGGGCCTTGAGGCCGACGACGGTGAAGTCCGGCCGGTCCACGACGCGGTAGCGCATGCTCGTACTCCCTTCGACAGTGAGACGGAAGGCCAACCGGGGCTGGGAGACGAGCGCGGCACCGGTGCGTCGGGCCTCGCCCGGACCGATGCCGTGCATGGCACGGAACGCCCGGGCGAACGCCTCGCCCGAGCCATAGCCGTAGCGCACCGCGATCTCCAGGAGCGGCGCGCGCCCGGCAAGCACCTCGGCGCCCGCGACCGTCAGCCGCCGGCGCCGGACGTACTCCGACAACGGCATGCCCGCGAGCGCGGAGAACATCCGGCGCAGGTGGTACTCCGAGGTGGCCGCGATCCGCGCCAGCCGGGCCACGTCGACCGGCTGGTCGAGATGGCCCTCGATGTCGTCCATGGCCTCATTGAGCCGGTCCAGCACGCCCGATCACCTTCCTTGTCAGTGATCGCCACACTAGGCGGCAGGCGCCCGGCCCGACCCGACATCCTGTGCCCGATCCGGTCGGGTGGCGCGACCGGCCGCGCCGGGAACGGGCCATGGACGACGAACTCCCGTCATGGCGCGGCACGTTCGCCTGTGGTTCCGCCCCGCTCATGCCTCGCCCCGCGCCCCGCGCCCCCTCCACATCCGGGCGCAAGCGGCGGTCACGCCGGTGCGTACCGGGGCGAGGACCCGGGCAGGCGGGTCGGGGTCCGGCGCGGCATGGCCACGCACCGCCCTTGAACTCGCCTGTGCGGCAGGCCACTTCATCTGCGGCCGGTTCCCGGCCTGCGCGGCCGAACACGACGGCACGCGCCGTCCCGGTGGGAAACGACGAGTCGCGAAGGGGGCCGGGCAGACCGGCCGGACGGGTGCGGAACGCCCCGCCCCGGCCGGCCGGTCACTCAGCCGAAGACCTTGACGGCCTGGTAGTAGGTCCACGCCGTGCTGTCGCAGGCGGTCTTGGTCGCGCCGCCGTAGCCGGCGCAGACGCGCTTGAGATCCTCGTAGAAGGCGCTGTCCAGACGGGACTTGTTGGTGTCGAACGTGCCGGCCGCCTTGTAGTTGCGGTAGCCGAAGTCATGCCGGGCGCAGGACGTGGCGAAGGGGAAGCCGAAGGGGTTGTCCGGGGAGGACGAGCAGTAGTCGGTGGACCAGTCGAACCCGTACGCGGACCAGGCCGCCTGATTCGCACGGGCCGCAACCCACTGGTTGTAGCTCGACGCGCTGGTCTGCGTCCAGCTCGCGAGCACCTGGGGCTTGTCGGCGGGGGCCGCGTCGGCCGCACTGGCGGTGGCGGCGACGGTGATCAGGGCGAGCGCCGATGCGGCGAGGCCGGTGGCGAGTCTGCGGTGCATTCCACTCCTCCCAGAAGCTGTCACTCATGCCAGAGCGACAGGGTCATGACAATGATGATGGGAGCCGGCCAGCCGTCCTCCAAGCCCTTGGACCCTAATGAGCCGTGAACTCTTGGGTGTGCGAAGCGGTCTGAGCGCCCGCCAGGGCTACCGCCGCATTCCCGCGACGACCGGCCGACCTCGAAGCCGAACACCCTTTCCGCGACGCTTGACAAATCGGAACGTCGCTCCGTATTGTTTCTGGAACGAGGTTCCGATTCTGCCGTCGCTTCAGCCGCCGCCCTTGCACCGCTTCTGCTCATGGCGCCGGAGCACTGACCCACGGGGGAAGAGACTCAACGGAAGGCACGCCCATGTCCGACTCGAACACCGCGAACCCACAGCAGGGTGCGGACGCGCCCACCCTGGTGATGTCCGCGAAGCCGGTCGTCCTGCCCGCCCCGGGCCGCGGCACGGACCTCCAGGTCCGCGTGTCCGCCCCCGCGACCGGCGGCGATCGGCCCGTCATCGTCTTCTCGCACGGCTTCGGCTGGTCGATGGACGGCTACGCGCCGCTCACCGACTTCTGGGCCGCCCACGGCTTCGTGGTCGTGCAGCCCACCCACCTCGACTCCCGCACGCTCGGCATCCCCGCCGAGGACCCCCGCACACCGCGGATCTGGCGCATGCGTGTCGACGACCTCAAGCGCGTGCTGGACGGCCTCGACGTTCTGGACGCGTCCGTGCCGGGCCTCGACGGCCGTCTGGATCGCGCCCGTGTCGCCGTGGCCGGCCACTCCTGGGGAGCCCAGACGGCGAGCACGCTGCTGGGCGCGCGTGTCCTCGGCTCCGACGGCGTTCCCGGCGAGGACATGTCCGACGCCCGGGTCACGGCGGGTGTGCTGCTCGCCCCTCCCGGCCTGGGCGACGCCCTGACCCCGTTCGCCGCCGAGAACTTCCCCTTCATGAAGCCGTCCTTCGACACCATGACCGCCCCGGCCCTCATCGTCGCCGGGGACCACGACCAGTCACACCTGTCCACTCGCGGGCCGGACTGGTTCACCGACGCCTACACCCACAGCCCGGGCGGCAAGAGCCTGCTCACGTTGTTCGGCGCGGAGCACTCGCTCGGTGGCGTCCCGGGGTACGAGGTCGCCGAGACGACGGACGAGAACCCGGCGCGGGTCGCGCTGATCCAGCGGCTCAGCTGGGCCTTCCTGCGCAGCGCCCTCTACCCCGGGGACACCGCCTGGAAGGCGGCGGCCGGCGCACTGGAGGACGACCCGGCCCCGCTGGGGAAGCTACGGAGTAAGTAGGCGGCCGAAAGAGCCCTCGCCCTTCGGGGTGCCCAGCCCGGCGGGGCCTCCGCGGAACGTCACCGTGAACGGCCGCCGGATGAAACCCGGTTGCCGTGCCGGGTCGGGTACGGCACGGCCAGGACCCGGCTAGGACAGCCCCGCGTCCGAGGCGGAGCGGGGGATGTGCCGGGCGGCGGGGTTGTTCGCGTTCAGTCGGCACAAGAAGACGCCGTGCGCGGACAGATGGAGCCAGTGCGCGGTGAAACCGTGTCCGGCGCTGCCGTAGGTGCCGTGTTCCGTGCGTTCCTCGATCCGCAGGTCCGGCCAGGCGCACGGCACGGTGCGGTCGTGCCCGGTGACGACGAGACCGCCGTCGAAGACATGCAGCCGCGTGTCCCGGTGGGTGAGCCGGCCCTCGATCCGGATGGCGGCGACGGGCAGGACGATGCCCAGGACGACCAGGAGCGCGGCGACCACCTTCGTCGTCGCTCCGCCGGAGCCCGACAGCAGTCCGATGCCCGGCGGCAGCAGCACGAGCGCGACCATGGCCGACACACACCCCAGTCCGCGGATCCGGCTGCCCAGGTTCTGGGTGGTGACGTGCTCACCCAGACCATGCCGCTCGGCCGCCTCGAACGCCCGGTCCAGCGCCTGCCGGTCCGCCTCGTCCGCACGCATACCCCAGCCCATCGCGGCGCTCCTCCCCCAAGTCGTGCCCCCGCGGCCTCCCGTCGGCCGAACAGGGGCGCCCCGTGTTCGGACTCCTCTTTCCCCGCCGGGCCTCAGCCCAGTCCCGCCCGGCCGGCCCCCGCGGCCGGCTGCCCCGCGCGCCTGCGGCGACCGTCGGGGCCGCGGCAGGCACTTCGGGGCGGCCCGGACACCCAAGCCGGGCATCCGGGCCGGACACGCGGGCTGGGCACGAGGGCCGGGCACGCGGGCCGGACGCCCGGGCCAGGCACACGGGCCAGACACGCAGGCCGGACGCCCGGGCCAGGCACACGGGCCAGACACGCAGGCCCGACACCCAGACCAGGCACCCCAGCCCGACACCCAGGCCAGGCACACGGGCCGCACACGCGGGCCCGACACCCGGGCCGGGCGGCAGTGCCGTTCCGGCGTACCGGGCCGCCGCTTCGCGCGCGCCCGGCGGCCCAGGCGGCCTTCGCGTGCCACAGTCGGTGTCCATGCGTGCCGCCTACATCACCGGACTCGGCCCACCGGAGGCCATCCGCCACGGCGAACTGCCGTCGCCCGCACCCGGCCCCCACGACGTGCTCGTGGACGTCGAGGCCAGCGCGGTCAACCCCGTCGACGCCCTCGTCCGCTCGGGGGCGTACGCCACTGCCCTGCCCTTCCCGTTCGTCATCGGCCGTGACCTCGTGGGCACCGTGGCCGCCGCCGGGCCCGCGACACACGGCTTCCAGCCCGGGGACCGGGTCTGGTGCAACAGCCTCGGGCACGCGGGCCGGCAGGGCGCCGCCGCGGAGCGGGCGGTCGTGCCCGCCGACCGGCTCTACCGACTGCCGCGGGGCGCGGACCCGATCGAGGCCGTCGCGCTGGTCCACGCGGCGGCCACGGCGCACCTCGCCCTGTTCACCCACGGGCGGCTGCGGTGCGGCGAGACCGTCGCCGTGCTCGGCGCCGCGGGCAATGTGGGAAGCGCGCTCGTCACGATGGCCGCGCACGCGGGCGCCCGGGTCATCGGCGTCGCCGCCGACCGTGACGCGGCCTACGTCCGCTCCCTGGGTGCCGAGCAGGTGATCGACTACCACCGTGCGGACACCGGCGCCCTGATCCGCCAGGCCGCGCCCGAGGGTGTCGACGTCCATGTCGACACCTCCGGCCGGAACGACCTGGAGACCGCCGTGGGTCTGCTCGCCGACTGCGGACGGATCGTCGTCATGTCCGGCCTGCGGTCCCGGCCCGTCCTGCCGGTGCGGGACCTGTACGTCAGGGACCGCTCGCTGCACGGATTCGCCATCTCCCATGCCGACACCACGCAGCTCGCCGGGGCCGCGCACCACGTCAACATGCTCCTGAGCGCGGGCCGGCTGCGGCCCCGCGCCGTCGAGACGCTGCCGCTGAGCGCGGCGGCCGAGGCCCACCGCCGCATCGAGACACAGCGGGTGCGCGGCAAGCTCGTGCTGCGCGTCCGGGACTGACCCGCCCGGCCCGCACCGCCCCCGGGATCCATTTTCTGGACTTGCCAGTCCATTTTGCTGCGTGCACAGTGGGCCTCCTCATCCGCTGATCGAGAGGGAGAGGACCGGCATCATGGGTGCACGGCTACGGAACAGGACCGCGCTGGTGACGGGTTCCACCAGCAACATCGGGCAGGCCATCGCCGAGGCGTTCGCCGCCGAGGGGGCACATGTCGTCGTCTCCGGGCGCAGCCGGGAGCGGGGCGCGAAGGTCGTCGAGGGCATCCGCGCGGCCGGCGGCCGTGCCGACTTCGTGGCCGCCGACCTCGACGGCAGCCCGGCGGCGTCCCGGGCCCTGGCGGAGCGGTCCCGTCAGGTGCTGGGCGGCCGCATCGACATCCTGGTGAACAACGCGGGGATCTACCCGGGCGACGGGACCACCGCGACCGACGAGGAGACCTTCGACCGGGTCTACGCGGTGAACGTCAAGGCGCCGTTCTTCCTGACCGCCGACGTGGCCCCGCGGATGGCGGCCGACGGCGGCGGGACCATCGTCAACCTCGGCTCGTGGGTGGCCCGCCTCGGCGTTCCCGTGGGCGCCCTCTACAGTTCGACCAAGGGCGCCCTGGAGACCCTGACCCGCGCCTGGTCCGCGGAGTTCGGGCCGCGGGGTGTCCGCGTGAACGCGATCTCACCGGGCGTCGTCGGTATCGTCGCCCCCGAGGGCGCGGGGTCCCACCCGGCCGAGGTCATGATGCGGGGCACCCCGGCCGGCACGATCGGTTCCGCGCGGGACATCGCGCGGGCCGCCGTCTGGCTGGCCGCCGACGAGTCCGCGTTCGTGCACGGGACGGTGGTGGACGTCGACGGCGGCCGGACCGGCACGGCCGTGATCGCCGGGTAGCGCGGTGTCGCCCGCGGCCGGCGGCCCGGGCGACGCCGCCGGGCTCACGCGGCGCGCTTGGGCAGCCGCCAGTCGGGACGCGGGAAGTGGCAGGTGTAGCCGTTGGGGTAGCGCTGCAGATAGTCCTGGTGCTCCGGCTCGGCCTCCCAGAACGGACCGGCCTGCACCACCTCGGTCACCACCGGGCCGGGCCACAGACCGGACGCCTCGACGTCGGCGATGGTGTCCTCGGCGATCCGCCGCTGCTGCTCGTCCAGGTAGAAGATGGCGGAGCGGTAGCTGGCACCCACGTCGTTGCCCTGCCGGTCCTTCGTGGTCGGGTCGTGGATCTGGAAGAAGTACTCCAGGATGGTGCGGTAGTCGGTCACCGTGGGATCGAAGGTGATCTCGATCGACTCGGCGTGGTTTCCGTGGTTGCGGTACGTCGGATGGGACACCTCGCCGCCGCTGTAGCCCACCCGCGTCGTCAGGACTCCCGGCTGCCTGCGGATCAGTTCCTGCATGCCCCAGAAGCAGCCACCGGCCAGCACGGCCTTCTGCTCGTTGTCGCTCATCACACGTCACCCTTCTTCAGCGTCCGGGACTCCGGCGCACCGCTGCCCGCCCGCGCCTCGTGCCACGCGCGGGTCCCGGCCGTCCGCCGTGGTCGCCCGTGCGAACCACCGGTGTCTCGCAGGATATTCCCTCCGGACGCAGGCCGGCCGCGTCGACCTGGCCGCGCTCAGGTGCGCGGGTCACACCCCCGCCCGGGCCACGCGCACGTGGTTGGCCCCGCGCCCGGCCGGGGCGGGTGACAACGGCCCGCCGCACCGATGCGCGCGGGCCTGGCCGCCGGCCGCGCCCGCCATGGCCGACGGCCCTGCGCGACAGCGGGGCCGCCGCGCGCCGGCGAGGCGGCCCGGCCCGCGCCGCGGCGGCCGATTCGGGCCCGCGCCCCTGGCCCGCGGGACAGCGGCACCGGGCGGGCCGGGAGGGCGGCGCCCGCGCGCACGGGGCTGCTACACTCGGCCGGACCTTTGACCGTTTCGGAGGGAACCAGACATGGCAGGTGACGACGACATCTCCGGGTGATACCCGGAGCTGATCGGCCACCGGCCGGCGCCGCGGAGCGCCGCCGTCGTGGCCCGGTCGTCGTCCCCTTCTTCCCCTGTCTGCCCGGGCAGTGCCATGCCCCTGCCCTGTTCTTCTCCGAGGTTCCCTCATGTCCGACGCCCGCGTCGTCTGCTCCGAGCTGTCCTTCTCCTGGCCCGACGACACCCCGGTCTTCAGTGGCCTGTCCTTCACCGTGGAGTCCGGCCGCACCGGTCTGGTCGCGCCCAACGGCTCGGGAAAGACCACCCTGCTCCGCCTGATCGCCGGTGAACTGCGTCCCGATTCCGGGTCCTTGACCGTCTCCGGCACACTCGGCCACCTCCCGCAGAGCCTTCCGCTGACCACCGGTACGACGGTCGCCGAGGTGCTGGGCGTCGCCGACGTGATCCGCGCCCTGGACGCCGTCGAGTCCGGGGACGTGAGCGAGGAACACTTCACGGTCATCGGCGACGACTGGGACATCGAGGAACGCACCCGGGCCCAGCTGGACCGGCTCGGCCTCACCGGGCTCGCCCTGGACCGCGGCCTCGGCACGCTCAGCGGCGGCCAGGTCGTCTCGCTGGGTCTCGCTGCCCAGCTGCTCAGGCGCCCCGACGTGCTGCTGCTCGACGAGCCCACCAACAACCTGGACCTCGACGCCCGGCACCGGCTCTACGACGTGCTCGACGACTTCACCGGCTGTCTGCTCGTGGTCAGCCACGACCGCGCGCTGCTCGACCGGATGCAGCGCATCGCCGAACTCGACCGTGGTGAACTGCGGCTGTACGGCGGTGACTTCACCGCGTACGAGGAGGCCGTACGGGCCGAACGTGAGGTCGCCGAGAAACACGTCCGCAATGCCGAAGGGGAACTGAAGCGGGAGAAACGGGAGATGCAGCAGGCCCGCGAGCGCGCCGAGCGGCGCGCGAGCAACGCCGCGCGCAACCTGGGCAGCGCGGGACTGCCCCGCATCTTCGCCGGAAACATGAAGCGCGGCGCGCAGGAGTCCGCGGGCCGCGCGGGCCGGCAGCACGCCGCCCGGGTCAGCGCGGCCAGGGCCCGGCTGGACGAGGCGGAGCGGGCCGTGCGGGACGAGCAGCGCATCAGCCTGGACCTGCCCGACACGGTCGTCCCCGCGGGCCGCACCGTCTTCGAGGGCGAGCACCTCCAGGTCCGGCACGGCGGGCGGGACCTGTTCGCCGGCGACGGCATCGACCTGACGGTCCGCGGTCCCGAACGGATCGCGCTGACCGGGCCCAACGGCGCGGGCAAGTCCACCCTGCTGCGGCTGATCAACGGCGATCTGGAGACGGCCACCGGGCGGATCCGACGGGCCGACGGCCGGATCGCCCATCTCTCGCAGCGCCTGGACCTGCTCGACCTCGACCGGACCGTCGCCGAGAACTTCGCCGCGTGGGCGCCGCACCGCACGGACGCGGAGCGGATGAACCTGCTCGCGCGCTTCCTGTTCCGCGGTGCCCGTGTCCATCTGCCGACCGCGGTGCTGTCCGGCGGGGAGCGGCTGCGGGCCACCCTGGCCTGCGTGCTGTGCGCCGAACCGGCCCCGCACCTGCTGCTCCTGGACGAGCCGACCAACAATCTGGACCTGGTCAGCACCGGCCAGTTGGAGAGCGCGCTCGCCTCCTACCGGGGCGCGTTCGTGGTCGTCAGCCACGACGAGCGGTTCCTGCGCGAGATCGGGGTGCGGCGCAGGCTGCGGCTGGAACGGGGTGCGCTGGCGGAGACGGCGGCGCCCGAGGTGTGACCCGCCGACGTGCCGACCACGCCCGCGCCCGAGGCGGCAGCCCGGCGGGCCCAGCACCCCTCACGTTCGGTGGAGCCCCATGTCCGCTCAGTCCGCTCAGCCCGCCCAGCCCGCCCTGCTCGCCCGTGACCTCGTGCGCACCCTCGGCACCCGCCGTGTGCTCGACGGGGTCTCCCTCACCGCGTCCCCCGGCCGGCGCATCGGCCTGATCGGGGAGAACGGCGTCGGCAAGTCGACCCTGCTCGGCCTGCTCGCCGGAACCGACCAACCCGACTCCGGCAGCGTCGTACGCCCCGCCGACCTGGGACATCTGCCCCAGGAGATGCCCTACGACGCCACGTCCACGATCGCCGACGTGCTCGACGACGCGCTGCGCGAGGCCCGTGCCGACCTCGCCCGGCTCGAACACCTCACCGGGCGGCTCGCCGACACCGCGCCGTCCCACCCCGGCCACGCCGACCTGCTCCAGGAGTACGGCCGATGCCTCGAACAGGCACAGCGGCGAGAGGCGTGGGACGCGGACCGGCGTGCCGCGATCATGCTCACCGGGCTCGGTCTGGGTGGGGTCCCGCACGAGCGCACGCTCGGCTCGCTCTCCGGCGGGCAGCGCGCCCGGCTGGCCCTGGCCGCGCTGCTGGTCCGGCGGCCCGCCGCGCTGCTGCTGGACGAGCCGACCAACCATCTCGACGACCGGGCCGCCGCCTTCCTTGAGGAACAGGTGCGCGATCTGCCCGGGGTGGTCGTGCTGGCCAGCCACGACCGGGCGTTCCTCGACGCCGTGTGCACGGACCTGATCGACCTCGATCCCGCGGTGGACGGCCCGGTCCGCTACGGCGGCGACTACACCGCCTATCTCGCCGAGAAACATGCCGAGCGGGACCGCTGGGAGCGCCGGTACGCCGAGGAACAGGAGGAGTTGGCGGCGCTGCGCCGGTCGGCCGGGGTCACCGCGCGCCGCGTCGCACCGGACCGGGGACGCAGCGACAACGAGAAGATGGGCTACGGCCACCGGGGCGGCCGGGTGCAGAGCCAGATCTCACGCCGGGTCCGCAACGCCGCCCGGCGGCTGGAGGAACGGGAACGCGCCCAGGTCGCGCAGCCGCCCCGGCCGCTGCGGTTCGGGCCCCAGGCGCTTGCCGGCGAGTCGGCGCGGGGCACCGTCGTGTCGTTGCGCGACGTGCGGGTGGCGGGCCGGCTCGCCGTGCGCCGGCTCGATGTGCTCGCGACCGACCGGCTGTTGGTCACCGGCGACAACGGGACCGGCAAGTCGACCCTGCTGGCGGTGCTCGCCGGACGGCTCGAAGCGCGGGGCACGGTACGGCGGCGGCCCGGTCTCAGCGTGGCGCTGCTGGAACAGGACACCGTCTTCGACCGGCCCGACCGCACCGTACGGGACACCTACGAGGCGTCGCTCGGCGCCGAGCGGGCGGCAGCAATCCCGCTGTCCTCGCTGGAGTTGCTGCACGAGGCGGACCTGGACAAGCCGGTGGGACACCTCTCCGTCGGTCAGCGGCGCCGGCTCGCACTGGCTCTTGTGGTGGCCCGCCCACCGCAGTTGCTGCTGCTCGACGAGCCCACCAACCATCTGTCGCCGCGGCTGTGCGACGAGTTGGAGGAAGCGCTGGGCTCCGGTCCCGGCGCGATCGTCCTGGCCAGCCATGACCGCTGGCTGCGCCGCCGCTGGCCGGGCCGCGAACTCCGGCTGGCCGCCGAGGGCCGGGGAAGCGGCCTGTGAGGTGCCTCGCCGGTCCGTGACACCGGCGACGGCCCTGCCGCCGCGGAAAGAACACCTGCGGCGGCGGGCCGCTGACGTGTCCTCGGGCGGCCACCCGCAGACGGCCTCCTACTCGAAGTCGCACCCGGGGTTCGGGGCGTCCTCGGAGAGCGGGGCCCCGTGGGGCAGGACGTACAGCACGTCCAGGACGACCGGGGTCGTACCGAGGTTGCGTCCGATGTGGACGTGGTCCTCGCCGGGCGGTTCGGTGAGGTGGCTGCCGGCCCGGTAGACGCCGTCGGAGGCGCAACGGGCGTCAAAATGACTGAGCGTGCCCTGCCGCACAGAGGCGTACAGCGGCCCGTCGTGGTAGTGCCAGCCGGTGCTCTGGCCCGGCGGCACGGTGATCTGCCGGAGTATGTAGTCCGTCCCGCCCTTCGTGGTCCGCGCGATGACGGTGCCCGTGACACCCGGGCCGGGCGGGGTGGCGAAGGCGGTGCCGGTGCCGAGTGACAGACCGACGGCGGCGGCCACGGCCACGGCGAGCCGTGACAGGTTTCTGCGCATGTGGAACACCTTTCCCCTGGGAGGTGACCTGCGGTGCCACGCACGGCAGTTCGGCACCCGCGCGGCCCGCTCACACCCTAGTCGGCGGGGGGCGTCACCGGGTACGGTACGCCGCAACCCGCGACCTGCGGCACATGCCTCGCGCAGGCCGGGCGTCGCTCGAACGAGTGCGATGTACGTGTGTTTCCGCCCCGGCTCCCTCACACCTCGCCATACCGGGTCGGTGGGTCGGTACCATCGCACCACCATCCATCGTCTTCAAGGAGTGAATGATTGTGTCCGACCAGTCGACCGATGCCTCGATCCGATCCCGCTATCTGGAGCAGGCCGCCTCGGATCTGGAGGAGAACCGGCGCCGGCAGCAGGAACTCACCGAGCGTGTCAGCACGTTGAAGCAGGAGGAGGCGCTGCTGCTGGACATCCTGAACATCGCCGAGCGTTTTGACACCCCGGCGGACGGCGTGGTGCCCGAAGCGGCGCCGCTGCCGCAGCAGGCGCAGGACGAGCCCGTCCTGGTTCCCGCCGCCACGGCCGCCACCACCGACACGGACGCCGGTACCGACACCGGCACCCAGGCTGCGACGCCGGCTGCCCCGCGGCGCCGTGCGCGTGCGGCACGTGCGGTGGCGGGCCCCAAGTCCGGTGCCAAGGCCGCCGACAAGGCCGGTGCCAAGAGCGCTGAAAAGACCGCCGAGAAGAGCGCCGACAAGTCCGGTGCCAAGTCGGGTGCCACGTCCGGCAAGAAGAAGGCCGAGCGCGTCTCCGCGCAGGCCAAGTCGCGTCAGCCCCTGCTCGGTGACGTGTTCCTCGATCTGCTCCGCGCCCACGACGAGCCCCGTCTGGCCAAGGAGTTGCGCGAGGAACTGGTGCGGGAACACCCCGAGCGGACCCCCACCCCGCAGGTCGTGCGCAACACCCTGGAGGCGCTGGTCGCCAAGGGCCGCATCCAGCGGCACAAGCAGCAGCGGTCGGTGCTGTACTCGATCGCCGAGCCGACGTCCGCCGAGCCGGCCAAGACCGAGGGCGACGCGTCGGACGACGCCTGACACATTCCGGTGTCCGCGGCGGCCACGACAGCCGCACGGCTGGAAGCGACGCAACGGACCGAAGCGGAGTTCGCCGCCCTCACCTCCGTACGGCCGCACGACACATGTCCGCGGCCGGGGGCGGCTGTGCGACCGGGCGGTCGACGGACGGCCAGGTGTTCTCGCCGAGGTGTTCCCGTCCCTGGCGCGGGCGACGCCTGTGCGTCCGCCGGACGGCCTGCCCTGTCCGGAGCACACCGAGCGGTGACCGCACCGGGGCCGGGTGCGCCGGCCGTGCTCCATTCGGGTCGGAGCACGCCTCGGCTCCGCCGGGTGAGGGTCGGCAGCGATCACTCTGGGACGGCGTCCGCAAGGGCGCGCCCACGCCCGTGATCAAGGAGAAGTGGATGCCGATCGACACCCTGGAGCGCTTCCTGGCCGCGCTGAGCCCGCACGACCGGGAACGGGTCCAACAGCAGCCGCACGACGAACAGGAACGGCTCGCGGCCGCCTGGGAAGAGGAGCTGCGCGTGGACACGGACCTCGACACACTGAGCGAACTGTCCCCGGCCGCGGCCGAGAGCGAGGCGGCCAAGCGGGTCGTCGAGGGGCGGTTCGAATAGGCCAGGGTCAGGTGGGGGTCGTCCAGCGGGGAGCCGTGCGGGCCCAGGCGGTGTCCCAGGCGGCGAGGTTGCGCCGGTGCAGCGCGCGCTCGGCGATGCCGTACGCCGCGGCTCCCGCGAGGGCGACCGCCAGGGCGGCGATGATCGCCCAGCCCATGCAGCGGCTGCGGATCTCCGCGGCGGTCATCGGCGGATCCGTGATCCCGCCCTCCGGGCCGGTCCATACCGGGACGGTGCTGCCCGCGGACAGTCCGGGGCGGACGTCGACGCGCCCGGTGTGGGAGTGGCCGAGCCGGTCGGTGAAGCGGACCTCGACCCGGTAACGGGTCCGCTTCTCCTCGTCCGAGCCCGGCTCGGGGTGTCTCGGGGAGTCGTGCAGGAGCACCGCGGTGCTCTGGTGCCGGGTCGCGGCCTGGTGGCGGGCCGTGTGCGCGTAGTGGCGGAAGGCGGTGTCGCCGATCAGGAACATGGCGCCCGGCATTCCCGCGAGCACGGCCAGCAGCAGGCCGATCCCGATCCACGCCTGGGCCACGTCGGTGGCACGCCGCAAGGGGTTGCGGCGAAAGCGCCAGAGCGGGTGGCGTGGCAGGTCGTCGGGGGGCGGCTGTGCCCGCGGGATGCCGCCGGGCATGGGGGTACTCCTTTCTGCGGCCGGGACAGCGGGGGCCGGTCGGCCCGGTGAGCGCGAGGGGAAGCGGGGGGTGGCGGTACGAAGGACGGGACCGTGGGGAAGGGGGGTGGGGGTTTCTTGGACGGGACCGTGGGGACGGGGGCCGTGGACGACGTGGCGCATTGGGCGAGCCACGGGAAGCGGGTGTGCGGACGGGCCGGGACGGGTTGCCCGGCGGCGGGACTCAACCGGCCGTGCGCGGCCCGGCAGATAGGGCGCGGACGGGTGTGCGACGAGGCTGTACGAACACGGGGTTGACGCTCGGGTGGGACCCGACCGGGCGGACCGGGCCGGGACAGGTTGCTCGTTGGCGGGACCCGACCGGTCGTGCACGGCCCGGCCGACGGAGCCGGAACACAGGTTGCCCGGCGGCGGAACTCGAACGGTCATGTGCGGCCCGGCGGACAGGGACGGGACGGGGTGCTCCACGGACGGACGCGATGGGTGCGGGTGGGGACGGGGTGCTCGGGGCGGGACTCGGGTGGTCATGCGCGGGCGGGGACGGGACAGGGTGCTCCGCGGACCCAACCAGTCTTGCGCGGCCCGGCGGACAGGGACGGGATGGGTTGCTCGGGGCGGGACTCGGGTGGTCACGCGCGGCCCGGGACGGGACAGGTTGCTCCGCGGACGGACGCGACCGGTCGTACGCGGGCGGGGACGGGACGGGGTTCTCGGGGTGGGAGTCGGGTGGTCATGCGGGGTCCGGGGGGTGGGGTGGGGGTGCTCCGATGACGGCGGGGTGACCGTGGGCCGCCTTCAGGAGTCTGGCGGCGCCGCGTACCGCCGCGGTGTGCGGTGCCGGTACCGGCCGCAGCGGCGCGTGCAGCCGGTCGCCGAGGCGGTGGGTGATCTCCGGCCACAGTGCGCCGCCGCCCGCCACCAGCACCCCCCTGTCCAGGGCGTCGCGCGTCAGTGACGTGCGGTCCTGCCGGACCATCGCCGTCACCATCGCGACCACCGCCTCGGCTATCTCCGCGGGCGCCGCCGAGTCGAGGTCACCGGTGCCCAGTGACGTCCGGCGGGCGTCCATGACCGCGCCGTCGGACAGCAGCACCACCTCGGTCAGATGCGCGCCGATGTCCGCCACGAGCAGCGGACGGGTCAGGTCGGCTTCGGCGCCCAGCGCGATGGCGCGGGCGCCGGGCACGGTCAGCACGCTCCGGGGCCGCAGCACCGCCACGGCGGCCCGTGCCGCGGCACGGTAGGCGATCCCGTCGAGTACGGGCGTCGTCACCACGACCAGGGGACGCACCAGGCGGGGCAGCCGATGGCCGAGCAGGCGGTCGAGCATCCGGGCCGTGCCGGCGGTGTCGACGATGGCCCCGCGCCGTATGGGGTACTCGGCGCCGCTGCCCGGAAACGTGACCGTGGGCACGTCGACGATCGTCCTCCGGCCGGCCAGCCACACCCGGGTACGGGCGCTGCCCATGTCGAGGGCGACACCCCAGCACTGCCGGCAGGCCGGCCAGGACCGGTGCCGGGGCACCGCGAGCGAACTGTGCGCGGGGTTCATCGTGCGGCTTCCCTCACCTGCTGGCAGCGCGCGCAGTAGCGGGCCTGCGGCACGATCATCAGCCGTTCCCTGGCGATCGGACGCAGGCACAGGTGGCAGTCGCCGTAGCGCCGCTCGTCCATGCGGCGCAGGGCCGCCTCGACGTCGGCGAGCACCATGCGGGCGGAGGTGGCGAGTTTCACCCGGACCTCCGCCTGCGCGGCCGCCGGCAGCCCGCTCACCTCGTCGGCGCCGGGCACGGCGGCCGCCGCGATCTGCTGCAACTGCTCCCTGCGGAACAGGCGTTGCTCGGTCAGGTTCTCGCGGAGCGCGGCAAGGTCCTCGGGTGTGAGACATGTGTCGCGGTCTGTGATGGTCTGCTGGTTCGGGTTCACCGGTTCACCCCTTGTACAGGGCCGTGGGACGAGGGGCCGCCAGGACGGCTCAGGCGGTGGCGCGGCGGCAGGCGACGCAGTGACGGGTGTAGGGAAGGATCTCCAGGCGCTCCGGGGGCACGGGCTGGGCACAGCCGAGGCAGACGCCGTAACTGCCGTCCTCGATGCGGGCGAACGCGGCCTCGATCTCCGCGAGCACGCCCTGGATGGCGGTCCGCTGCGCGGACATGAGGTGGTCGTCCGCCGTCTGACCGGTCTCGTCCAGGGCCTCCAGCTGGGTCAGCCGGGTGGCGCGCGCGTGTTCGAGCCGGCGGCGTGCCTCGTCCGGGCTCAGGCGGGCGGAACGGGACGCGGTGCGCGAGGTGTCGAGGGGCACGCGCGGGGTGTCGAGGGACATGGTGGGGCCCTTTCTCGGCCGGTGCGGATGGTGGGCGGCGGCGGACGGCGCCGGGCGGCGGGCGGTCCGACGGCCACACCGTCCGTGCACGCAGCGGTTCGGTCATGCCTCAAGCCTGCTGGCCGCGGCGGCCCGGTCCCATCGGGCGCAGGCCCCATTTCCCCGAGGTCGGAGCATCCATCCGGGGTCCGCATGGGTACGTCGAGCCATCCGAAATGGGCGTCAGGTCCCATCGACCGGCGGCCGGGCGGCGGTCATGCTGGGGCGGGCGCGCGTCGGGACCCGGGGGCCGCGGGCCGGTGCCGGGGTGCGATGGACGACAGTAGAGGCAGGCCGCGTCACACGAGGAGGAGTACGCACCGGTGTCCCTGTTCTGGCGGATCTTTGCGCTCAACGCCGCGGTGCTGGGTACGGCCACGGCGCTGCTGCTGTGGGCTCCCGTCACCGTTTCCGTGCCGGTCGTGCTGACCGAGGCGATCATCCTGCTGGGCGGGCTCGCCGTGCTGCTGACCGCCAACGCCGCCCTGCTGCGCTGGGGCCTGGCCCCCCTGGACCGGCTCACCCGGCTGATGACCACCGTCGATCTGCTGCGGCCCGGCCAGCGGCTGCCCGCCCGGGGCGGCGCGGAGGTCGCCGACCTGATCCGCACCTTCAACGCGATGCTGGAGCGCCTTGAGCAGGAACGGGCCACGAGCAGTGCCCGGGTGCTGCTCGCGCAGGAGGCGGAGCGCCGCCGTATCGCTCAGGAGCTGCACGACGAGGTCGGGCAGAGCCTGACCGCCGTGCTGCTCGCGCTGAAGCGGGCCGCGGACGAGGCGGAGGAGCCGTTGCGCGGGGAGCTGCGCCAGGTACAGGAGATCACCCGGGAGAGCCTGGACGAGGTACGCCGCCTGGTGCGCCGGCTGCGCCCGGGCGTGCTGGACGACCTGGGTCTGGTGAGCGCGCTGACCTCGCTCACCCATGACTTCGCCACCCACACCGGGCTGCGGGTGCAGCGCCGCTTCGCGGCCGACCTGCCCGCGCTGGAGCCGGAGACCGAGCTGGTGCTCTACCGGGTCGCCCAGGAGAGCCTGACCAACGCCGCCCGCCACGCGGACGCCGAGCGGGTCGTGGTGGCGTTGCAGCACACCGATGACGCGGTGGTCCTCGCCGTCACCGACGACGGCCGGGGAATGAAGGCGGCACGCGAGGGCGCGGGCATCCGCGGCATGCGGGAGCGGGCCCTGCTCATCGGTGCCGCCCTTGACATCTCCCCCGTCTGCGCACCCCGTACCGGCACCCAGATCCGGCTCGCCGCGCCCGTCCCGAGAAAGCAGTCCTGACCATGCCCGACCCAGCCAAGATCCGCATTCTGCTCGCCGACGACCACGCATTGGTACGGCGCGGTGTGCGGCTCATCCTCGACCGGGAGCCCGACCTGGAGGTGGTCGCCGAGGCGGGTGACGGGGCGGAGGCCATCGAGATGGCCCGCAGCCACGAGGTCGACCTCGCGGTCCTGGACATCGCCATGCCCCGGCTGACCGGGTTGCAGGCCACCCGGGAGCTCGCCGGGCTGAAGCCGGGGCTGCGGATCCTGATGCTCACGATGCACGACAACGAGCAGTACTTCTTCCAGGCGTTGAAGGCGGGCGCCTGCGGCTATGTGCTGAAGTCGGTCGCCGACCGGGATCTGGTGGCGGCCTGCCGGGCCGCGATGCGCGACGAGCCCTTCCTCTACCCGGGCGCGGTCACCGCCCTGATCCGCAACTACCTGGAGCGGGTGCGGCACGGCGAGGAGACGCCGGACCAGATCCTCACGCCCCGCGAGGAGGAGGTGCTGAAGCTGGTGGCCGAGGGGCGGTCGTCCAAGGAGATCGCCGAACTGCTCTTCATCAGCGTCAAGACGGTCCAGCGGCACCGGGCCAACCTGCTGCAGAAGCTCGGTCTGCGCGACCGGCTCGACCTCACCCGGTACGCGATCCGGGCCGGGCTCGTCGAGCCCTGATCCTCCGCTTCGGCGGGCCCCGGGCCCGCCTGCCGCTGCACGACCGCCACCAGGAACGCCACCAGGAAAGGGGACGGCGCATGTCCGTGCGTCCGCACGCCGTCCCCCTGGCGCCGGCCGGCCGGCCCATGGCCCTCCCCCGGGCCGTGGCCGAGGGGCCGGCCCGCCGGCTCGCCGTGCTGACGGCCGTCCTGCTGGCCCTGCTGACGACGGCCTTCACCCCGACGGATCCCCGCCCAGCTCCGGCCCCCGCGACACCGGCCCCCGCGTCGGCGCCCGCGAACGGCCACCAGGCCGATGCCGCCCGCCGCGCCGTCGGCGCCGCCGCGGCCGATGCCGCCCACCACACCGACGGCACCGCCCCGGACAACGCGGTCCATCAAGGCAACGGCGTCCACCGAGGCGACGCCACTCACCGGCCCCACGCCGACGCGGACCACCACGCCGACGACACCGGCCAGGCCGCCACACACCACGAGCACCACGCCCAACACCCCCGCCCACCCGACCACCACACGACCCCACACAGCCACCGCGACACCCCCACCCACCAGACCCACCCCCACGCCGACGCGGACCACCACGCCGACGGCGCCAGCCGGGCCGGCACACACCGCGAGCACCACGTCGAACGCCCCGGCCTACCCGGCCGGCAGGCGACCCCACACGGTCACCACGGGGAGCCCATCCACCGGGCCAACCCCCACTCCCGTGCCGACGTCGAGCACGATGCCCGCGGTGCAAGTCGGGCCGGTATGCGCCACGAGCAGCACGCCGAGCGGCCGGGGCCGACCGGGCAGCACGTGGCTGCCGTGGCCGTCGGCGCGTCCCTCCCCGTTCCCGGTGCCGCGCGGGCGCCGTGGGGTGCGGACGTTCCCGGGCCCTCGGGGTCCGGCGCGCCCCCGGAGCGCGGACGGGCGCCTCCCCTGTCCTCCGGCTCCTGATCTTTCCGTCCTGACCGTCCGCCGCGACCGCGCCGGCCGCAGCCGCGGCATGCCCGCCGGAGGCACCGTTGACCCGTTCCCGCTACCGTCCCCCCGCCCGCTCGCGTTCCCGCTCGCCGCGCGGCCGCGCGCTGCTCGCCCTCGCCGTGATCGCCGTATCGCTGTACATCGCCCTGACCGTGCCGGTCCGCCTCGGGCTCGATCTGCGCGGCGGCACCCAGATCGTGCTGGAGACCCGCTCGACCGAGACCGTGGACGCCGACCGCGCGGCCACCGACCGCACCCTGGAGGTGCTGCGGGGCCGCGTCGACGCGCTCGGCGTCGCCGAACCCACCCTCGTCCGTTCCGGCAGCAACCGGATCATCGTGGAGCTGCCGGGCGTGCAGGACCCGAAGAAGGCCGCCGCCGTGCTCGGCCGTACCGCGCAGCTCACCGTCCACCCGGTGCTCGGCACCGCCGCCGAGGCGCCCCGGTCGCAGTCCGGGACGTCCGGGGAGCGGACCCTGCCCGACGAGTCGGGACAGTTGCTGCGGCTCGGGGCGGCGGCCCTGACCGGACAGCACGTCAAGGGCGCCGCCGCGCGCTTCGACCAGGAGTCCGGTGCCGGCTGGGGCGTCACCGTGGACTTCAACCGCTCGGGCCGCGACCGGTGGACCGGGCTGACCGGCGAGGCGGCCTGCCGTCCCGTCGGCGATCCCACGCGCCGCGTGGCGATCGTCCTCGACGACAAGATCATCTCCGCGCCGCAGGTCGACCCGTCGGTCTCCTGCGGTACGGGCATCCCCGGCGGCTCGACCGTGATCACCGGGGCGTTCGACGACGCCGGCTCCCGTGAACTGGCGCTGCTCATCAGCGGCGGCGCCCTGCCGGTGCCGGTCGAGACCGTCGAGCAGCACACCGTCGGCCCCAGCCTGGGCGCCCGGGCCATCACCGCGAGCGCCTGGGCCGCGGCCCTCGGCACCGCACTCACGTCGCTGTTCATCATCGGCGTGTACCGGCTGATGGGCGTCCTCGCGACCGTGGCACTGCTCTGCTACGGCCTGATCTCCTATGCCGCCCTTGCCGCCTTGGGCGCCACCCTGACGCTGCCGGGCCTCGCCGGTTTCGTCCTGGCGATCGGCATGGCCGTCGACGCCAACGTGCTCGTCTTCGAACGCGCCCGGGAGGAGAGCGCGGCCCGGCTCAGGTCCGGTCCGCGGTCGGCGCTCGCCGCCGGTTTCCGCAACGCCTTCAGCGCGATCGCCGACTCCAACATCACCACGCTGATCGCGGCGGCCCTGCTGTTCTTCCTCGCCTCAGGGCCGGTGCGCGGCTTCGGCGTCACCCTCGGCATCGGCGTGATCGCGTCGATGGTCAGCGCCCTGGTCATCACGCGGGTGCTCGCCGAGTACGCGGCCGGCCGGCCCTGGGTGCGGCGCCGCCCCCGGCTGACCGGCATCGCCACCACCGGCGCGGTCCGTGACCGGCTGGTGCGGCGCGACCCGCGGCTGATGCGTCATCCGCGGCGCTGGCTGGCGGTCTCCGGCGTGGCCCTCGTCCTCGCCGGGTCGGGCATCGCGTTCCGCGGCCTCGACCTCGGCATCGAGTTCACCGGGGGGCGGCTCATCGAGTACGCCACCAGTACCCCGGTCGACCCGGAACGGGCCCGTGCCGCGCTGGCCGACGCCGGTTTCCCGCAGGCCGTCGTGCAGTCCTCCGGCGATGCCCGGCTCACGGTGCGCACCGGTGAGCTGACCGACGCGCAGGCGGCCGAGGTCACCGAGGCCGTCGGTGGCCTCGGCGGCACGGCACAGCGGGTCCGTGACGAATTGGTGGGCCCCAGCCTGGGTGACGAGCTGCGCCGTAACGCCCTGATCGCGCTGGCCGTGGCCCTCGGTGCCCAACTTCTGTATCTCGCCGCCCGCTTCCGCTGGCTGCTCGGCACCGCGGCGGTGGCCGCGCTGGCCCACGACGTGCTCATCCTGGTGGGTGTCTTCGCCTGGCTGGGCAAGCCCGTCGACGGCGTGTTCCTCGCCGCGCTGCTCACCGTCATCGGCTATTCGGTCAACGACTCGGTCGTCGTGTTCGACCGGGTCAGGGAGTTGCTGCGCCGCGACCGGGCGGCGCTGGCGGACATCGCCGACCGGGCGATCGTGCAGACCCTGCCGCGCACGGTGAACACGGGGATGGGCGCCGCGCTGATCCTGACCGCGCTGGCGGTGCTCGGCGGCGACTCGCTCACCGATTTCGCTCTGGCGCTGCTGATCGGTCTTGCGGTCGGCACGTATTCCTCGGTGTTCACCGCCACGCCCCTGGCCGTCGAGTTGGACGGCCGCCGCGGCCGGTCTGTCGCGGACCGCCGAACGGCCCGGCCGGCCGCCGCGCGCAACCGGAGCAAGCGGGAACCGGCGGGCTGACCGGGGCCTGCGGAGATTCAGTCGGTGCGGCGCACGCGCCACACGTGGTCGTCGCGGAAACCCTCCGTGCCCTCGGGTGACGTGCTGGTGCGCCGCACCGACTCCAGTGTCTCGACGGTCCAGTGCTCCTCGGGCAGCGCGAGTTCGTCGAGGACGCCGCGCAGCGTGGGGAACGCGTGAGGGAAGGGGGGTTCGGTCTGCCAGGACGGCCAGCCGGCGTGCAGGACGACGAGGAGCGTGCCGCCGGCGGCGACCGCGTCGACGGCACGGCGCAGTACCTCGCGCTGGTCCAGTTCCACCGGGGACTGCAGATACTGGACATTCACCAGGTCGAACCGGCCCCGGGGGAAGCTCGGGCCCAGTTCGTGGCGCTCCCAGGAGACGCGGTCGGCGACTCCCGCCTCGGCGGCGTGCGCGGCGGCGCGGTCGAGGGCCGTGGCCGAGATGTCGACGCCGGTGACCCGCCAGCCCTGTGTGGCCAGCCACACGGCGTCGGCGCCCTCGCCGCAGCCGAGGTCGAGGGCGGTGCCGGGGCGCAGCCCGGCGGTCTCGCGGACGAGCAGCGCGTTGGGCCGGCCGCTCCAGACCCGGTCGGCGGTGCGGTATCTGGTCTCCCAGAACTCCTCGGGTCGCATGGTGGGCATCTCGGTCATGGGGCCTCCCTTGGGTTCGGCGCGGTCCGGGCTCCCGGTGCCACGCGGGGAGAGCCTGCGCCGATCCGGCCGCAGGCGGCAATGTTCTTTGCGGTTTCCGCAAAGCGTGCCCTGCGGCCGGGGAGGGTACGGCGTCCCGTCCACCGGGTTCGGACGGGACGCCGGGGCCGCCCGGCGGGCGGGATGGTGCGCGCCGGGCGGCCGGGTGTCAGGCGCAGCCCGCGGGGGTCGCCCGGGACGCGTCGCCGATCAGTGCCTCGTGGGCGGCCTTGAGCCGCCGCACGTCCGGCTTGACGACCTTGCGGTCGTAGGTGATCAGCCCGTTCAGCTCGCCCTCGACGTCCGTGATCTGGGTGTACACGGCGCCGTTGCCGCCCCGGCAGGCCAGGGCGTGCACCTCGGCGAGCTTGGTGAGGTAGTCGTCGGTGTAGGTGGCCGGATCGACGTCGACGTACGACTGCTGCACCGACCAGGCGTGCCCGGGTACGGCGAGGCCGAGACCGCCGTACTCGCCGCTGACCAGGGCCCGTTCGCCGTCCGAATGCGGGGGCAGCGCGGGGCTCGGGTAGCCGTGCTCGTCCATGATGTCGCCGGTGCCGCCGTCCGCGCCGAGGTTGAGGCCCGACATGCTGTTGACCAGCCGGGTGGGGTCCCACGCCTTGGCCTGGTCGGCGATGCGGGCCATGTCGTACTGGCCCCAGCCCTCGTTGAAGGTGACCCACATGACGATCGACGGGCTGCTGATGTGCTCGTCGATCATCTGCTTCATCTCGCGCTCGTACCGGGCGCGCGAGGCGCTGTCCGGGTTGCGGCCCGCGGTCATCGCCGGCATGTCCTGCCACACCATCAGGCCCAGCTTGTCGGCCCAGTAGAACCAGCGGTCCGGCTCGACCTTGATGTGTTTGCGGACGGCGTTGAAGCCCATCTTCTTGTGCATCTTCAGGTCGTAGGCGAGCGCTTCGTCACTCGGCGCGGTGTGCAGGCCGTCCGGCCAGAAGCCCTGGTCCAGGGTGGCCATCATGAACACCGGTTCGCCGTTGAGGACGGTGCGCGGGGTGCCGTCGATCTTCTCGACCTCGATGGACCGCATGCCGAAGTAGCTGCCGACGCGGTCGGCGCCGACGCTCACCTTCAGGTCGTACAGATACGGATCGTCCGGCGACCAGAGCCGGGGGTTTCGGATCTTCAGGGTGAGCGGGGTGCCGCTGCGTCCGGTGGCGGTGGCGACCGGACGGTTGCCCGCGTACGCCGTCGCCGTGACCGCGAGTCCGTCGCGCACGCCCTTCGGCTCGACGGTCAGGGTGCCCGCGTCGACGTCGGGGGTGAGCTTGAGGGAGTCGACGTGGTCGGCGGCGACGGGTTCCAGCCACACGGTCTGCCAGATGCCGGAGCTGGGCGTGTACCAGATGCCGCTGGGGTCGAGCCGCTGCTTGCCGAGCGGCGGGTTCTCGCCGTTCGCGGAGTCGGTCGGGTCGTAGACGCCGACGATCAGTTCCTGGGTGCGGCCGGGCCTGAGGGCGTCGGTGATGTCGACGCCGAACTTGTCGTAGCCGCCCTCGTGTTCGGTCACCTTGGTGCCGTTGACATACACCTCGGTACGCCAGTCGACCGCGCCGAAGTTGAGTTGCAGGCGCTTGCCGGAGCCGATCTTCCAGCCGGCCGGGACGGTGAAGGTGCGCCGGTACCACATCCGGTCCTCGTGCCGTTCGAGGCCGGAGAGCTGGGACTCGACGGGGAAGGGGACGAGGATGCGCTCGGCGAGGTCGCGGCCGACCGGCGGCTGCTCGCCGGCCTTGGCGGCGGCGAACTGCCAGCTGCCGTTGAGGTTCTGCCAGTCGCCGCGGGTCAACTGGGGCCTCGGGTACTCGCGGTGGGCGTTGGCCGGGGTGACGTCCTCGGCCCAGGGGGTGCGCAGCTCGTACGTGGAGTGGTTGGCGCCGCTGCTCCAGAACGGGCTGACAACGTTGCCGTCCGCGCCGGTCAGGCCGCCCGCCCCGTCGTAGCGCACGTCGGCGGTGCCGCGCGCGGTGCCGGTCTTGTTGCCGACGACGGGCTCCTTGAGCGGGACCAGCAGCGACTTGTGGTCGGCCGGGTCGAGGCGGGCCCGGCCGATCGGCCAGGCGGCGCCGCCGATCACGGCGTTCAGGTGGTCGGTGAGCTTGGCCGGGGGCTTGGCGAGGGCCTGGGCGAAGTCGAGGCGCAAGGTGCGGCCGTCCTTCAGGACCGTGGTGCCGATGGCGCCGTCGTAGGCGTAGCCCTCGGGCAGCCGGAACGCCGACTGCGGGATCGCCGTCTTGGCGGCGCCCGGCGGGGTCCAGCGGACGTGCAGGTTGGAGCCCCCGTAGTGCTCGAAGTACTCGACCTTGAAGTCGTAGGACTGCCCGGCCGTCAACTCCACGGGCTGCGCGGTCTGTTCGCGGTCCCAGTCGTCGACCCAGTGGTCGATGACGAGCCGGCCGCCGACCCAGAGGCGGAAGCCGTTGTCACCGATGATCGAGAAGGTGGTGGGGCCGGTCTTCTCCGGCACGATCCGGCCGGTCCAGCGGACGCTGACGTCGTCCGACTGCCCGGTGGCCGAACTCAGCCGGGACTCCAGCGAGTCGAAGTCCAGTTGCGGGTCGAATCCGGTGGCCTTGAGTTCGTGGAAGTCGAAGGCGCCGGGCGCGGACTGGGTGTAGTACTCGCCCTTGAGGCCGTGGACCTCGACGGGGTCCTCCGCGGCCGTCGCGGCGGGTGCGGCGGCGAGTCCCGCGGCGCCCAGCACTGCCGCGAGGAGCAGGACGAGTCGGTCTCTGATCGGTCTGATGCGCACGAATCCTCCTTGACTGAGGAAGGGTGGCGGCTCGGTGCTTCAGTCTGTACAACGTTGGAAGCAGAGGCAGTTGGCATGAGAGCACGGGCTCTCATCCGCTGTCCAGATCCATGACAAAAGCTCCGTCCCGGAGCACCCGTCGATGCCGAGGAGATCCCTTGCGGGTCAGCCTGAAGGACGTGGCCGAACGTGCCGGCGTCTCGATCAAGACCGTGTCCAACGTCGTCAACAACTATCCGCACGTCACACCGGCCATGCGGGCCAGGGTGCAGCAGGCCATCGACGAGCTGGGTTACCGGCCGAACCTCACCGCGCGCCATCTGCGCAAGGGCCGTACCGGCATCATCGCGCTGGCCGTCCCGGAACTCGGCAACCCGTACTTCGCCGAGCTGGCGGGCGCCGTGATCGACGCCGCGGCCGAGCACGAGTTCACGGTGCTGCTCGACCACACGCGCGGTGAACGCGAACGGGAGCTGCTGGTCAGCCAGGGGTTCCGGGCCCGGGTGATCGACGGGCTGATCCTCAGCCCGCTGGAGCTGGAGGCCGAGGACCTGCGCGGCCGGGCCGACGACGTGCCGCTGGTGCTGCTCGGCGAGCGGGAGTACGACCTGCCGTTCGACCACATCGCGATCGACAACGTGGCCGCCGCACGCACCGCGGTGCGCCATCTCCTCGGCCGCGGCCGGACCCGGATCGCCTATCTCGGCGTCCGCACGGATTCCGCCAACCGCCCCGCCCATCTGCGCCTTGACGGCTGGCGGGCCGAACTGGCGGCGGCCGGGGTCCCGGCCCCGGACGACCTGGTCGTGCCGGTCGGCGGCTGGGACCGGGACGACGGCGCGCGGGCCATGGCGCAGCTGCTGGACGCGGGCGTGCGGCCCGACGCGGTCTTCGCGTTCAACGATCTCATCGCGATTGGTGCCATGCGGGTGCTGCACGAGCGTGGGCTCAGGGTGCCGTGGGACGTCGCCGTGGTGGGCTTCGACGACATCGCCGAGAGCCGCTTCGGGGCCGTCTCGCTGACCACGATCTCGCCCGACAAGCAGGCGATCGCCCGGCTCGCGGTGGCCTCGCTGCTGCGCAGCCTGTCCGGCCGGCAGGACCCCGGTGGACGTGAACTCACCGCGGAATTCCGGCTGGTGGAGCGGGAGAGCACGCTGGGCCGGCGCTGACCGCCGGCCCGGTCGGGCGGGCCGGGATTTCGGACGGAAGGGTTTACAGCGCCCTTCCAACGATGTAAAAACCTCCCCTGAACGACGTGCACGCCGTGTTGACCGCAAGTGCCACCTCCCCGTGAGCGCTCTCAGCGCCGGGGCCGCGCCGTTTGGGGACTGTCATGAAGCCCACGTCACTGCGTTCCCGTGCCTGTGCACGGGCCCTTCTCGCCACCGGTCTCGTCACGGGCCTGGCCCTGATCACCGGCTGCGCCAAGTCCGAGGACTCCGCCGCCACGACCGACAAGTCGTCCGCCCAGCAGGCCGATTCGGGCCAGGTGGTCGCCTCGCCCAGCGCCTCGGGACCCACCTGTGCCATCGACGCGTACGGCGGCGACAAGATCGACCTGAAGTCCGCCACCGTCGGCTTCTCCCAGTCCGAGAAGGAGGCCAATCCGTTCCGGATCGCGGAGACCGCCTCGATCAAGGAGGAGGCGGCCAAGCGCGGCGTCAAGCTCCTCACCGCCAACGCACAGTCCCAGTTCTCCAAGCAGATCAGCGACGTCCAGGACCTCATCGCCAAGGGCGCCGACCTGTTGGTGATCGCACCGCTCAACTCGGACGGCTGGGAACCCGTGCTGCGCACCGCCGCGGCCAAGCACATCCCGATCGTCACCGTCGACCGCAAGATCAACGCGACCGCCTGCAAGGACTATGTGAGCTTCATCGGCTCCGACTTCGTGGAACAGGGCCGGCGGGCCGCGGACCGGATGATCGAGGCGACCGGCGGCAAGGGCGAGATCGCCATCCTGCTGGGCGCGGCCGGAAACAACGTGACCACGGAACGCACCAAGGGCTTCGAGGACCGGCTCAAGGAGAAGGCGCCCGGCCTGAAGGTGGTGTTCCGGCAGACCGGCGAGTTCGCCCGTGAGAAGGGCCAGTCGGTCACCGAGAACCTGATCCAGTCCAAGCCCGGGATCAAGGGCATCTACGCCGAGAACGACGAGATGGGACTGGGCGCGGTGAACGCCCTCAAGGGCGCCGGGAAGAAGCCGGGCGACGTGAAGATCGTGACGATCGACGGCACGCGCAACGCCGTGCAGGGCATCGTGGACGGCTGGATCGACGGTGTCATCGAGTCCAACCCGCGTTTCGGGCCGCTCGCCTTCCAGACCCTCGACGCCTTCACCCAGGGCGGTGCCGTCGCCCAGGACATCGTCATCGAGGACAGCGCGTACACCTCGGCCAACGCCGAGTCGGACCTCGGCAAGGCGTACTGACGTGCTCTCGGTGACCGGCGTGTGCAAGGTCTTCCCCGGCGTGCGGGCCCTGTCCGACGTGGACTTCACCGCCCGCGCCGGGCAGGTGCACGCCCTCGTCGGCGAGAACGGCGCGGGCAAGTCGACCCTCATCAAGGTGCTCACCGGCGTCCATCCGCCGGACGCGGGCGAGATCCGCTACGACGGCAGACCCGTCCGCTTCACCACCCCGCTCGGGGCCCAGCAGGCGGGCATCTCCACCATCTACCAGGAGGTCAACCTGGTCCCGCTGATGAGCGTGGCCCGCAACCTGTTCCTGGGCCGCGAACCCAGGGGCCGGTTCGGCCTGATCGACTTCCGGCGGATGCGCCGGGAGGCGGACGAGGCGCTGCGCGCCCTCGGCATCCGGGTCGACGTGCGCCGTCCGCTGCGTGAACTCGGCGTCGGAGCCCAGCAGATGGTGGCCCTCGCGCGGGCCGTCGCCGTCGACGCGCGGGTGGTGGTGATGGACGAGCCCACCTCGTCCCTCGAACCACGCGAGGTGCGCACCCTGTTCGAGGTGATCCGCATGCTGCGCGACCGGGGCGTCGCCGTCATCTATGTGAGCCACCGCATGGACGAGCTGTACGAGATCTGCGACGCGGTCACCGTGCTGCGCGACGGCCGGGTGGTGCACACCGGGCCGCTCGCCGGACTCGACCGGCTGCGGCTGGTCTCGCTCATGCTGGGCCGGGACGTCGGCGAGGTGCGCGGCGAGGGCCTGACGAAGTTCGCCGGCTCCCACCACGCCACGGCCGAACCGATCCTGAGAGCTGAAGGGTTGACGGTACGTCATCAGCTCAACGGGGTGTCGCTGTCCATCCGGCCCGGCGAGGTGGTCGGGCTGGGCGGGCTGCTCGGCTCGGGCCGCAGCGAGACGGCGCGCGCCGTCGCCGGGGCGCTGCCGACGGACGCCGGCCGGGTCTCGGTCGGCGGCGTGCCCGTGCGCGGCGGTTCGCCGCCCGCCGCGATCCGCGCGGGCATCAGTCTGCTGCCAGAGGACCGCAAGGCCGAAGGGATCGTCCCCGGACTGTCGGTACGGGAGAACATCGCGCTCGCCGCGCTGCCGGCGCTCTCCCGGTTCGGCCTGGTGGACGACGCCCGCATCGACCGGATCGTGGACACCTTCGTACGGCGGCTGCGCATCAAGTCGGCGGGCCCGCAGCAGAAGGTGGGCGAGCTGTCCGGCGGCAACCAGCAGAAGGTGCTGCTGGCCCGCTGGCTGGCCGTGCACCCGAAGGTGCTGCTGCTCGACGAGCCGACGCGCGGGATCGACGTCGGCGCCAAGGCGGAGGTGCAGGCACTCATCGACGAACTCGCCGAGGACGGCCTCGCCGTGCTGCTGATCTCCTCCGACACCGAGGAGCTGATCGAGGGCAGCGACCGGGTCGTGGTGCTCAAGGACGGGCGGGTCGTGGACGAGTTGACCGGGGACGCCGTCACCGAGGACGCGCTGCTGCGCGCCGTCGCGGCGGCACCCGCCGGGGGCCGCCATGACTGAACTCGCCGTCGCACGCGGCTCGCTGGACCGCGCCCGGCTGCTGCGCCTGGCGCAGCAGTACGGCGTGTACGCGGGCGTGGTGGTGCTGCTGCTGTTCAACTTCGCGTTCACCCCGCACTTCGCCTCCGCCGAGAACTTCCGCACCCAGGCCGTCCAGGTGGCCCCGGTGCTGATCGTCGCGCTCGGCATGGCACTGGCGATCGGCACCGAGGGCGTCGACCTGTCGGTGGGCTCGGTGATGGCGCTCGCCACCTCCCTGCTGTCGCTGTACCTCGGCTACGGCCCGTGGCTCGCCGCGCTGGTGGCGGTGGCGGGCGGCATCCTGGTGGGGCTCGCGAACGGCGCCCTGGTCGCGTTCGTGGGCGTACAGCCCATCGTGGCCACGCTCGCCCTGATGGTGGGCGCGCGCGGACTGGCGCTGGTGCTGCTGCCCCAGCTGAAAGACGTGCGTGACCCGGGCATGTCGGCGCTGGGCTCCGGCGATGTGCTGGGCGTGCCCTACCTCGTGCTCATCGCCGCCGCCCTCGCCCTGCTGGTCGCCTTCGTGGTGCGGCGCAGCACGTTCGGGCGGCAGTTGCTCGGCATCGGCGACAGCCGGCCCGCGGCCCGGCTGGCCGGGCTGCCCGTCCGCCGGGTCCTCGTCGTCGTGTACGTCTGCTCGGGCGCGCTGGCCGCGGTCGCGGGCGTCCTCGCCACGGCCCGGCTGACGGCCAGCGACCCCACCTCGCTGGGCACCCTGATGGAACTGTCGGCGATCACCGCGGTGGTCGTCGGGGGCACGCCGCTGTCCGGGGGCCGGGTGCGCATCGGCGGCACGGTGGCCGGCGCCGTTCTGATCCAGTTGCTGACCACCACGCTGGTCAAGCACGACCTGCCGCCGTCGTGGACGCAGATCGCCCAGGCCGTGGTGATCGTCGCCGCCGTCTACGCGGCCCGTGAACGGGGGAAACGATGACCACCGGCACCACGGAGGCCGGCATGCCCTCCGGCACCCTCCACCCGGACACCGGCGAGCCGAGCGGCCCCGGCCGGGCCGAGCGGCTGAGCGCCCTCGCCCAGCAGCACGGCGCGCTCGTCACCCTGCTGCTCGCCATGGTCGTGGCCTCGCTGAGCTTCGACACGTTTCTGACCGGCGACAACCTGGAGAACATGGCGCTGTCCTCGGCGTTCCTCGCCGTGGTCGCGCTGGGCATGACGTTCGTGATCGTCACCGGCGGGATCGATCTGTCCGTCGGCTCGCTGTTCGCGCTGGGCGGCGTGCTGGCCGCCTGGGGCTCGCAGTACGGCACGGCCGTCGCGCTGCTGCTGCCGCTCGCGGTGTGCGGGCTGATCGGGCTGGTCAACGGGCTGCTGATCGCCCGGTCCGGTCTCGCGCCGTTCATCGTGACGCTGGCCGCCATGCTGGGTGCCCGCGGCATCCTCCTCGCGGTCACCGACGAGGGCTCGCGGACGTATCTCGTCGACAAGGACTCCTTCTTCGCGACCCTCGGGCAGGGCTCGCTGCTCGGCATCGGCGTACCGGTGTGGATCACGGTGGCGCTGTTCGTCCTGGGCGCGGTCGTGCTGCGCCGCTCCCGGTTCGGGCAGTACGTGTACGCGGTGGGCGGCAACGAGGACGCGGCGGCCCTGATGGGGGCGCCGGTGGCCCGCACGAAGATCGCCGTCTACACCCTGTCCGGCCTGTGCGCCGGGCTCGCGGGGGCGCTGAACGCGGCCTGGCTGGTGTCGGGCGTGACGATCCTCGGGTCGGGCATGGAGCTGGAGGCCATCTCGGCGGTCGTCATCGGCGGCACCCTGCTCACCGGCGGGTTCGGCTTCGTCAGCGGCTCGCTGGTCGGTGTGCTGCTGCTGAAGGTGATCCAGAACGTCATCAACCAGATCGGCTCCCTCGACTCCGCCTACCAGCAGGTGGTCAGCGGCGCGTTCCTGGCCGTGGTCGTGATCGCCCAGACCTGGCTGGGCCGCCGCCGCAGAATGCTCTGAGCCGTTCCGACGGCCAAGGGCGTCCGTGCCGAGCACGGGACCGTCTTCGGCAACGTCAAGGCCGGCGTCCTCGCCGGGGGCGGCTTTCGTCTGCGGCGTCGTCGTGGCCGGCCGCGCAGTTCCCCGCGCTCCTTCGGGGGCGCCGTCGTGGTGAAGGCTTTCGGCCGCCGCCCCCGCATTCCCCCGGGCGGGGGAAAAACGCGGGGCGGACAGCGCCACGGCCGGTGGCGGGCCGTCCCGGGTCCGCCATCCGGGGGGCCCGCCCCACCTGCCAAGACGCGCCGTCAACGCTCGGCCGCGCCATGGGTGTGAGGTTTCCAAAGGAACCTGCATGAAAGGTGGCGAACTGGCAACGTTCCCTTTCATGCCCGCCCCACACTCCCCCGGAAGGTGATTCGATGACGACGGCGACCAGGACGACCCGCACCACCGGGACGCCGCCCGTCACCGCCCCCTCCCCCGCCGCCCGGCTGCCACCCGCCGCGTCCGCGCCCTCACTGCCGTCCCTGACCGGGCTGCGCTGGGTGGCGGCCCTGCTGGTCTTCGGACTGCACGTACGCAACTTCCACTACTTCGGCGGCGCCGGCGACCGCTATGTGACCTGGGCGTTCGGGCCCGGCGCCAGCGGCGTGTCGTTCTTCTTCGTACTGTCCGGCTTTGTGCTCACCTGGTCCGCGCGGCCCAGGGACCGCGCGCTCGCCTTCTGGCGGCGGCGGATCGCCCGGGTCTATCCGGTACACCTCGTGACGGCCGCGATCGCGCTGCTCATGGCGTTCACACTGGCCCACCAGACCAGACCCGAGCCGTCCCAGGCCGTCGCCAACATGCTGCTGGTGCACTCCTGGTGGCGCCCCTGGTGGCAGACGCTGAACCCGGTCAGCTGGTCCCTCGCCTGCGAGGCGTTCTTCTACGCGGCCTTCCCGCTGCTGGCCCTCCTGCTGCGCCGGCTCGGCGCCCGCGGGTCGGCGGTGCTGGCCGGGGCGTCGGTACTGGCCGTGCTGGTGCTGGCCTGGGCGGAGACGCACCACTGGACGGCGCAGTCGATCAGCGCGAACCCCGCCGCCCGGCTGCCGGAGTTCGTCCTCGGCGCCGCCGCCGCCCGGCTGGTGTTCCTCGACCGGTGGCGCGGGCCCGGCCTTGAGGCGTCGCTCGCCCTCGCGGTCATCGGTTACTTCTTCGTGCCGCAGATCACCCCCGGCTATGCGGCCACCGCCTGCACCATCGTGGGCTTCGGCCTGCTGATCCCGGCGGCGGCCGTCGCGGACCTGCGGGGGCTGCCCTCGATGTGGCGGCGCCGCCGGCTGGTGCGGCTCGGGGAGCTGTCGTTCGCGTTCTACATGGTGCATCTGCTGGTGCTGCGGGCCGGCACCAATGTGCTCGGGCTCTCGCCGCGGTTCGGGGCGGCGGCGGGGCTCGTCGTGACCGCGGTCGCGTTCGCGCTGTCCCTCGGGCTGTCCTGGGTCCTGTACGAGATGGTGGAGCGGCCCGCTCGGCGGGTGCTGCTCGGTGGTCGTCGTGCGGTGACCTTCGGTGCGGGGCGCTCTGCCGGCTGACGCGAACTTCCCCAGCTGTTGCTGGCGTTGACTGTCGTCGGTGGGGCGGGTGGGTTTCGGCTGCGGCGCCGTTGTGGCTGGTCGCGCAGTTCCCCGCGCCCCTTTGACTTTGGGGCGCTGATCGGTACCGTCGGCTGCCACCCGACGACCAACCCGGTATGGGTTTCGACTGCCGCGCCGTCGTGGCTCGCCGCGCAGTTCCCCGCGCCCCCTGCGGGGCGCTGACCGGTACCGTCGGCTGCCACGGGACGCCCGGCCGGGTGGGGCCTTCGACTGTCGCGCCGTTGTGGCTGGTCGCGCAGTTCCCCGCGCCCCTTTGACTTTGGGGCGCTGATCGGTACCGCCGGCTGCCACCCGACGACCAGCCCGGTGTGGGTTTCGGCTGCGGCGCCGTCGTGGCTGGTCGCGCAGTTCCCCGCGCCCCCTTCGGGGCGCTGAGGTTGCGGGTTGCAGGGGCTGGCTTACGGGCGTTCCCTGGAAGTATCGAGTGGCGAAGCAAGAGCGCCTGGGCCCGCGACACGGGCCGACAGGCCGTGTCACGGTGCGCGTCTTCGCGGATGCGGCGGCCCGTCGCCGGTGCCCCGGCGTTCGACGCGGAGGTGGTACAGGTGAAAGCCGTCGTCTACGAGAAGCCCTTCAGCGTGGCTGTGAGGGATGTCGACGATCCGCAGATCCAGCACCCGAACGACGTGCTGGTACGGGTGACGTCGACCGCGATCTGCGGATCCGACCTGCACATGTACGAGGGCCGCACGGCGGCCGAGGCCGGCATCGTCTTCGGGCACGAGAACCTCGGCATCATCGAGGAGGTCGGCAGCGGTGTGACCTCCCTGTCCTCCGGGGACCGCGTCGTGATGCCGTTCAACGTCGCGTGCGGGTTCTGCAAGAACTGTCTCGCCGGCAAGACCGGGTTCTGTCTGACGGTCAACCCGGGGTTCGCCGGCGGTGCCTACGGCTATGTGGCGATGGGCCCCTACAAGGGCGGCCAGGCGGAGCTGTTGCGGGTGCCGTTCGCCGACTTCAACTGTCTGAAGCTGCCGCCGGGCGACGAGTTCGAGACCGACTTCGTGCTGCTCGCCGACATCTTCCCGACCGGATATCACGGTTGCGAACTCGCCAAGGTGTCCCCCGGTGAGAGCGTGGCCGTGTTCGGCGCCGGGCCCGTCGGCCTGATGGCCGCCTACTCGGCGCTGGTGCGCGGTGCGTCCCAGGTGTTCTCCGTGGACCGGGTGCCCGAACGGCTCGCCAAGGCGGCGGAGATCGGGGCCGTCCCGATCGACTTCACCCAGGGCGATCCGACCGAGCAGATCAAGGAGCAGACCCGGGGCGAGGGCACCGACAAGGGCGTGGACGCCGTCGGGTACCAGGCCCAGGCGCACGACGCCAGCCACGAGGAGCCCGCCGTCGTCCTGAACACACTCGTCGAGACGGTGCGGCCGACCGGCATGCTCGGCATACCCGGCCTGTATGTGCCCTCCGACCCGGGCGGACCCGACGAGCACGCCAAGCACGGCCAACTGCTGGTCTCCATCGGCAAGATGTTCGAGAAGGGGCAGCAGATGGGCACGGGCCAGTGCAACGTCAAGCAGTACAACCGCCAGCTGCGCGACCTGATCATCTCGGGGCGGGCCAAGCCCAGCTTCGTGGTCTCGCACGAGCTGCCGCTGGACGACGCTCCGCAGGCGTACGAGAAGTTCGACCAACGGATCGAGGGATACACCAAGGTCGTCCTGCATCCCGGACACGCGCTCGCGGCCTGAGCGCTCCGCTGGAAATGCCGCGATGTGCCGCTGATCATCTGCGGCACCTTCGGGGCTGGTCGCGCAGTTCCCCGCGCCCCTTCAGGGCGCCATCGAACCGCAGCGGACTTC
>NZ_BAAJXA010000053.1:0-63414 GCF_057537855.1 Streptomyces diversicolor
CCCCCTCGGCGCGGTGGGGCGGGTCAGGCGGGCAGGCGGCGGACGACGTCGTAGCCGGCGGCTTCGACGGTCCGTGTGATCAGTGCGTCCAGGTCCCCGCCGGGCTCGCCCGCGGTGGTGACGGTGACCAGGCCGGTGCCGGCCTCGACGGCCACGGCGGTGATCCCGTCCAGGGCGCCGACGGCGTCGGCGACGACGCCCTCGCAGTGGGCGCCGCCGATGCCGTCGACCTGGTAGACGGCCGTCGTACCGGCCGGGGCGTGGCAGCTTCCGTCGGGGGTGCAGCAGTTCGACATGGGTCCTCCGAGATCGGGTCACTGGGTGCGGTCCCATACCCGGTGGGGGTATGAAGGCGCGATCAAATCTATACCCCCACCCGGTATCCGAGTTCAAGGGCGGAAAGGGCTTGGACTTCATACCCCCAGGGGGTACCTTCTAGCGCAGTCGGGCCGCCGACCGGGCGGCCGTGAGCCCAGGAGGGCACCCATGCACACGGGACTGCGGATCACCGTCTTCGCCGCCGCGCTCGCCGCGACCTTCGGCACCGCCTACGGCCTGGGCAGCGGCCTCGGCGAGGTGGCCCCCGCGTCCGACCGGGCGCCCCGCGCGCACGAGCGGGGCCACGGTCCGGCACGGCGGAGCCATCCGGCGCAAGGGGCCCATGAGTCCGCGCCGCCCGGCGGGCTGCACGCCTCCGAGGGCGGATACACCCTCGCCCTGCGCACCCCGACGGTCGAGGCGGGCCGCGGCGACCGTCTCCGGTTCGCGATCGTCGAGAACGCGACCGGCCGCGCCGTCACCGCGTACGAGCGGGAGCACGGCAAGGAACTGCACCTGATCGTCGCCTCGCGGGACCTGACCGTCTACCGGCATCTGCACCCCGTGCGCGCGGCCGACGGCACCTGGTCGGTCCCTGTCGCACTGCCCGAGGCGACGGAATACCGGGTCTTCGCCGACTTCACCCCCCGCGGCGGCGACGGACTGACCCTCGGGGCCGACCTCACGGCCACCGGAGGGGACCGTTCGGCGCGGACCTGGGCGCCGGGCCGCACCGCCCGGGTGGACGGCTACGAGGTGACACTGCGTGGCGCTCTGAGCGCGGGCCGTCCGAGCGAGCTGCGGCTGGAAGTCGCCAAGGACGGCAGGCCGGTGCGCGACCTGGAGCCCTACCTGGAGGCGTACGGGCATCTGGTGGCGCTGCGGTCCGGTGACCTCGCCTATCTGCATGTGCATCCGAACGGCGAGCCCGGGGACGGCAGGACCCGGCCGGGACCGGAGATCTCCTTCACGGCGACGGCGCCGACCGCCGGAACCTACCGGCTTTTCCTCGACTTCCGGCACGCGGGCGTGGTCAGGACCGCGGCGTTCACGGTGACGGCCGGGGCCGAGGCGCACGGTTCGGGGACGGCGCGGCCCGGTGCGACGGCGGACCACGGGCACTGAGCCGGGCCGGCCCGAGGGACCCGGGCGGGCAAGGATGGCCGACCGGCCCGGGGTGGGGCACGCTGGATGACATGGGTGACCGGCAGGGCGCGACGGGTCTCCGGCAGCCATGGCAGTCGAGTCAGGCGCTGCTGCTGCTTCCGGTCGCGCTGATCGCCGCGATCACCGTGGTGGAGGTGCACTCGCCCCAGGACTTCCACCTGGCCTCCGCGCTGGTCATCGCCCCGGCGCTGACCGCGTCGTTCGCCGGCCCGCGGACGACGGCGGCGGTCGGGGCGATGACCGTGGTGGCCCAGAGCCTCATCGGGCTGCTGCACGGCGAACTGGCCACCGCCAACCGCATCGTGCAGCTCATCACCCTCACCGTGCTGTCCGTGCTGGTCGTGATCTACTGCGCGATCCGGGACCGGCGGCACGCGCAGCTGGTCCGGGTCCGTTCGGTGGCCGAGGCCGCCCAGCACGTCCTGATGTGGCCGCTGCCGGACCAGCTGGGGTTCGTACGGATCGCCTCCCTGTACCTGGCGGCCGAGGACGAGGCCCAGATCGGCGGCGACCTCTACGCGGCCACCCGTGCGTTCGGCGGGATACGCGTGCTGATCGGCGATGTGCGCGGCAAGGGGCTGTCCGCGATCGGGGAGGCCGCCACCCTGCTGGGGGCCTTCCGGGAGGCGGCCCACCGGCGTCCCGTGCTGACGGACCTGGCCGAGTCCCTGGAGCAGAGCGTCCAGCGCTACGCGGCCGACTTCGAGCCGCCCGAGGAGGCAGGCGAGCGCTTCGCCACCGCCCTGCTGGTGGAGATCCCCGAGGAGTACCCGGTGGTCAGGATGGCCACCTGCGGTCATCCGCCGCCGCTGCTGCTCTGCCAGGGCCGCGGGATCACCGTGCCGACGCTGCATCCCTCGCCGCCCCTGGGGGTCCAGGACTGCGGGCTGACACCGGGGGGATGCGGGCCGGCCGCCCGCGAGCTGGACGAGATCCCCTTCGAACCGGGCGACACCCTGCTGCTGTACACCGACGGCGTCGTGGAGGCCCGCGACGCCGACGGCCGTTTCTACCCGCTGGCCGAGCGGGTCGCCCGGTGGTGCGACGCCCCGCCGGACACCCTCGTCCAGCATGTGCGGCGCGATCTGGTCGCACACACCGGCGGGCGTCTGGACGACGACGCGGCCGTGGTCGTCCTGCACCGCACCTCCGCGGCCCGCGGGCGGCGGCACGTGAGGGTCATCGAGACGGGCGGGATCCGCCCGAGCACCGGTCCCGGGCCCGCCACCCGCTGACCGGGGCCGGAACCCGGCGGGTCCCGGCCCCGGCGGGTCACGGCTTGCGGGCCACCGCTCCGTACATCGCGATGTCCTCGTCGCGGATGCCCTTCTCGCCCGCGCCGTCCGGGTGCCACTTGTGGACCTGGACGATGCCCGGCTCGACCAGTTCGAGGCCCTCGAAGAACTCGTGGGCCTCGTCGATGGTGCGCAGCCGCATCGGCATGTTCCGGGCCGCGTACTCGCGGGCGACGCGGCCCACCTCCTCGGGCGCGAACTCGGCGGTGCCGATGGACATCGCCAGATAGCTGCCGGAGGGCAGCGGCTCCAGGAGCCGGCGCACGACGCCGACCGCGTCGTCCTCGTCGAGCATGAAGTGGACGATGGCGATCACCGTGAGCGCCACCGGCTTGCCGAGGTCGAGGGTCTCGCGCAGCTCCGGGGCGTCCAGGATGGCGCCCGGGTCGCGGAAGTCGGCCTCGATGTACGCCGTCCTGCCCTCGGGGGCGCTGGCCAGCAGCCCCTGGGAGAGGGTGAGCACGATCGGGTCGTTGTCCACGTAGACGACCCGTGACTCCGGGGCCACCGCCTGCGCGATCTCGTGCAGGTTCGGTGAGGTGGGGATGCCGGTGCCGACGTCCAGGAACTGGCGCATGCCCGCCTCCTCGGCGAGCCAGCGCACCGCCCGGTTCATCCAGTCCCGGTTGGCGCGCATGTGGATGGGCAGGGCGGGCCACTCCTGCGCCATGGCGTCGCCCGCCTCCTTGTCAGCGGGGTAGTAGTCCTTGCCGCCCAGGATGTAGTCGTAGATCCGGGCGGAGTGGGCGTTCTCGGTGTCGATGCGGTCGGCCGGCCATCCGTTGTCGGGCAACGCCGTGTCTCCCATTCGGGTCGGGGATGCAGCAGGGGGTCGATGGAACAAGCAGCTACAACGCAGCTATAACAAGGCGGTTCACAGGAGGAAGTCGGCGTCACCCGACTTCACACCCGTCAGGAAGCTGGTCATTTCGCGGGGGGTGAAAACCAGCGCCGGGCCGTCGGGGTCGGTCGACTGGCGCACCGCGACGCGTCCGTCGGCGAGCTTCTTCACTTCCACGCAGGCACCGCCGGCGTCGTCGCTCCACGGCTTGGTCCAGCCGCGCGCGCCGAGTTCCCGGGACGGCATGCCGTTGTGTATGGGGTGGTGCACGTTACAGCTCCTTGCGTATCGCACCGAGGACGGCCTCGGTCTTCCTGGCGGGCGCCGCCTGGGCGCCCAACCGGTCCAGGGACTCGCGGTACACCACGACGTCGTCGCTCTTGTCCAGGTAGACGGCGCCGACCAGGCCGTTGAGGTAGACGATGTCGGGGAGTTCGGGTGCCCGGAACCGGAAGAGGTGGTAGGCCCCGGCCCGCATGGCGGGATGCGGGCCGTTGGCGAACGGCATGATCTGCAGGGTCACCTGCGGCAGCCGGTTGACCTCGATGAGATGGTCGATCTGCGCGCGCATCACGTCGGGACCGCCCACCGGCCAGCGCAGCACCGTCTCGTCCATCACGATCCACACCCGCGGCGGCGCCTTGCGCACAAGGAGTTCCTGGCGGCGCATGCGCAGCGCGACCCGCCGCTCCGTGGCGTCCGCCGACGCGTGCGGATTGCCGGCGCTCAGCAGGGCACGCGCGTACTGCGGGGTCTGGAGCAGCCCGTGGACGAACTCGTTCTCGTAGGCGCGGATGTGCAGCGCTGCCTGCTCCAGGCTCAGATACGCGGCGAACCAGTCCGGCATGACGTCGCGGTACGTGTGCCACCAGCCGCGCTTGTTGGCCTCGCGCACGGACTGCAGGAAGGTCTCTATCTCCTCCCGGTCCGTCACGCCGTAGGTCTGCAGCAGCTTCTCGGCGTCGGCCAGCCGCAGCCGGGCCACCTTGGCGGCCTCCATCCGGCGGATGGTGGAGTGGCTGACGCCGATGGCGGCGCCCGCCTCCTCGTAGGTCAGACCGGCCCGGTTGCGCAGTTCCTCCAGCTGACGCCCGAGGATCATGCGCAGGACGGAAGGGGCGCCGCCCCAGTCGGTCTCCGCGGTCACGCTTACCCCCTCGTACCAGGTTCCAGGGTCACCGTCTCACGCGGTCGATTCCGGCGCCTCATTCGATCACTTGTTGACGCATGCAGCATGCACGCCACCACTTGCAAATTTCAACTTGCCGGTTGCGAGCAGATGTTGGCGGATGTCACAGTGGACCCACTGACTCGGCTCACCGAATGAGCAGGCGGAACAGTCCAGTTGGGGGAGATTGGGCTGCAATCGGGCGTCATCCGGCGCGCGTTGTCGCCCGATCGTGCTGTGCGGCCGACCGATCCACGACCGAGAGACCCCCACTCAGCGAGGCCGGACGAAAGGCGTACGGCGATGACTGCGCCCTTGCTCCCCCAGCCACTGGACCGACCGCCCGACGACCGGTCCGGCGGTGCCGCACCGCCCAGGGCCTGGCGGTCGGCGCCGCAGCCGGGCGGCGACAGGTCCGCGAGCCCGCACGCGGCCCCGTGGCCGCACCGCCCGCCGCAGTCGGCGGGTTCCACCAGACCACCCGGAGGCGAGCATGCCGGTCGACTCCCTGGGCCCGACGGCCCCGACCCGCTCGCCTCCGGGGCTCAACCGCACGGCCCCGCGCACGCGTTCGACCTGCCCGCGACCCCGGCATCGGTCGGCGCGGCGCGCAGGGCCGTGCGGGCGCTGCTGACCAACTGGGGCACCGACGACGAGGTACGGGACAACGCCGTCCTCGTCACCTCCGAGCTGGTCACCAACGCGGTCACACACTCGGCCAGCGAACGGATCGCCTGCCGGCTGCACAGCACCGCGGACCGGCTGCGCATCGAGGTCGAGGACCAGAACCGTGCCGCCGCGCTGCCGGCGCCCCGGCGGCCGGACCCGGACGACCAGAGCGGCCGCGGACTCCTGCTGGTCGAGGCGCTGAGCCTCGACTGGGGCGTCACCGGCACCCACCGGTCCGCACGCGTCGTCTGGGCCGAGCTGGCGACGGGCGCGGGCACCGCCCCGTCACCGGCCCCCCGACCCGGCCGGCCCACCCCCCACTCGGCCGAAGGACGCCCAGCCCATGGACCGTTGCCCACCCAGCCCTGACCCGCGCCCATGGCGCTCCGCCCGCCCGGTCGCCCCGGCGTACGGCCGGGCCCGCGGCACGGGTGAGCCCTGCCCGGCCGACCCGTCCTGGACGCGCACCCGCCCGAGGCCGGGTCCGCGGCACCCGTCCGTCACCCGGTGAACCGGTGACGGCACGCCCCCGGTGGGAGCGAGTCGTCACCGGCGCGGGGACACCTGCGCGAGCCATTCCGTCAGCAGGGTGTTGATCCGCTCGGGGCGTTCCTGCTGGATCCAGTGGCCGCAGCCGTCGAGCAGATGCGAGGCGGTCAGGCCGGGCAGGGTGTGCGGGAACGCCTCGATCGCGTCGGAGAGCCAGGTCGTGGAGGCGTCCAGAGCGCCGCCGGCGAACAGCGACGGCTGGGTGACGGGGGCGCCGTGGAAGTCGGCGAGATCGGCCCAGTCCCGGTCCATGTTGCGGTAGCGGTTCAGTGCGCCGGTCAGTCCGGTGCGCTCGAACTCCGCCGCGTAGACGTCGAGTTCGTTCTCGCCCAGCCAGGAGGGCAGACGACCGGCGGGAAACCGGTCGCGCAGCCTTCCGCCCGCGGCGACGAAGTGCGGATCCGGCGCTCCGGGCGCGGGCATGGTGTCGGCGGACAGTGCGGCGTAGAAGCCCGCGAGCCAGCCGCGCACATCGGGTTCGATCTCCGACTCGGCGCGGCCCGGCTCCTGGAAGTAGGAGACATAGAACTCCTCGGGGCCGCCCATCGCCGCGAACACCTCGCTGGGCCTCGGGCCGCCGGGCGGGGTGTAGGGCACGCTCAGCAGGCCCACGGCGCTGAAGACATCGGGACGGACCAGCGCCGAGGTGGCGGCGATGGTGGCGCCCCAGTCGTGCCCGACGATCACGGCGGACTGCTCGCCCAGCGCCTCCACCACGGCGACGTTGTCCGCCACCAGGTCGAGCATCCGGTACGCGCCGGCCTCGGCGGGTTTGGAGGAGCGGCCGTAGCCGCGCACGTCCACGGCGACGGCCCGGTAGCCGGCGGCGGCCAGCGCGGGCAGCTGGCGGCGCCAGGAGTACCAGGACTCCGGGAAGCCGTGCACGAGGAGCACCAGCGGCCCGGTTCCCTGTTCCACCAGGTGGGTCCGGCCCGCCGGGGACGGCACCAGACGATGGACGGCGTGCGCGGCGGTGTTCTGCGGCATGGTTCCTCCCAGACGTTCGGGGACTGCTGGCACGATCATGCGGGAGCCGGTTTCCGCCGCCGAGCGATGTTGCCGGTTCGGCAAATCGCCCATCGGCCCGAGCGACCGGGCGGCCGGCCGGCCCGGCGATCGGACCTTGGCCTTCGCCGGGCCGGACCGCACGTTCTCGACCTGCGGCCGGGCCGGCGCGACCACCTACCCTGGGCTCATGGTGCACGGCGGCGAGGGACCGCGGGCCGCGGCGGCCCGGCTCACCGGGCGAGCGGCGACGCGGGAGCGTTCGCTGTCCGGCACGCTGAGCGAGGTCCGTCTCGACGGCGGGCCTGTCGTGGTCGTCAAACGAGCCGACGCACCGCGCGCCGTCGCCGCCGAGGTGGCCGGGCTGCGCTGGCTGGCCGCCGCGGACACGGTCCGGCTGCCGGCCGTGCGCGGCCATGACGCGCGGTGGCTGGTGCTCGACCGCGTCCCGGCCGGGCGGCCCGACATCGGCGCCGCGGTCCGGTTCGGCCGCGCGCTGGCCGGCCTGCACGCCGCCGGCGCGCCCGCGTTCGGCTGCCCGCCGCCCGGCGGCCCCGAGGAGGCGTACATCGGGCTCGCCCCGATGCGCAACGTCCCCGGTGCCGACTGGCCGTCCTGGTACGCCGAGCACCGGGTGCTGCCCTATGTGCGCCGCGCGGCCGACGCCGGCACCCTCGGCCGGGACGAGGCCGGCGTCCTCGACCGCGTCTGCGAGCGGCTGCCCCTGCTGGCGGGCCCCGCCGAGCCCCCGGCCCGGCTGCACGGCGACCTGTGGCACGGCAATGTGCTGTGGGGCGACGACGGTCACGTCCGGCTCATCGACCCGGCCGCGCACGGCGGGCACCGGGAGACCGACCTCGCGATGCTCCGCCTGTTCGGCTGTCCCCACCTGGAGCGGGTCCTCGACGGCTACCGGGAGACCACGCCCCTGGCGGACGGCTGGCGCGAACGCGTCGGGCTGCACCAGTTGTTCCCGCTGCTGGTCCACGCGGTGCTGTTCGGGCGCGGCTACGCGGACCAGGCCCTCGCGATCGCCCGGCGGCTCCTGGCGTCCTGAGGCGGCGTCGCGGTGGCCCTCACGGCGGCGTCATGTGCCGGGCGGGGGTGTGCTTCCCATGCGCTGTCCATGGCTTCCGGGGAACGCCGCCACGCCGCTTCCTTAATACGGCCTTAATTCGGACGGAGATCACACAGAGTAAGGAAACCAACCAGGCGTTCGAATCGTATAAGTGCATGGAAGCTGAAACAGGGAGAGACCATGCAACCGTTCACGCTCAACTACGCCCGACCGGCTGTGCAGTTGGATGTCACCATTCCGTACATGTACGACTCCGGACTGCAGTTGAACGTGCTCCCCGACGGCCGCGTCGCCGCGACCGACCACGCGACACTGAGAGCGCTGGGGACCACGACCTCCACGGCCGGCTCCAAAACGCACTTCGACGACTGACCGCGAGCTCTCGCCATGACCGTGCTCATTCTGACCAGTGAAGAGGACGTGACGGCGGACATGGTGGTCCTCCGGCTCAATGAGGCCGGGGTGCCCGTGGTCCGCCTCGATCCAGCGGATCTCACCACCGGGGTCGCCCTGTCCGGCGAGTACGTGCGGGGCGTCTGCCACGGCCATCTGTCCGTCGCCGGCCGGCTGGTGAGCATGAGCGGTCTGCGCTCCGTCTGGGTGCGCAGACCGGGCCTTGCGGCGGCCCGGGCGGCCCAGCCGTCGGCCTGGCTCACCGAGGAGGCGTCCCAAGCCCTGTACGGCATGCTGCGCTGCACCGAGGCACGCTGGATGAACCATCCCGACGCCGCCCGGCGGGCCCGTCACAAGCCCTGGCAGCTCGGGCTGGCGCAGCGCAGCGGGCTGCCCGTGCCCGCCACCCTGATCACGACGTTCCCCCAGGCCGCCCGGGAGTTCTCCGAGCGCTTCCCGGATCTCGTGGTCAAGCCCGTCTCCGGCGCGCACCCCAAGGAGCCGCCCCGGGCGGTACCGACCAGCAGGGTCGCGCCGGACACCGACTTCTCGGCCGTCGCGTTCGGTCCGACCCTGCTGCAGCGCAGGGTGCCGAAGCGGGCCGACATCCGGCTGACCGCCGTCGGCGGCCGGCTGTTCGCCGCGCGCAAGCCCATCGAGCCGGACGCCGACCCGGACGACGTGGACGTGCGGTTCGCCCCGTCCCTGTCCCCGTGGAGCGCAGTGGAGGTGCCCCCGCGGGTCGCGACGGCCGTCCACGCCTATCTCAGCGGCGCCGAACTCGCCTACGGGGCGTTCGACTTCGCCGAGGACGCGGACGGCATCTGGTGGTTCCTTGAGTGCAACCAGTCGGGCCAGTTCGGCTTCGTCGAGATGGACACCGGCCAGCCGATCGCCCGCGCCATCGCGCAGTGGCTGGCGTCCGCGCCCGACGGCACCTCCTCGTCGGACGAAGAACCGAGGCCGGCGCCGTGAGGGCCCGCCGATCGCGTGGCGCCGCCGCGCGGCTGTGGGGACTCAGGGGCCCGGCAGCGGGTGCACGCGCTGCCACTGCGAGGGCGGGACCGCGGGCGACGGCAGCGCGGCACTCGGCGCCCGCGGCGACCGCAGCGGCAGCATGACCGCCTCCACTTCCCTGCGCAGGCGGTCGGCCTCTGCGCGTACTCCCGCGGGTACGTCGCCGCGTTCCGCGACGAGCCGGTCGTAGATGGGGGAATCCTGGAACACCCGTCAAAGCGCCTTTCCGAGCACGGCCCATGGACATGGGCACAGCTGACGAGTGTAAGGACCGGCGCCGGTCCTGGTGCGGTCCTGGTGGAGGTTCGCCCGCAGGGCTTGACGTCGCGTCCGCGGCGAGGGCCGCGCGGGCGGGCGGCGCGGCCGTCATCCGGCGAGCGGGAGTCCGCTCTCCTCGCCGGTGCCGCGCGCCCTGATCAGCAGGGCGTCGGCCCGGGCGACGGCCTCGCGGACGTCCGCGGTGCCCGTCATCGCGCACAGGGTGCGGGTCACCTCCGCCAGGTCCCGCGCCGCCGCCGGTGTCGGCCGTTCGGCCTGGGCGATCCGCAGCGACGCGTAACGGGTCAGCAGCTTTCTGACGGCCTTGGGTTCCGGGACCGGCACGTGTATGCCCCTCTCTCGTGTTATGCGCTGCGTATGCCCGGGAAACAGAGGTTCATTCCCCCTTGCTTCCCCTTTTTGGGGCTCGGCAGGGCACGGCGGCGCGCGCACCTCGGTCAGGCGGCCCCGCGGTGCAGGTCCGCGTAGGCGCCGCCGCGGCGCAGCAGTTCCTCGTGCCGGCCTATCTCGCGGATCGTGCCGCCCGCCATCACCACGATCCGGTCGGCGCCGCGCACGGTGGACAGGCGGTGCGCCACCACGAAGGTGGTGCGGCCGTGCACCAGCCGTGCGAGGGCCTGCTGGACAAGCGCCTCGGACTGGGTGTCCAGCGCCGAGGTCGCCTCGTCCAGGACCAGCACCCGCGGGTCCCGGATGAGCGCGCGGGCGATGGCGAGGCGCTGGCGCTGGCCTCCGGAGAGCCGGGCGCCGCGCTCGCCGACCATGGTGTCGAGCCCGTGGGGCAGCCGCTCGACGAACTCCAGGGCGTTGGCGTCGCGCAGCGCGGTGCGCACCGTCTCCTCGTCCGCCTCGTCCATGCCGTAGGCGACGTTCTCCCGGACCGTGCCCTCGAACAGGATCGACTCCTGGGGCACGACCGACACGAACCTGCGGTAGGTGCGCAGATCGAGGCCGCTCATGTCCCGGCTGTCGAGCAGGAGGCGGCCCGAGGTGGGCCGGATGAAGCCGATGACGAGGTTCAGGACCGTGGACTTGCCCGCGCCGGACGCGCCGACGAGGGCGATCGTCTCGCCGGGCCGCACCGCGAGGTCGAAGTCCCGTACGGCGGGCCGCCCGCGGTCGTCGTCGTAGGCGAGGCCGACGTTCTCGAAGGTGATCGCGCCGCGTACCGCGGTGACCTCCCGCTTGCCCTCGTTGTCCTCCAGTTCGGGGGCCTGTAGGACCTCGCCGACGGAGCGGACCGACTCGAACCCCTTGGTGATGACGGGGGCCAGCGCCGCGAGCGTGGTGGTCGAGTTGGTCAGGGTGGTCAGAAAGGCGCTGAGCATGACGATGTCGCCCGCGCTGACCCCCCACAGGCCGTAGTAGGAGATCAGCGCCGCGCCGGCCAGTACGAGCACGCCGACGACGTTGAGGGCCACCCAGGCGAGCGAGGCGAACCGGCCGTTGAGCAGGTCCAGGCGCAGCCCGGAGGTGAGCAGGCGGCTGAGGGTGCCGTCCATCCGGCGCAGCGCCTTGTTCTCCAGTCCGTGTGCCCGGGTGACCGGGATGAGGCGGGTCATCTCGGTGACCTGGGTGGACAGCGTTTCCACCTCGTGCCGGAACCGTTCGTTGTGGGTGCGCAGCCGGGCCCGGAGCCGGGCCACGAGCAGCGCGGCGACCGGCACGACGACCAGGAAGACGGGGACGAACTCAGGGGTGCGGACGGCGATGATGACCAGTCCGCCGGTCAGCACGGTCAGTGCGCCGAGCCCGTTCTCCGCGGTCTGCTGCACCATCTGCTCCACGGTCTCCACATCGCGTACGACCTTGGCCTGGAGCACGCCGGCGCTGACCCGGGAGTGGTAGCCGATGGAGAGCTGCTGCATGCGGGTGCACAGCGCCGAGCGCAGGGTGGTTCCCATGCGCCGCACGCTGCCGTACAGCAGGCGGACATAGAGCACGTGCAGTGGATAGTTGACCAGCAGGATGAACAGGATGACCGCGGTGCTGGTCCACAGCCGTGCGACGGGCTGGTGCTGTACGACGGTGTCGATGATGGACGCGGTGATCAGCGGCAGCAGCCAGACGGGGCTGTGCTTGACGGTGAACACGAGCGCGGCCCCGGCCAGCCTTCCGCGGTCGGCGCGGAACAGATAGGCCAGGGTGCGCAACGGGTGTTCGCCGCGGTAGCGGTGGTCGAGGGGTCTTGGCGACGACGGGGCCATCGACGGTTCCTCTCCGGTGACCGGACGGTCGGGCAAGCGCTCTCTACCCAGCCGTCGCCGTCCTACGTCCGATCCGCACCCGCTGTCCGGTGCCGTCCTCCGGGCGGACGAGGACGGAGAGGGGGCCTACTCCCCCAGTGCGCGGGCCAGTTCCCTGGTGGCCCGGGCGACCTCGGGGCCGTCGCCCGGCGGCAGGTGGCGGATCAGGCCCCGGCCGGACCGTACGGCCTCCCGGGCGTTGCGCTCCCAGACCACGTGGTTCTCCCGGTGGTTGAGCAGCTTGGGGTAGACGGCGGCCGTCTCCTCCCACTGGCGTGCCGCCGCGATGCTGCCGAGGAGTTCGATGATCTGGGCCCGGCAGGCGATGCGGGGCTGTCGGGCCAGTTCCCACAGGAAGGGCACGGTGACGGCCGTGGCCTGTTCCACGACGAATCCGTACTGGCAGATGCGGGTGCGCAGTTCGCCGAGTGCCTGCCGGGCGCGGTCCTCGTCGCCGCGGGCGATGATGTGCAGCAGCAGCGGGATGCCCTCGGCGGATCCGGTGGAGTCCTTGAACTCCTGCCAGGGCACCTCGTCGACGGCCGCGAGCGGCGCGGTCGCCGCCCGGAGCGAGGACGTCGCGGATCCGGTCCGCCCGGTGCTGGAGGGGTTGGTCCGAGGCGCAGGCGATGACACGACATCTCCCTGATTCGCGGTCAGGTCAGGACGCCGACGGCGGGAGCGGCGTCGCGGCCATTATTCACGCCGACAACGCCCGCGTGCAATTGCACGGGAAATTGCGCGAAAAGTGGGTAGGAACACGGGGCCCGCCCCGGCGGCCTCGCGACAGGCGAGCGTCCGCTCCCCGGGGGCGGGAGGTGGACCCCACAAGGAGGCCGTGATGTCATCGGTGCCGAACGGCGTGCGAGCCAGCTCGCTCGACGTGCGATGGATCAAGAGCAGGCGCAGCAATGCCGAGGGCAACTGCGTGGAGCTGGCGGCCCTGTCCGGCGGCTATGTCGCGATGCGCAACTCCCGCGACCCGGACGGCCCCGCGCTCGTCTACACGCCCGCCGAGATGGCCGCCTTCCTGGCGGGCGCGAAGGACGGCGAGTTCGACAACCTGCTGTAGCCACGCTCCCGGCGGCGCACCCTGCCCGGAACCCAACGCCCCACATGTGTCGAGGACATGGGCCGAGGTGCGCCGCGTGCGTTAGTCTGACGGTCTCCGTCGCCGGTCTGCCGGGAGCCAAGGATGTCAGCCGAATCCCCTCGCGTCTCCCGTCTCGAACCCTATCTGGACCGCGCCGAACCCGCCCCGACTTTGCTGAAAATGCTGGTCGGCGTCCAGCTGGCGGGGTTCCGCGAGGACGCGGATCTGGCCCAGGAACAGGCCGCGCGTGCCGTCGGCTTCAGCGCGGCGAAGCTGTCCCGCATCGAAGCGGGCAAGGGCCGCAGGCCCCCGACCGAGGCCGATGTGCGGGCCCTGCTGACGCTGTACGGCACGGACGCGTACGAGTCCTCGGTCCTGCTGAGGCTGCTGCGGCGGGCCGGTGAGCCGGGCTGGTGGCAGCGGTACGACAAGCGGCTGATGCCCGAGTGGTTCGACCGGCTGGTCGGTCTTCAGGAGGCCGCCGTCGCGATCCGTACCTTCGAGATCCAGTACGTTCCCGGTCTGTTGCAGACACCGGACTACGCCCATGCGGTGGTACGGCGCGGACTTCCGACGGCACCCGAGAACGAGGTCCGCAGACGCGTCGAACTGCGCATGCGCAGGACCGAGTTGCTGCACCGCCCGGACGCACCCCAGGTGTGGGTGATCATCGACGAGTCGGTGCTGCTGCGCGTCCTGGGCGGCCCCGAGGTGATGCGCGAGCAACTGGAGCATCTGCTGCGGATGGCCCAACGCCCGCATGTCACGCTGCAGATCGTGCCGCTGGACGTGACCAACGCGTCGGCGCCCGCGATACCGGTCACCTATCTGCGGTTCGGCGGCCTCGATCTGCCCGATGTGGTCTACCTGGAGCACATCAGGAGCGCCAACTTCCTGGAGGACCGGGACGAGACCGAGGAGTACCGGGTGGTCCTGGACCGGCTGGCCGACGAGGCGTTGCAGCCGCGGCAGTCCGTCGACCTGCTGGACCGGATCATGACGGAACGCTACCCGGCCCCCTGACGGGCCGTGCGCGCACGGCCCGCCTCCGTGGTGCGCGTCCCCCGCTAGCCGACGCGGCCCACGCCGCCGAACTCGATCCACTCGTGGGTGAGCTGACGCGGTGCCACCTCCGAGTCCGGCCGCCATGTCGACACCTCCACGAGGCCGGGCTCCAGGATCTCCAGGCCCTCGAAGAGTTCCGCGACGTCCTTCTCCTGCCGCACCCGACCCCAGTTCCCCTGCGTGGTCTGGTCCATGAAGTCGGTGACGAACTTACGGACCTCGGCGTCCTCGCTGACCAGTTGGCACATCACCAGGAAGCTCCCGGGGGCCAGACGCTCGGCCACCCGCCGGGCCAGGGCCGGCGGGCCGTCGGTCTCGCTGTCCGGGAGGCAGTGCATCACCGAGACGAAGAGCACGCCCACCGGCCGGCTGAAGTCGATGAGCCGCCGCGTCTCGGGGTGCCCGAAGATCCCGTCGGTGTCGCGCATGTCGGCCTGGATGACGGCGGTGCGCTCGTCCTGCTCCAGCAGCGCACGGCCGTGCACCAGCACCATGGGGTCGTTGTCGACGTAGACCACGTGCGCGGTGGGGTCGACGGACTGGGCGACCTGGTGCACATTGTCCTGGGTGGGCAGCCCTGAACCGTGGTCGAGGAACTGCCGGACGCCGTAGTCCCGGGCCAGGGTGCGCACCACGCGCCGCAGGAAACGGCGGTTGTTGACGGCGAGCCGCCGGGTGCTCGGCACCACCTTGTCCAGCTCTTCGCACGCCGCCCGGTCCGCCGCGTAGTTGTCCTTGCCGCCGAGGTAGTGGTCGTACATCCGCGCGGCCGTCGGCACCGCGGGGTCGATCTCCCTGGACGGCTGGTTTCCCGCTTGCATCGCTCCCCCGGTACGTACTGTGCCAACTGGCCGGTGATAACAGGGAGTACATACTAGGGACTGGGCCGTACTCGTGGTAAGTCCACGCGTGGACGATCTGTGAAACCCTCACCCAGGACCGGCGGGCCGCGCCGGTCGTCACGTTGGCACCCCGGAGAGGCGACGCGATGCGCATCGGACTGCTCGGCACCGGCCCTTGGGCCCAGATGGTCCACGCCCCCGCCCTGAGCGGGCACGACGAGGTGGAGTTCACCGGGGTGTGGGGGCGGCGCGCGGACGCCGCCGCCGAACTGGCGGGCCGGCACGGCACCCGGGCCTACGCCGACGTGGACGCCCTGCTCGCCGACGTGGAGGCGGTCGCCGTGGCGCTGCCGCCCGACGTGCAGGCCGCGCTCGCCGCGCGGGCGGCCCGCGCCGGGCGCCATCTGCTGCTGGACAAGCCGCTCGCCGCCACGGTGGCGCTCGGCCGGGAGGTCGTCGAGGCCGCGCGGCGGGCCGAGGTCGCCTCCGTGGTGTTCTTCACCACCCGGTTCCAGCCCGAGGCCGACGCCTGGATCGCCGAAGCGGCGAAGAAGGGCGGCTGGTTCACCGCGCGGGCGCAGTGGCTGGGCTCGGTGTTCACGACGGACAGCCCGTTCGGGGCGTCGCCGTGGCGCCGGGAGAAGGGCGCGCTGTGGGACGTCGGCCCGCATGCCCTGTCCGTGCTGCTGCCGGTGCTGGGCGATGTGCGCCGAGTGAGCGCGGCGGCGCAGGGGCCCGGTGACACCGCGCATGTCGTCCTCGACCATCTCGGCGGCGCCTCCAGCGCCTTGACCCTCAGCCTGACCGCGCCGCCGGCGGCGGCCGGTGCCACCGTCGAACTGCGCGGCGAGGCCGGGGTGAGCACGCTGCCGGACAGCGCGGACGGCGCCCTCCCGGCCTTCGGCCGGGCCGTGGACGCGCTGCTGGACGCGGCGCGCACGGGGAGAGCGCATCCGTGCGACGCCGCGTTCGCCCTCCGGGTGAGCGAGATACTTGCCGCGGCGGAGTCCCTGCGGGGCCTTGGCGGGGGGCTGTCCCTCAGCTGAACGCTCCGCTGCGAAGAGCCGCTACCTGTCGTTCGTCGGCTGCGGCGCCGTCGTGGCTGGTCGCGCCCGCGCGGCGGAGCCGCATATCGACACGGCCCCGCGCCCCTACGGGGGCGGTCTCGCACCGCCCGTGCTACGCGCTCCGCTGGATGTGCCGCGAACTGCCGTCCGGCGTCCGCGGCAACATCGTGGCTGATCGCGCAGTTCCCCGCGCCCCTTCGGGGCGCCATCGTGGCTGGTCGCGCCCGCGCGGCGGAGCCGCATATCGACACGGCCCCGCGCCCCTTCGGGGGCGGTCTCGCACCGCCCGTGCCACGCGCTCCGCCGGATGTGCCGCGAACTGCCGTCCGGCGTCCGCGGCAACATCGTGGCTGATCGCGCAGTTCCCCGCGCCCCTTCGGGGCGCCATCGTGGCTGATCGCGCCCGCGCGGCGGAGCCGCATATCGACACGGCCCCGCGCCCCTTCGGGGCGCCGTCGTGGCTGGTCGCGCCCGCGCGGGGGAGCCGCATATCGGTACAGCCCCGCGTCCCTTCGGGGGCGCTGTCGGGGCTGCGGGCTACTCGGGTTCGGGAGCGAGACGGAAATGGGTCCGTTCTCTTAGGACGGGGTAGGCGGCTTGGGTGAAGTGGGTTGCCATGGGGGTGTTGGTCTGGTCCGTTGCCGCGGCTATGGTCGTCGCTCCCTGGCCCGCCAGGAAGTGGGTGCATTCGGCCAGCAGGTCGTAGGCGTAGCCGTGGCCGCGGTGTTCCGGGAGGACGCCGATGAACCCGATGCAGGGCCCCACCGGGTTGTGCGCGGGAATGTGGATGCCGACGGGCTCGCCCCGCGGGGTGTACGCGATCTGCCACCACTCGCGCGGCGACGCACACCAGCGGAAGAAGTCGATCTCCTCCTGGGCGGCCAGCTCCACTCCGCCCTTCTCGACGGCCCGCAGGGCATGGGCGTCCAGGGTGACGGAGTGGATGCGGCGCAGGGCGTCAAGGAACACCGCGTCGTCGGGCTCGGGGCGGAAGACGAGCCGTCCCGGCCGTGCGGGCAGCCCGCACGAAGGCGTCCACCGGTAGATGAAGCGCTCCACGAAGAGCCGGTAGCCGGCCGTACGGGCGGCGGCGAAGCGGGTCTCGGCGGCGGCCTTCAGGGCGGGTACGTCGCGCCAGCCGGCGGGCAGGTTGAATTCGAGGTCGTCGACCTGCCAGGGCGCGGTCCGCAGCAGTTCGGCCCCCGCTTCCTGTTCGCCCTCGGCCACGTCGAACCAGTTGACGACGAGGGGCTGTGCGTCGTCGGGTCCGCCCCACCAGGCGGCCCGCGCCACCACCCGGCCGTCGCGCAGCGCCACCCGCTTCCAGTCGGGGCGGTACCGGGTCAGCCGGTGCGCCTCGCGTGCGCGCAGCGGGTCGGGCAGGGCGTCGAAGAGGTGGGCGGTGTGCTCGTCGAGCGTCTGGATGACCGGAGCGGTCATGGATTCCTCCGGGATGCGTACGGGTGCGCTCCCGGCCAGGTCAGACGTGGCACGCCGGGGTGGCGGGGAGGGAGCGCTGGGTGAACTCGGACCACATGGCACTCGCCTCCTTCCGTCGGGTCTCGGGCGTGCGGTGCCAGCGTAGGGGCGGGCCGCGCACCGGGTCCACCGCTTTTCCGGCGGCGGCCCGGAGATCCCGCGCGCCGCCCGGGGGGCCCGCGGGCGGCCGGGTGCCGCGGCCGGGCGTAGCGTGGGCGTGTGGGAAGGGTCCGCGGCCGGCCCTGGCGCCGGTACCGGGACGAGCGTGACTGGCTGCGGGGCGCGCCGCCGCCGCGCTGGGTGCGGGTGCTGCCCGTGGCGCTGCTCGCGTGCGTCACCACGGCCACCCTGCTCAGCCGCAACGCGCTCGACATCGGTTTCCTGCTGGGGGCGATCCCGCCGCTCACCGTCCTGTCGTACGGGCCGCTGGCCACCGCGGTCATGGGCGCCCTGGTGGTGGTCGTGCTGAACGTGCCGGCCACTCATCTGAACCGGCCGGGCAACACCGATCTGCTCACCATCGTCTTCGTCGTGCTGCTGAGCGTGTTCGTCTCCTATGTGCGCAGTCGGCGGGACGCGCAGCTGGTCACCGAGCGTACGGTCGGGCAGGCCGTGCAGCGGGCCATCGCGCCGCCGCTGCCCCCGCGGGTCGGCGATGTCGGCTGCTCGGGGCTGTACCGGGCCGCCCAGCGCGGGACGCTGGTCGGCGGGGACTTCTTCGACGTGCGCGACGGCCCGTACGGGGTCCGGGCGGTGATGGCCGATGTGCAGGGGCACGGGCTGGTCACCGTGCCCACCGTGGTCTCGCTGCTGGGTGCCTTCCGGGAGGCGGTGCTCGACCAGCCGGACCTGGAGGGCGTCGCGGCCCGCCTGGACCGCAGGCTGGCGGCGGATTCGGCGGGCGAGCGGCACGCCGAGATGTTCGCCACCGCCGTACTGCTGGAGTTCTCCGTCGACGTCCGTGACGTGCGGATCGTGGTCCGCGGGCATCCGCCGCCGGTGCTGCTGCGCGACGGGCAGGCCCGCGAGATCGGCGTCAGTGCGGGGATTCCGCTGGGTCTCGGCCCGTTCGGGTTCGATCCGCCCAAGGAGGTCACCGTGGGTCTGGAGCCCGGTGACCGGCTGTTCCTGGCCTCGGACGGGGTGTGGGAGGCACGGGACGCCTCCGGTGCGTTCTATCCGCTGGCCGAGCGGCTGCGTGCGCTCGCCGCCGGGGACCCGGCCGCGCTGACCTCCCGTGTGTGGGCGGATCTCCTGGAGCACGCCGATGCCGTCCGGGACGACGCGACCATGCTCGTCCTCACCCCGCTGCCCTCCCGGTGAGCCGCGCCCCGTGCCGGAGCGCGGGGTTCAGCCGACGTCCCACAGGAAGCGGTGGGTGTGGATGGCGAAGTACGGGAACGACTGGATCTGCCGTACCCCGTCGATCGGCCGCACGACGTCGTTGACGAAGTCGAGCAGGTCCTTGGGGCCGGGGGTGACGACCTCGGCGAACAGGTCGAAGCCGCCGGAGGTGAGCACCGCGTAGATCACCTCGGGGTGGTCGGCCAGTTCGTCGGCGACGGCGCGCGGGTCGCCGTCCACGCCGATGCCGAGCAGCGCCATGGCCTGACCGCCCATGGCCATCGGGTCGGTGACGCCGACGACCTGGACCGCCCGGGAGTCCAGCAGCCGTTGCAGACGCTGCCGGGCCGCCGAGGCGGACAGGCCGACCTTCGGGCCGAGGTCGGCGTACGCGATGCGTCCGTCGGTCTGCAGTTCGCGCAGGATGGCCCGGTCGATCTCGTCCACGTTCGTCCTCTCCCGCCGTCGGCCCGGCTGCGCCCCACCTTATCGGCGCGTCCCGGCCGGCCGGTCCGGCCAGGTCCACGGCGATGACCTCGGGGGGCGTCCGGAAGGCCCGGCCGTCCGGTCCACCCTCGAACAGGGAGACGACGGGATCACGACGGAACGCGGGCAGCGTACGCGCCGTAAAGCGCCAGGGCACGCCACCCCTTCCCCGGCATAGAAATATCTACAAGGATGCATATGCCGGGTCGGTGTGCCGCAGCGTGCGGTTCTCTCGTGCGCCCGGCATCCGGAGCGGCAGATGACGGACGCGACGTGGATGCGGGGCGTGGAGTGGCTGGCGGCGGCCTCCTGCGACCCCCGGACCTGCAAGCGGGAGTGGGACCAGGGCGCCGGCATCGCCCTGCTGGAGGCGGGGCGCTACTGGGACGTGCTCAGCGTCCCCGACGAGTTGGGGCTGCTCACCCTCGATCTGCTGTGGAGCCCGTCGCTGCCCCTGCCGGGCCCCACGCTCGCGGACGGCGGCGCCCACCGGGTCGGCTTCTTCCTGCCACCGGACCCGGGCAGCCGCTGGGTCGGGGCCGGGCTGCGGCACGCGAGCAAGGGCGCATGGGTGGCGGTGCCGCCGCCGTACCGTCCGGCCGGGCTCATGGAGTGGCTGGTACCGCCGGACGGATCGGGCACGCTGCACGCCCCGGCCGCGCTGGAGGTGGCGCTGCGCCAGGCACACGGCACGCTGTCCGTGCTCCAGCCGCCGGACCCCGGCTGAGCCCGGCGGCGCGCATGCCCGAAAGCGCTCGGCGGATCCGGGCGCGCCCGGCGGATCCGCGGCGGCGCTCAGCAGCTCCGCGGCGGCGCTCAGCAGATCCGCGGCGGCGCTCAGCAGATCCGCGGCAGTTGCTCCCCGAGCGGCATGTCGACCACCCGGGTGCCGCCGAGGCCGGTGCGGGCCACCACCATCCCGGGGTGCTCGGCCACCGCCTCACCGATGATCGCGGCCTGCGCGCCCAGCGGATGCGCCCGCATCGCCGCCAGTACGGCGTCGGCGTGCTCGCGCGGCACGAACGCCACCAGCTTGCCCTCGTTGGCGACGTAGAAGGGGTCGAGGCCCAGCACGGCGCAGGCGCCGGCCACCGCCGGCGGTACGGGCACGGCGCGCTCCGCGATGGCGACACCGGTGCCCGACGCGCTCGCGATCTCGTTGAGGCTGGCCGCGAGGCCGCCGCGGGTGGGATCGCGCAGGACGTGCAGATCCGGGGTGACGGCCAGCATGTCCGCCACCAGGCCGCCGAGCGCCGCGCAGTCGCTGACGATCTCGACCCCGAACTCCAGGCCCTCGCGCATGCTCATGATGGCCACGCCGTGCGCCCCGACCGGCCCGCTGACGATCACCACGTCGCCGGGCACCACCCGGGCCGGGCGCAGATCGACACCGGCCGGGATCAGGCCGATGCCCGCCGTGTTGACGAAGACGCCGTCCCCGTGCCCGGACTCGACCACCTTGGTGTCGCCCGTCGCGACCTCCACGCCCGCGGTGCGCGCTGCGGCGCCGAGCGCGTCGGCCACCCGGGCGACGGTCTCGATCTCCACCCCTTCCTCCAGGATGAAGCCGCAGGAGAGGTAGGCGGCCCGGGCGCCGCTCATCGCGAGGTCGTTGACGGTGCCGTTGACGGCGAGGTCGCCGATGCTGCCGCCGGGGAAGAACAGCGGGCGCACCACGAAGGAGTCGGTGGAGAAGGCCAGCCGGACCCCGCCGAGGCTGAGCGCCGCGGCGTCGCCGAGTTCGGCGAGGGCCGCACCGCCGAAGGCGGGGGCGAAGACCTGCTCGACCAGTTCCGCGGAGAGCGTGCCCCCGCCGCCGTGGCCCATGACCACGCGGGGCCGGTCGCGCAGCGGGGCCGGGCAGGTCCAGCCGGTCACGTCCAGGGTGTCGGTGGTGTCAGGCAACGGGGCTCGCCTCCCGGGGCGCGGGTGTGGTCCGAAGACGTCGGTAGAGGTGGTAGGCGGCGCAGGCGCCCTCGCTGGAGACCATGGTGGCGCCGAGCGGGGTGCGCGGGGTGCAGCGGGTGCCGAACATCTCGCACTCGTGGGGTTTGAGCAGTCCCTGCAACACCTCGCCGCTGCGGCACTCGGCCGGCTCCAGGGTGCGGATGCCGTCGACGCGGAACCGCAGTTCGGCGTCGTAGTCGCGGTACCTGCCGGACAGCCGCCAGCCGCTTTCGGGGATCACGCCGATGCCCCGCCAGGCGCGGTCGGTGACCTCGAAGACGTCCTCCAGCACGGCCTTCGCGGCCGGGTTGCCCTCGGTGCGCACGGCCCGCGGGTAGGCGTTGTCGACGGTGTGCTCGCCGCGTTCCAGCTGCGCCACGGTCCGGCGTACGCCTTCCAGGATGTCCAGCGGTTCGAAGCCGGTGACGACGATCGGCACCCGGTGGCGCCGCGCCAGTTCGGGGTACTCGCCGAGGCCCATGACGGTGCACACGTGCCCGGCGGCGAGGAACGCCTGCACCCGGCAGCTCGGCGAACGCATGATCGCCTCGATGGCCGGGGGCACCCGCACATGCGAGACCAGCAGGCTGAAGTTGCGGATGCCCAGCCTGCGGGCCTGGTGGACGGTCATCGCGTTGGGCGGCGCGGTGGTCTCGAAGCCGATGCCGAAGAACACCACCTCGCGGTCCGGGTGCCGCTGCGCGATCCGCAGGGCGTCCAGCGGCGAGTAGACGACCCGTACGTCGCCGCCCTCCCCGCGCACCTGGAACAGGTCGCGGTCCGTCCCGGGCACCCGGAGCATGTCGCCGAAGGAGCAGAAGATCACCCCGGGGCGGGCGGCGATCTCCAGGGCCTTGTCGATGACCTCCAGCGGTGTGACACACACGGGACAGCCCGGGCCGTGGATCAACTCGATCTGCTCGGGGAGGAGTTGGTCGATGCCGTGCCGGATGATGGAGTGCGTCTGGCCGCCGCAGACCTCCATCAGCGCCCATGGCCTGGTCACCGTCGCCTGGATCTCGTCCAGCAGCCGCCGGGCCAGCTGGGGGTCCTGGAACTCGTCGATGTACTTCACCGGTGGGCCTCCTCGCCCGTGTGCGCGCCGCCCGCGCCCGCGGCCGCCTCCCAGGGGTCGCCGAACTCCTCCTGGAGCATGCCGAGTTCGGCGAAGAGTTCGAGGGTCCGCCGGGCCGACTCCTCGTCCAGCCGTTGCAGCGCGAAGCCGACGTGCACGATGGCGTACTCGCCGACCTTCAGGTCGGGCAGGTATTCCAGGCACACCTCCTTGACCACGCCGCCGAAGTCGACGGTGGCCACCCGGGTGCCGTCCCGCTCGTCGATGTCCAGCACTCTGCCGGGTACCGCCAGGCACATGGGCCTCTCCTCGCTGTCAGGTCGTGCGTCGGTCGTCAGGGGGTCGTCCCGTCCGGACCGCCGGCGCGGGCGGCCACCATCAGCTGCCCGAGGGCCAGTCCGCCGTCGCCGGGCGGGACCAGGTGGTGGCGCAGCACGGTGAATCCGTCCGCCGCAAGGGCCGCGGCGCAGGCCGATGAGAGCAGGGAGTTGAGGAACACACCGCCGGTGAGGGCGACGGTGTCCACCCCGTGCCGGTCCCGGGCCAGCAGGCAGACGCGGTGGACGAGGCCGGCGACGGCGCGGTGGAAACGGGCCGCGATCGACGCCGCGGGCACGCCCGCCCGCAGATCGTCGACGACCGCGGCCAGCACGGGTGCAGGGTCGGCCCGCAGCGGGCCGTCGGCCGGCGCGGCCCCGGCCACGGCGAAGGTGTACGCGGCTGTGTCCTCGGGGGGCGCGGACAGCGCGGCGGCCTCCAGTTCGACGGCGGCCTGCGCCTCGTAGCCGGAGCGGTGGCACACGCCGGCCAGGGAGGACACCGCGTCGAACAGGCGCCCCATGCTGGACGTGGGCACGCAGTGGATGCCGCGCTCCAACTGCCGTGAGAGCACCGTGAGTTCGACAGCGGGGCAGGCGGCGACGCAGGGCAGGTCGGCGGACCAGCCGAGCCCTGCGGCGCGCAGGTGCGCGAGCGCCATGCGGTAGGGCCGGCGCACGGCGGCGTCACCGCCGGGCAGGGGGACATAGGCGAGGTGCCCGACACGGGTGAAGCCGGCGTAGTCCGCGAGCAGGAACTCCCCGCCCCACACCGCCCGGTCGTCGCCGTGGCCGGTGCCGTCGAAGGCGGCGCCGAGCACCCGCCGCGTGCCGTCGAGGCCGTGCTCCGCCATCGCGGCGGCGATGTGCGCGTGGTGGTGCTGGACGCGGACCACCTCGCGTCCCGCTGCGTGGCGCAGGGCCCACTGGGCGGAGCGGTAGCCGGGGTGCCGGTCGGCCGCGAGCAGCGCCGGCCGCACCGGTGTGATCGACTCCAGGTGTGCCACGGCCCGCGCGAAGGCCCGCTGGGTGGCGAGGTCGTCCATGTCGCCGATGTGCGCCGACAGCCAGGCCCGCCGCCCCTCGCCGAGACAGCACGCGTTCTTCAGGTCGCCGCCGACCGCGAGGGCCGGGCGCACCGGGACGGGCAGGTCGAGCGGCAGCGGCGCATAGCCGCGGGCGCGGCGCACGATGAGCGGTTTCCCGTCGCACAGCCGCACCACGGAGTCGTCGCACGGCACCCGGATCGGCCGGTCGTGGGTGAGCCAGGCGTCGGCCAGGTGCGCCAGGCGTTCCAGTGCCTCCCGCTCGTCGGTGACGATCGGCTCACCGGAGACGTTGCCGCTGGTCATGACGAGCAGCCGGGGCCCTTCGGGGTCGCCCGGCAGGCCCAGCAGGAGGTGGTGCAGCGGGGTGTAGGGCAGCATGACGCCCAGGTCGGGGCTGCCGGGTGCGACCTGCTCGGCCGGGCGCGGCCCTGCGGGCCCGGCCGGTGCGCGGCGGCGCAGCAGCACGATCGGGCGGGCCGGGCCGGCGAGCAGTTCGCGTTCCGCGGCGGTGAGCGACACCAGGTGCTCGATGTCGCCCGCGCCGCGTGCCATGAGCGCGAACGGCTTGTCGCCCCGCGCCTTGCGGCGGCGCAGCAGCGCGACGGCCTCGGGGTCGGTCGCGTCGCAGGCCAGGTGGTAGCCGCCGATCCCCTTCACCGCGAGAACCGCCCCGCGGGCCAGCAGCCGGCGTGCCTCGGCCACCGGGTCCGCGTCGGTGACCTCCTCGGGGGCGCCGCCGTTTCCCGGGCGGGTGACGAGCAGCCGCAGCCGTGGGCCGCAGTCCGGGCAGGCGACGGGCTGGGCGTGGAAGCGCCGGTCGGCGGGGTCGGCGTACTCGCGGGCGCAGCGCGGGCACAGCGGGAAGCCGGCCATCGTGGTGTGCGCCCGGTCGTAGGGCAGGCCGGTGACGATCGTGAAGCGGGGCCCGCAATGGGTGCAGTTGACGAAGGGGTGGCGGTGGCGCCGGTCGGCGGGGTCGGCCAGTTCGCCGAGGCACGCGGCGCAGGTCGCCGTGTCCGGGGGGATCAGGGCGCCGGCCCGGCCGCCGGCCCGGGAGGCGAGGATGGTGAACGCGCCGTCGCCGGTGGCGGCTACGTCCTCGTGGTCGACGCCGTCGACGCGGGCCAGCGGCGGGGCGTTCGGCGCGAGGCGGGCGCAGAACAGGTCGACGGCCGCGCGGTCGCCCTCGACCTCGACGACCACCCCGTCCGGGGTGTTGGTCACGTGTCCGGTCAGGCCGAGCGAGGTGGCGAGGGCATGGACGTACGGCCGGAAGCCGACGCCCTGGACCACGCCGCGCGCGGTGACCCGGCGACGCAGGACCGTCGCGCCGGCCGTCCCGGTGACACTCACGAGCGGACCGGGACCACGGCGTGCGCGTGCCCGGCAGGCGCATGCCCGGCCTGCCCATGCCCGCCACGCTCCTGCCCATCGTGCACATGCGGGTGTTCGTGCCCGGTGTGCTCGTGCGGGCGGGCGGCCATGACCGGGGTGTGCGGCGGGACGCCGTCGGCGGCGGCCAGGGCCCGCTCCAGCAGGACGCCCAGCCCCCGCCCAGCGCGTACCGAGGTCAGCACCACCTCGACGCCCGGGTTGACCTGTTCGACATGGGCGCGGAACGCCTCCTCGTCGAAGTCCACGGCCGCGGCGATGTCGGTCTTGGTGACGACCACCAGGTGGGCGAGGCCGAAGGCGGTGGGGTACTTCAGCGGCTTGTCCTCGCCCTCCGTCACGGAGGCGAGGACCACCCGCAGGGTTTCGCCGAGGTCGTAGGAGGCGGGGCAGACGAGGTTGCCGACGTTCTCCACGAACAGCAGCCGCGTGGGCCGCGGCAGCCACTCCTCGACGTGCCGGGCGAGCATCCGGGCCTCCAGATGGCACAGCCCGTCGGTGAGGATCTGCCGGACCGGGACGCCCGAACGGGCGAGCCGTGCCGCGTCGTTCTCGGTGGCCAGGTCGGCGGTGAGCGCGGCGACCGGCACGGAACGCTCGCGGGCCAGGGTGAGTTCGTGCTCCAGCAGGGCGGTCTTGCCGCTGCCGGGGCTGGAGAGCAGGTTGACGACCGTGGTGCCGCGGGCCGCGAGCCGGGCACGCAGGGCGTGCGCCGACTCGTCGTTCCTGGCGAGCACGGACTGGTGCAGATCCACCGCACGGCACATGGTTCAGCGCTCCTCGCTCGGTTCACGGGTGGCTGCCGCCGTCGTGCCGTCCTCCCAGCGCACCCCGACGATGCGCAGTTCGCGGCCGGACAACAGCTCGGTGGTCGCGCCCCGGCACCGCGGGCAGCCGAGCCGGGGCGGCATGCCGACGGCCCATTCGTGGTCGCAGGGCGCGCAGCGGGCCCGTCCGGGCACCGCGTCGGCGACCAGTTCGGCGCCCTCCAACAGGGTTCCGGCGCAGGCGAGTTCGAAGGAGAAGGCGAGGGCTTCCGGTACCACGCCGGCCAGTTCGCCCACCTGGAGCCGCACCGAGCGCACCGCGCTGACGTCACCGGCTCGTTCGGCCGCCTGTGCCACCTGCTCGATCACCGCCAGCGCGATGGACATCTCGTGCATCTGCCTCCGTCCCGGCGGACCGTACGTGCGCTGCGCGCCGGCCGCACGGACGCGCTACGGCCGCCTCCCATTAGAGGGGCGGGGCACCGGGCCGAAGATCCGGCACGCCGCCGCGACGCACCCGCATCCGTCGTTTGCCGCAGCCCCCACCCGGGCGCCGCGCGCCGACGTGCCCGGCTCGCTCTGCGGCACGCTGTCCGGTCTCCCCTTCGCCCCACCCGGCCGGCGCGCACCCGCGTCCGGTCACATGCGGCGGATGCGCAGGTAGCGGCGCAGGTCGGGCAGGGACTGTACGACCAGCACGGCGGCCACGGCGGCCACGGCGCCGAAGACGATCTTCTTCACGGGTCTCTCCTCAGGTCGCGGCCTTGCCGGCCGGCGGGACATGGCTCGGGCTCGCGGTCCACGCCCAGCAGGTCCTCCACGAGCCGTACGGCCTGCGGTACGGCGTCGCAGACGGGCCCGCTCAGCCCCATCCCCTCGGCCACACAGGCCGGTTCGCACCCGACGACGAGCGTGCGGCGCGGGGGCTGCCCGCCGGTTTGGGCGCACAGGGTGCCGAGCAGGGCGAGCACGGCGTCGGGTGTCATGCGGTGGCCGTCCGGCGCGGCGTCCGCCGGGCCGGGCGCGGGGGCGCTCACGGGCTCGATGACGTACAGAGTGCCCGGCGGTCCGCCGCGTGCGGTGGCGTCCACCAGGATCAGCGTGTCGTACCCGTCGAGGAGTTGATAGGCGAGGTGCACTCCGCGCACCCCGACGTCCAGCACCTCGACATGGCGGGGCAGGGGCCGCCCGGCCAGGACGCGGGCGGTCTCCACGCCGAAGCCGTCGTCGCCGAGGAAGACGTTCCCGACGCCGGCGACGAGGACCCGGCCGTGTGCGGGCCGCGCGCTCATGCGGGCTCCCCGGGCCAGGCGAGTTCGTCGGGCTGGAAGTACAGGAAGCGGCCCTGTGCGCGGCGCAGATCGGCGCCCGGGTCGCCGTCCACGGTGACCGCGACGTGCACCGCGCCGTCCACGTCGTGCAGAACAGCCTCGACGGTCGCGGTGCGCCCGTGCAGGAACAGGTCCTGGGCGTCGGTGCGGCGCGGCCCGGGCCGCAGCACGAGGCGGCTGCCCGCGTGCGCCGGCCGGCCGGCCACGAGGACGCTGTCGTGGCCGGGGTCGTACCCCGCGTCGCCTGCCGGGTCCCACCACGGGGTGTCCGGCCGCGGCACACCGTGCTCGTCGGAAAGTCCGGTGCCGGCGGCGGGCCGGGTCACCTCGCGCAGGCCGCGGACCGCGCCGTGCAGCCGCTCCAGCACCTCGGGCGGCAGCGAGTCCGCCAGGTCGATCACGGCGGCGGCCCGCTCGTCGGTGCCCCGCGCCTCGCGCTTCTCCTCGTCGGTGAGGGCGGCGGTGCGCAGCGCGAGGATCTCGTCGATCTCGGTGGCGTCGTACAGCGCGCCGGGGCTCTCGGGCGCGATGGCCGGGTGGTCCTCCAGGATGATCGGCGAGGACAGCAGCACGTCCGCGCGGCCCGGCTCGCCGGCCAGGACCGGCCAGGTGTGCAGATTGCGGCAGGCGGCGACCGCGCCCCGGGCCCACTCGGGAGGGTCGGTCATCGACAGGAACGATCCCCGGTCCACGGCCATGAGGAGATGGGCGGCCACCAGGGATCGCGGCAGTGCCGCGTCGCGGTCGGCGCCGCGGCCGGCCGGCGGGGTCCAGTCGCCGGTGTTCTCGGCGACGGCGGTCAGCCGCACCACCCGGCAGGGGCCGTCGAGTTCGCGGGCCGAAAGGCGCAGCCGGCCGGCCAGCGCCTCGTACCGGTGCACGGTCCGGCCGACCGTGCGGCCTTCGGGGTCGCGGACCGTCTCGTGTTCGGTGGCCGCGCGCCGCTCGAAGGGCACCGTGACGTCCCCGGCGAGGAGGCCGGTGACCGGTACGACCGCCTCGACGCGCTCCTCGATCCCCTCGTCCCAGGGGACCAGCACCCGGTCCGCCAGCCGCAGTTCCGGTACGGTCTCGAAGCCGCCGTCCGGGCGGGCCCGTTGGACGGTGCGGCGGCGGGCGCGCAGGAAGCGCAGTTCGACGGCGAGCATGGCGCCTTCCTTGGGTTCCAGCAGGCACTCGGTGTGCTGGAAGGCGTGTTCCTCGCGGTCGGCGCCCCAGCCGGGCGGCACCAGCACGCCGAACTGCCAGCGCAGCCGGTTCTTCGCGGCGGAGGCCCGGTAGGGGTAGAGCACATAGCCTTCGAAGAGGACGGCGTCGGCCACCTTGCGGGCGTGGGCGAGGCGCGCCTCGGTCTGCGGGGCGAGGGCGGTCACGCTCACGAAACGGTCCTTCCGGTGGTGCCGGTCAGGGCGGACTCCGGCGCGGGCACGGCATGGGCGAGCAGGTCCCGCACGGTCGCCTCCCAGGAGGGCAGCGCCCGGCGCGAGCGGTGGGCCAGCAGGGCGTTCATGGTGTCGCGGGGCAGCCGGATCCAGCCGCAGCCGGGGAAGTGCTGTTCGACCATCTCGCGCCAGGTCGCGACCGGCATCCGGAAGGCGGCCTCCCGGTCCCAGGGGACGGGTTCGACGCGGAAGCCGCCCGCTCCGGTGAACGCCGTTCCGGAGAACAGCATCAGCAGCGGCACCTCACCGCCGTCGAGCGCGGCGAGGTAGCGGGTGGCGGCGATGTCCATGTCGTAGGTGCAGGGCACGACGAGGTCGGTCTCGGTCTCCCGGGTGAAGCCGGGCACCATCAGCGGGATCTGCGCGAACTGCACCGGCTGGAGGGTGCTGCCCCAGCGGGACGGCTCGCCGAACAGGTCGACGAGCCCGTCGGTCTCGGCGCGGTCGTAGCCGCGCCGGGCGGGTTCGATGCGGATCTGGCAGCGCAGGGCCAGGGCGTGCACGGGTTCGTCGCCGGGTGTGGTCACGCGCAGCCGGAACACCAGGGTCGGCCCGGCAGCGTAGCGGTCGGCGCGCACCCCGGTGCAGGTGAAGGAGAGTTCGGTCATGGCCGGTCCTCGGCTGCGACCGGCCGGGCCAGGGTCTCGACGCGGGCGAAGAACGCGTCCAGGGCGGCCCTGGCCTCGGCCCCGCCGTCGAAGCCCTGCCACAACCGCCGCATGCGGCCGACGAGTTCGTAGCAGATGTCGATGGGCACCAGGAAGCAGGCGCAGCCGTCGGCGGTGCGGCGCAGCAGCAGTGCCTCGACGTCGGGTTCGAGCAGTCCGGCGAGGGCGCTCTCGCCGAGGACCGTGGTCCAGGCCCGCGGTGCCCCTTCGCTCTCGGTGGCGCCGGCCGGGCTCGGGTAGAGGGCGACGAGGCGGTCGAGGGCGGTGTTGTGGAAGACGAAGGCGACGGAGACCGGGATGCGCAGGGTGTCCCAGGCGCGGACGTCGAGCCGGTGGCCTGGGTCGGTGAGGTAGCGGGCGGGGACGGGGCGGAAGCGGCCCGCGCCCGCGCCCGGCCGTTGCATCAGCAGGAAGCAGGACGGGCAGGCGCAGACCAGGGACCGCTGCTCGGTGTCGGCGAGGTGGCGGTGGTCCGTGTCCGCCACGGGTGCCGCGCACAGCCCGCAGCGTTCGGGCGATGCGGGGCGTTCGGTCAGGAACCGGCGCAGGCCGCGGCCGGAGGGTGCCGTCGGGGCCCAGGTCGCGCTCATGCACCGGCCCCGGGACGGGTGCCGATCTGCAGCAGTGCGGGCTCCTTCGCGCGGGGCTCGGCGCGCAGCTCCACGGCCGTGACCTCGGGGGCGAAGCAGGAGAGCGCGTCCTCGGCGGCCCGGCGCAGATCGGGTGCGCCGGCGGCGCAGCCGCAGCCCCCGCCGGACACGGCGCGCAGCCGCAGCGTTCCGGTCGCCTCGTCGAAGCCGAGCACATCAAGGACGCCGCGCCCGTCGCCGTCGAGGCCGTGCAGGGCGCGGTCGATGCGGGTGGTCAGGTCCTCGGGGTGCAGGTCGTGCAGGAGCAGCAGGCTCGCGACGAGCGCGTCGCCGAACAGGGCCTCGGCGCGCGGACGGTCCTCGGGGGCCGACAGCAGTTCGAGGATCCGGGCGAGTCCCGCGCCGTAGAACTCCATGAGGGAGCGGACCAGTTCCTCGGCCGCGGCGACGGCGGCCGGGTCCGTGGTGCCGGCCAGCCGGTCCAGGACGTCCTCGATGCGCCGGCCGGCCCGCTCCGCGTGCGCCGGTGCGGTGGCGGGGCTCATCCGCCCAGTCCGCTCAGGCCGGTGGGCACGTGCATCTTCTCCAGGGTGCGGCCGTCGCCGACGTACATGTGGACGCCGCAGGGCAGACACGGGTCGAAGCTGCGCACGGTGCGCATGATGTCGATGCCCTTGAAGCTGTCCGGCGGGTTCTCCTCGAAGATGGGGGTGTTCTGCACGGCGTCCTCGTAGGGGCCGGGCGTGCCGTAGGGGTCGCGGACGCTGGCGTTCCACGGCGTGGGCGGGTACGGGTGATAGTTGGCGATCTTGCCGTCGCGGATCACCATGTGGTGGGAGAGCAGGCCGCGGACCGCCTCGGTGAATCCGACGCCGATGCTCTCGTCGGGGACCTCGAACTTCTCCCAGGTCCGGTTGCGTCCGGCGCGTACCTCTTCGAGGCCCTGCTCGGCGAAGTGCACGGCGAGGGCGGCGACATACGCCTGGAAGTAGCTGCGCGCGCGGTTGCGTTCCAGCGCGTTGCTCCACTTCGGGATCTTCCACTCGAAGGTGGTCTCGGGCCGGGTCATGGTGCGCGGCAGGTTGATGACGACGCTGTGTCCGGTGGCCCGCACCCCGCCGGTGTCGACCAGGCCGGCCAGGGCGGTGGTCCACAGCCGGGCGAGCGGGCCGCCGCCGGTGTCCAGGGCGAGGTGGTCCTTGCCGTCGAACCAGCGCGGCGACATCACCCAGCTGTACTTGTCGTCGAAGTCGCGCTTCTGCGGGGCGGGGATGGTGTGCTGGTTCCAGGGGTGGCGCGCGTCGACCGGGTTGCCGAGCGGGTCGTGGGTGACGAACCGCTCCCTGCCCTGCCAGTCCTCGTAGTAGGAGCTGCCCAGCAGGATGCGGATGCCGAGGTTGATCTCGGTGAGGTCGGTGGTGACCAGCTTGCCGTCGACCACGATGCCCGGGGTGACGAACATCCGCCGGCCCCAGTCCGTCATGTTGGCGTAGGTGAAGTCGCAGTGCTCGGGGTCGTTGAGCGCGCCCCAGCAGCCGAGCAGGACGCGCCGCCTGCCGACCTCCTCGTAGCCGGGCAGGGCCTCGTAGAAGAAGTCGAACAGGTCGTCGTGGAGCGGGACGACACGCTTCATGAACTCGACGTAGCGCATCAGACGGCTCAGGTAGTCCGTGAAGAGCTGCACGGAGGCGTTGGTGCCGACACCGCCCGGGTAGAGCGTGGAGGGGTGCACATGGCGGCCCTCCATCAGACAGAACATCTCCCGGGTGTAGCGGCTGACCTGAAGCGCCTCGCGGTAGAACTCGCCCTCCATGGGGTTCAGGGACCGCATGATGTCGGCGATGGTGCGGTAGCCGTGTTCCGCGGCGTGCGGTGCCTCGGTGCGCTCGGCGAGTTCGAGGACGCCCGGGTTGGTCTCCTTGACCATCTTCTCGCAGTAGTCGACCCCGACCAGGTTCTCCTGGAAGATGTTGTGGTCGAACATGAACTCCGCGCACTCGCCGAGGTTGATGATCCACTCGCCGAGGTGCGGGGGCTTGACGCCGTAGGCCATGTTCTGCGCGTACACCGAGCACGTGGCGTGGTTGTCGCCGCAGATGCCGCAGATGCGGCTGGTGATGAAGTGTGCGTCGCGCGGGTCCTTGCCGCGCATGAAGACGCTGTAGCCGCGGAAGACGGACGAGGTGCTGTAGCACTCGGCGACCCGCTTCTGCTTGAAGTCGATCTTCGTGTGGATGCCGAGGCTGCCCACGATCCGGGTGATCGGATCCCAGGACATCTCGATCAGGCCGCTACCGTCGCCGGCCGCCTTGGTCGTCGGTGCCATCGTGTCAGTCGTGCCCTTCTGCGAGCGGGAGGTGCGGGAGGTGCGGGAGGTGCTGCGGGAGGTGCTGACGGGGTCGAGGACGGGCCGCCGCCGGCGGGCCGCCCGGGGCGCTCACCACGGCGGCCGGTATCCGGTGGTGAGCGTGCCGCCGGTGTGGCGCCACTTGGGCTCCTTGTCGACGGTGTGCCGGGTGACGTCGCGCAGCCGGCGGATGACCCGGCCGTAGGCGCCGCTGGCCTTGGTGGACAGGGTCGCGCCGGGGGGCTGGTCCATGAACGGCATGAACTTGTCGGGGAAGCCGGGCATGGTGCAGGCGATGCAGATGCCACCGACGTTCGGGCAGCCGCCGATGCCGTTCATCCAGCCCCGCTTGGTCACGTTGCACTTCACGACGGGGCCCCAGCAGCCCAGTTTGACCGAGCACTTGGGCGAGTCGTACGCCTCGGCGAAGTCGCCCTGTTCGTAGTAGCCGGCCCGGTCGCAGCCCTCGTGCACGGTGGCGCCGAACAGCCAGGTCGGGCGGAGCTTGTCGTCCAGGGGGATCATCGGGGCGGAGCCCGCCGCCTGGTAGAGCAGATAGGTCAGCGTCTCGGCGAAGTTGTCGGGCTGGATGGGGCAGCCCGGGACGCACACGATGGGGATGCCCGCCCTGGACTTCCAGTTCCAGCCGAGGTAGTCGGGCACGCCCATCGCGCCGGTCGGGTTGCCCGCCATGGCGTGGATGCCGCCGTAGGTGGCGCAGGTGCCGATGGCGACGACGGCGAGGGCCTTGGGCGCGAGACGGTCGATCCACTCGCTGGTGGTGATCGGCTGGCCGGTCTCCGGGTTGTCCCCGAAGCCGCACCAGTACCCCTCGGGCTTGATCGCCTCGTTGGGCACGGAGCCCTCCACGACCAGCACGAAGGGATCGATCTCGCCGCGTTCCCCCTTGAAGAACCACTCGATGAACGTGTCGGCGCCGCCGACCGGACCGCTGTCGAAGTCGATGAGGGGCCAGTGCACCTCGACCTTCGGCAGCCCCGGCAGCACACCGAGCGCGATCTGTTCGATGCTCGGCTGCATGGCGGCGGTCAGCGAGACCGAGTCGCCGTCGCAGCTCAGCCCGGCGTTGATCCAGAGGATGTGGATCGTGGGTGTCTCGCCCGCGGGTGCACCGCCGGTGGGCGCCTGGGCGCTGCTGGGCGTGGCCGGAGTCATGGGACCGCCTCCTCGGGGAGGTAGGGGAGGTGAGGCAGGGAGAGGGCGGCCGGCACTACGGCCGCCGTGTTTTTCTTGCTATCAGGCGTCCGCGGGCGACGAGAGGTCGGCGCGGTCCGTTCCAGTGACGGGTGACCTCGTCAGGCCGCCTTGCCGGGTGCCGGTGTGCGGTCCGGTGGCGCGGGTGAGGTGCGGCGGTGTGGCGGACGGGCGCTGCTTGCGTACGAAGGCCCGGCGCAGCGCGTGGTAGGGGGCGTCCGGGTCGTCGAAGACGGGGCGCATCCGGGCCAGCTCGCGCTGCCGGAACGCGGCCAGCGGCTCGGCGCACTCCTGGCGGTCCAGTTCCGCCTTCTTGGCCGCGATCCGGGACGGTGTCCCCGGCATCGTGGCGAGCCGGGCCGCGAGCCCCGCCGTCTTGGCCGCGAACTCCCCGGGCGCGCACGCGATCACCCGGTCGGCCAGGCCGGCCCGCAGGGCGCCCGCGGCGCTCACCGGCAGGGCGTCCGCCATCAGCCGCTCGGCCGCCGCCGCGCCCACCCGGCGGGGCAGCGTGTACGTCCAGTACTCCGACCCGTACAGGCCCATGAGCCGGTAGTGCGGGTTCAGTACGGCCCCGGAGCGGCACCAGACCTCGTCGGCCGCGAGGGCGAGCATCACCCCGCCGGCGGCGGCGTTGCCCGCGAGGGCGGCGACGACCAGCCGGTCCGTGGTGGTCAGGACCGCCTCGACGAGGTCGTCGATGGCGTTGATGTTCGCCCAGGACTCGGCGGCGGGGTCCGGGGCGGCCTCGATGACGCCGAGGTGGATGCCGTTGGAGAAGAAGTCGCGTCGGCCGCCCAGCACCAGCACGGTGGTGGGGCGTGCGCATGCCTGACGGTAGGCGGCGAGCAGGCGCCGGCACTGCGTGGTGCTCATCGCGCCGCCGGGGAAGGAGAACTCCAGGAAGCCGACGTCGCCGTCCTCCCGGTAGCGGATGTCGCTCCAGCCGCGGCTGCCCGCGTCCGCCGTCGGCGCGGGCGCGAACTCGGGCAGGTCGGGCAGCCGGTCCCCGAGGGCCGTCACCGCCGGCAGCTTGACCGCGGGCGGCTGCCCCGCAGCCCGCCTGCGGCGCAGCTCGGGGATCCACACGGCGCCGTCGGCGGTGGCCCGGCAGACCGCGCCGGTGCGGGTGGCCAGCAGGGCTCCGGGCGCGCCGTGCAGCCGGTACTCGGGGTGGCCGCCGTGCAGGTACCACTCCTCGCCGCACAGGACGTCGAGCACGCCGGGCCGAGAGTCAGCGGCGCGCAGCTTGCGCACGACGGTACGGGTGGAGTCGGCGGCCCAGTCGATCCGCCGGACGCTCTGGTCGAGATAGGGACGGGTGCGCCCGGTCCGCTGCGGTACGGGCCGGTAGGTGCCCGAGGCGAAGCGCTCCACGGCGAGGGTGACGGCGGCCAGCGCGGCGTCGGCGATCTCGCCCCGGTACAGGTCGCTCTTGGCCACCGGGGGCACCGGGCAGCCGACCGTCGCCCACACGGCGCCGGCGTCCATCTCCTGCTCCGCCTGCAGGACGGTGACGCCCCAGGTCTCGGCGCCCTCGTGGACGGCCCAGTCCAGCGAGGAGGGACCGCGGTCCCCGAGCGGGCCGGGGTGCACGACGAGGCAGGGCCGCACCGTCCACACCTCGGCGGGGATCGCCGTCCTGAGCATCGGGGCGAGGACCAGGTGCGGGTCGTGGCGGTCGACGGCCTCGGTCAGGCGGTGACCGGGGAGGGCGAGTTCCACCGCCACGGTGTGCCCGCGGTCGCGCAGTTCGGCGTGGACGCGTTGGGTGAGGCTGTTGAAGGCGCTGGCCACGAGCAGGATGTGCACGGTGTTCTCCCGGCGGACGAGGGCGCGGGTCCTTCCGCCCGGCCGATGCGATCGTCGGGCATCCGCCGCCCCGCTCCCGGGCGCCGGGCTGCCGGGTCACCCGAAAGCGGACGGCAGCACCGCCACCCGGCGGCGTGCCCCGGCCGGGCGTGGACTGTGCCCGCCGGGAGCCCGCCCACGGCTCAACTCGGTTGCTGATTCAGGGGCTTGAGGCACCGTGCCCGGACGGCAGCCGGGCCGCGCACCGGCGCAGGGGCGGGCCGTGCGGCGGGGAACGCACCGTGGGGGCGCGACCGGTCCCCCGTTCCGGTCGTGCCCCCATCGAGTGCCGAACTTACGTGCGCGAGTGGCCGTGGGGGTATCGCGCCGGTGCCCGCTGCGGCGCCGCGAGGACTCACCTGTGCACAGCCGAGTCCGTTTGACCCCGTTTTTAAAGTTTTTGATGTTTTTGATCCTGCTTCGTACGGCGCAGCACGGGCTCGGGGAGGTCACCGACCACCAGGTGGGCGAGGACGACCTCGTACAGGTCGCTGCCCGAGGCGAGGAGCTGGCGTTCCAGGACGGGTTCCGCGCTGCGGACGTGCTCGCGCACCGTCTGGGCGTGCACGCCGAGGTCCTGGGCGGCCCGTTCGGCGTTCGCGCCGGCGCCGATCCAGGCGCGCAGGGTGCCGCGCAGGTCCCGTCCGTCGTGGGTCAGCCGGTCCAGCAGGTCATGGGCCCAGGCGCGGATCGCGGAGCCGGCGAGCAGTGCGCCGAGCCGGACGGCGGGCGCCCCCGCGGCCGGTCCCGGACCGCCGGGCACGGCGCAGCCCGCCTGGATGTTCAGCGCCAGGTGGACGGTGGCGCGGACGGCGAGGTCGGAGAAGTCGGTGTCCAGCAGCGCCTCGACGCGGTCCATGCGGGCCCGTACCGTGTTGCGGCTGACGCCGAGCACCTTGGCCGCGCTGACCGCTGTGTACTCCAGGCCCAGCCGGGTGGTGGCGAGCAGTTCGGCCCTGGTGTGGTGGGGCAGGGTGTCGAGCGGGCGCAGCACGTCGGCGGACCAGGCGCGCAGCGCGCCGAGGTCCATCAGCGTCTCCGGGTGGGTGCGTTCGGCGTAGACGGCCGCCTGCTCGGGGCGGAAGTGGGCGACGGCGAGGGCGCTGATGGCCTGCCCGTAGGCGAGGGCGGTCTGGGCGAGGCTCTGCCGGACGCTGCCGCCGAGATAGGTGCCGGGGCGGCGGTGGACCAGCGGGCGCAGCCGCTCCTCCGCCGTGGCGGCGGGGCTGAGGACGATGACGTGCCGGTCCATCGCGGGGCAGCGCACGACGAGGGCCCGGCCGCCGGTCGCCTCGATGCACTCGTCCACGAGCCGGTCCCGTTCCTCGGCGGCACCCTCGACGACGTACACGCTGGCGGTGTCGGTGTCGAGCAGGCCGGGCCACAGGCCGGCGGCGACCCGGCGGGCGGCGACGGTGTCCTCCACCATCAGCAGTTGCAGGATGGCCAGCCGCAGGTCGGCGGTGGCCCGGCTGAGCCGCCGTCCGGCGGCCGTCAGTTCGCGTTCGCGCAGCAGGAGTTCGACGACCGGGGCGGTGCGGGTCACCATCTCCGCGCTGCGCCGGTCGAAGGGGGTGGCGCGGGCCACGGCCAGCACGCCCGTCGCCTCCCGGAACGGTCCGCGGTGGCGCACCGCGACCAGGCGGACGTGCCGCCCGCCGTCCGCCAGGGCGGCGGACGAGATACGGCCGCTCACCACGTCCGCGACCAGCGGGTCGGCAAGCGGCACCGGTTCGCCGGCGAGTACGGCTCCGGAGTCGTCCCGCAGGCAGACGGTGCCGTCCACGTTCCGTGCGAGCCAGTCGACGACCCGGCTCAGGTCTCGTCCGGTGGACCGCAGTTGGTCGAGGAGTTCCCCGGCCCAGGCGGCGTCCTCGCCGTGCGTCGTCCGTGTCTGCGGGCCCTCGTCCGCCAGGCCGGCCATCCAGCGCTTCCCCTCGTCCATCCCGTTGGCCTCGGTCTACGAAGAACGACGCTACCCGAAGCGCGACCCGCGTCCCGCCTGCCCGGCGGCCGGGGCCTTGTTCTCCGCCGGCGGTCCCGGGGGACGGACCGCCGGCGGAGCCGACCGACTCGGGCCGGGGGGGTGGGTCCCGAGCGGTACGCCCGTCGCCTTCCCCGCCGAACCCGAGCCATGCCTACGGCTGCCTGCCGGGAACCACAACCGCCGGCGCAGGCGGCGCGGGGCGCCCGGGTGAGCCCCGTTCGGGAGAGGCGGACGGGATCATCCGGGGCAGTGGCCCGCCGGGGGTGGCGACGGGTGAGCCGAGTCCGCGCCCGCGAACGGGAGCCGAGGGCGTCCGGCTCACCGTCGGCCGGGGAACATCCGAGCAGCACCCGCCCGCCCCCGGCCGCTCGGCTCGCGTCCCCGCACGCACCGCCGCCCTCGCCCCTCCGCCGCGCCACCCGGCCACCCAGCCCCGCGCCACCACCCGCACCGCCCGACACGGACCCCGCCCCGCCCCGCACGCCCGGCTCCCGCACCGCGCGGCCCGCCGGCACCCGCCGCGCCACCACCGGCACCGCCCGACACGGACCCCGGCCCGGCCCCGCACGCATCGCCGCCCTCGCCCCTCCGCCGCGCCACCCGGCCACCCAGCCCCGCGCCACCACCCGCACCGCCCGACACGGACCCCGGCCCGGCCCCGCACGCATCGCCGCCCTCGCCCCTCCGCCGCGCCGCCCGGCCACGCAGCGCCGCGCCACCACCCGCACCGCCCGACACGGACCCCGGCCCGGCCCCGCACGCCCGGCTCCCGCACCGGGCGGCCCGCCGCACACACCGCTGCCCACCGGCACCCGCCGCGCCACCACCGGCCCTCCCCCATGCCTCCACCGTTCTCGCGTCGCGCAGCGCGAGGCAGGGGGTGGGTGGTGCCGGGGGGTAAGGGAGTGGGGGACGGCTTAAGCTCGGCGGATGGCGAAGTACTTCGACGTGCACCCCGACAACCCGCAGCCGCGCAGCATCGCGCAGATCGCCGACGCGGTGCGCTCGGGTGCCCTCATCGCGTACCCCACCGACTCCTGCTACGCCCTGGGGTGCCGGCTCGGCAGCCGTGACGGCATGGACCGGATCCGTTCGATTCGCCGCCTCGACGACCGGCACCACTTCACCCTGATGTGCCGGGACTTCGCGCAGCTCGGCCAGTTCGTGCGCGTGGACAACGATGTGTTCCGGGCCGTGAAGGCGTCGACACCGGGCAGCTACACCTTCATCCTCCCCGCGACCAGGGAGGTGCCGCGCAAGCTGCTGCACCCCAGGAAGAAGACCGTCGGCGTGCGCATCCCGGACCACGTGGTCACCCAGGCGCTGCTGGCCGAGCTCGGCGAACCGCTGCTGTCCAGCACGCTGCTGCTGCCCGACGAGGACGAGCCGCTGACCCAGGGCTGGGAGATCAAGGACCGGCTCGACCACGTGGTGGACGCGGTGGTCGACTCCGGGGACTGCGGCACGGAGCCGACCACCGTGGTCGACTTCTCCGGTGGCGAGGCCGAGGTGGTCAGGCGGGGAGCGGGCGACCCGGCCCGCTTCGAGTGAGCCGGTCCCGTCCGGATCGCGCGTGACAGCATGGCCCGTACACGCACCGCCGGGGGCGCCCCCCGTTCCCCGGCGACCACCCCCCGCAGGGAGGCGACGACGCCATGACCGCCGTACAGGGAACGACCGTGGACATCCCGACCGAGGACGGCGTCGCCGACGCCTATCTGGTCCATCCCGGTGACGAGCGCCCCCGTCCGGCCGTCCTGTTCTTCCAGGACGCGTTCGGGCTGCGCCCGCATCTGCGGTCGATGGCGGACCGGCTGGCCACGGCCGGCTACACGGTTCTGCTGCCCAATGTGTTCTACCGGCACGGGCGCGTCCCCGTGGTCGAGTTGCCCGAGTTCATCGACCCGGCCCAGGACCCGGCCGTCTGGCGGCGGATCGGCCCGGTCATGCGGTCGCTGACGCCCGGCCTCGCGATGCGGGACGCGGGCGCCTGGCTGCGGTTCCTCGCCGACAGCCCGCTTGCGGCCGACGGCCCGGTCGCGGTGACCGGCTACTGCATGGGTGCCCGCCTGGCCCTGCTGACCGCGGGGACCTATCCGCGGCGGGTCGCGGCGGTCGCCGGGTTCCACGGCGGGCAGCTGGCCACCGAGGACGCGGACAGCCCGCACCTGCTCGCCGAACGCATCACCGCCGAGGCGTACTTCGGCCATGCCGACCAGGACTCCTCGCTGCCCCCGGAGCAGATCCGGCGGCTGGAGGACGCGCTGACCGCGGCGGGCGTACGGCACCGGTGCGAGGTCTACCCGGGCGCCCAGCACGGGTACACCCAGGCGGACACCCCGGCCTACGACCGGGAGGCGGACGAGCGCCACTGGACCGCGCTGCTCGACCTGCTGGAGCGGACCTTGTGAACCCCGCCGCGGGGGCCCGTGACACCACGGGCACCCGCGGTCTTCGCTCGCCACATTGACATGACCGCGTCTCGACGGAACGCTGAGAGCGCTCTCAGACAGGTACGGACCAAGCCCGTACGACCCCGACCCCACACGGAGGTGGAGAGTGCTCGTACGACTCACGCGCCCCACGCTGTCCCTGACGGCGGCGACCGCCCTGGTCGGCGCGCTGCTCGCGCTCGGCGCACCGGACCGGGCCGCCGCCGCGGTACCGGACACCATCACCCTGACGGTGACCAACAACTCCGGCCGCACCGACCCGGTGTACCTCTACGACATCGGCACCCAGCTGTCCACGGGACAGCAGGGCTGGGCCGACGCGAACGGCACGTTCCACGCCTGGCCCGCGGGCGGCAACCCGCCGACTCCCGCCCCCGACGCGGCGATCGCCGGACCCGCCGCGGGGCAGTCGATGACGATCCGGATCCCCAAGTTCTCCGGCCGGATCTACTTCTCCTACGGCCACAAGCTCGTGTTCAAGCTGACCACCGGCGGACTCGTGCAGCCGGCCGTGCAGAACCCCAGCGACCCCAACCGGGACATCCTGTTCAACTGGTCCGAGTACACGCTCAACGACGCGGGGCTGTGGCTCAACAGCACCCAGGTCGACATGTTCTCGGTGCCGTACGCGGTCGGCGTGCGGCGCGCGGACGGCGGGGTGAGCACTACCGGTCACCTCAAACCGGGCGGCTACAAAGGGGTGTTCGACGGGCTGCGCGGTCAGCCGGGCGGCTGGGGCGGCCTGATCCAGACCCGCTCCGACGGCACCACGCTGCGTGCGCTCTCGCCCGGGCACGGCCTGGAGACCGGCGCGCTCCCCGCGTCCGTCATGGACGACTACGTGAGCCGGGTCTGGAACAAGTACGCCACCTCGACGCTCACGGTCACGCCGTTCGGCGACCAGCCGAACACCAAGTACTACGGCCGGGTCTCGGGCGGCGTCATGAACTTCACGGACGGCTCCGGCGCGGTGGTGACGAGCTTCCAGAAGCCGGACGCGGACAGCGTGTTCGGCTGCCACAAGCTGCTGGACGCGCCCAACGACGCGGTGCGCGGCCCGATCTCCCGCACGCTGTGCGCGGGATTCAACCGGTCCACGCTGCTGACGAACGCCAACCAGCCCGACACCGGCCCGGGCGGCTTCTACCAGGACGGGGTGACGAACCACTACGCGCGGCTCATCCACGGGCAGATGGCCGACGGCAAGGCGTACGCGTTCGCCTTCGACGACGTCGGCAACCAGGAGTCGCTGGTGCACGACGGCGGCCCGCAGCAGGCGTACCTCACGCTGGATCCCCTCAGTTGACGTGCGGCGTCCCGCGCGCGCAGCGGTTTTCCGCGCGGGACGCCGACCGGGACGCGTCAGCGGGTCGTGACGGCAGTGTCGTCCACCACGCCGAGGTGCGGCTGCCGCCGCCGGAAGCCACCGTCCCCTGTGCCGCGCCGGCGTACTCCCCCAAGTGATCACACGCCCGCAATGTTCGCCTGCCACAATCGGGACGGAACTGACGTACGACCGCCGGAGGAGCCCGTGCCGCCCACCGACCGCCCGCTGCGCAAGCTGGGCTTCCTCACGATCGGACTGTTCGACGCGGCCGATCCGGGCCGGGGCCACGAGTCCACACTGGAGATCATCGAGCTGGGCGAACGGCTGGGCTTCGACAGCGCCTGGGTGCGCCACCGCCATCTGCAGTACGGCATCTCGTCGCCGGTCGCCGTCCTCGCGGCCGCCTCGCAGCGCACCAGCCGGATCGAACTGGGCACCGCGGTCATTCCGTTGGGCTGGGAGAACCCGCTGCGCCTCGCCGAGGACCTGGCGACGGTCGACATCCTGTCCGGCGGGCGTCTCAACCCGGGCGTGAGCGTGGGCCCGCCGATGCACTACGACCAGGTGAAAGAGGCCCTGTACCCGGACACCGCGGACGCCGAGGACTTCAGCCACGGGCGGGTGCGCAGACTCCTGGACTTCGTGCGTGGCAGACCGGCCACCGACTTCGGCGGCACCGAGGGGTTCGAGGTGTTCTCGCGGGTGGTGCAGCCGCACTCCCCCGGGCTCGGCAGCCGCCTGTGGTACGGCGGGGGCAGCCTGCGCTCGGCGCGCTGGGCGGGCGAGCACGGCATGAACTTCCTGACGAGCAGCGTCGTCAAGGCCGAGGAGCCCGAGGAGAGCCGGGACTTCGCCGAGATCCAGCTGTCCCACATCCGTGAGTTCCGCGCCCATCACCCGGACGGTGACGCGGCCCGGGTCTCCCAGGGCCTGGTCGTGATCCCCACCGACTCCGCGACGCCCGCACAGCGCGCCAAGTACGCCGAGTACGCGGCGCGGCGCCTGCCCCGCACGGCGTCCCCGCAGGGCCCCGCGAGGCTGCTGTTCGCACCCGACCTGGTGGGCAGTTCGGCCGAGATCGCCGAACGGCTGCACGCGCACGCCGCGTACCGCGAGGTCGACGAGGTGGCGTTCGCGCTGCCCTTCACCTTCGACCACGAGGACTACGTGCAGATCCTCACCGACATGGCGACCCTGCTCGGCCCCGCGCTCGGCCGCCCGGCCGCCACCTGACTCACCAACGGCCGGGCCGGGTACCGGTGATCGGCTCCGACGGCCTGCCGTCCACGCCCACCGGCACCTCACCGGCGAGCATGACCCGGTGCATGGTCCGCGTGAAGCCCAGATGGGCGTTGTCCGACGGCGCGAGGTGGATGGTGGCCCGGTTGTCCCAGAAGGCCACGCTGCCCGGCTCCCAGCGGAAGCGGACGGTGTACTCGGGCCGTACCGCCTGGGCCAGCAGCATCTCCAGCAGCGCCGCGCTCTCCGGCCGGGAGACGTCCACGATGCGTTCGACGTAGTAGCCGTTGACGTACAGCACCCGCTCGCCCGTCTGAGGGTGCACCCGCACCAGCGGGTGCACGGAGGCCACCTGATGGTCCAGCAGATGACGCAGATAGGCGTCGTCGCCCGGGCGGGACTGGTAGCCGACGCCGAGCCGGTGCTCGGCGCGCAGGGTGTCGGCGAAGGCACGCACCGGCGCCGACAGCCCGGCGTAGGCGGCGGCCAGGTTGGACCAGGTGGTGTCGCCGCCGTAGGGCGGGACGGTCTCGGCGCGCAGGATCGTCGCGGCGGGCGGGTCGATCCGCGCCCCGTGGTCGCAGTGCCAGCCGCGCAGCAGGGTGTGCCGGCGCCGGTCCAGCCACTCCTCGTGCTCCATGCCGAACCGGCCGCCCAGCTCAAGCCGGTCGGCGGTGGTCTCCACCTCCGGGTACCGGGCCGGCGAGGCGCTGCCGCGCCGCCCGAGCACCACCGGCTCGCCGAACCGGCGCGCGAAGGCGACATGGCCGGCGTGGTCCAGCCGCTGCCCGCGGAAGAACACCACCTTCCAGCGCAGCACCGCCTCCCGGATCACGGCGACCGACGCGGCGTCGAGGCCGGCCGCCAGGTCGACGCCCGTGATCTCGGCTCCGATGTGCCCGGCCACCGGTCGCACCTCGATTCCGGCGACCGGTTCCGCCCGCCGTCCCGTGCCCCTGTCCGTCGTCATGGCCCCGTCCCACCCGTCCGGTTGATCACCGCCCACCCTATCCGTGACGCTGGGTGCAGGACACAGCCGACGGAAGGTCCCACCGTGATCAGCATTCCGACGCAACCGCTCAACGACGGTACGACGCTCCCGGCCCTCGGGCTCGGCACCTGGCCGATGAGCGACGCCCAGGCCGAGGAGGCGGTGCGCGGCGCGCTGGCGGCCGGCTACCGCCTCGTGGACACCGCGACGAACTACCGCAACGAGTCGGGGGTCGGCCGGGGCATCGCGAGCAGCGGCGTGCCCCGGGAGGAGGTCGTGGTGACGACGAAGCTGCCGGGCCGCCACCACGGGTACGAGGAGACCCTGGCCTCCTTCGAGGAGTCCCGGCGCCGGCTCGGCGTGGAGTACGTCGACCTGTATCTGATCCACTGGCCGCTGCCCCGCGTCGGCAAGTACGTCGACGCCTGGCGGGCCATGATCAAGCTGCGCGAGGACGGACTCGTCCGTTCCATCGGCGTCTCCAACTTCACCGCCGAGCACATCGGGCAACTGGAGGAGAAGACGGGGGTGCTGCCGTCCGTCAACCAGATCGAGATGCATCCCCTCTTCCCGCAGGACGCCCTGCGCGCCTTCCACGCGGGCAAGGGCATCGTCACGGAGAGCTGGAGCCCGCTCGGCCGGGACGTCCGGCTGCTCACCGACCCGGCCGTGGTGGCGGTCGCCGACGCGCTCGGGGTGACGCCCGCCCAGGCGGTGCTGCGCTGGCACGTCCAGCTGGGCGCCGTACCCATTCCGAAGTCGGCCGACCCGGACCGGCAGCGCGCGAACCTGGATGTGTTCGGCTTCGAGCTGAGCGACGCCCAGATGTCCGCGATCGCGGACCGCGCACACCGGCGCCTGGGCGGGGACCCCGAAACCCACGAGGAATTCTGAACACCCCGCCCCGTCAGGGGCGCGGGGAACTGCGCGACCAGCCACGACACACCCGCAGCCGCACACGGCGATGGCGCCCCCGGGCGATGGCGAAAGACGGTCCGGATCAGGTTGGCGTCAGCGGGGTCGTGGCGGGTACCCGGCCGGAGGCATACGCATGGAAGGAGCCGCGCGTGGGCAGCGACGACCGGTTGCGGACGTACCGCGGCAAGCGGGACTTCGGGCGGACCCGTGAGCCGCGGGGCGCGGCGGCCCGCGGCGGCGAACAGCCCCGCTTCGTGGTCCAGATCCACGACGCGCGCCGGATGCACTTCGACTTCCGGTTGCAGGTCGACGACGTGCTGAAGTCCTGGTCGGTGCCGAAGGGCCCGTCCGGCGATCCGCGCGACAAGCGGCTCGCCGTGCCGACCGAGGACCATCCGCTGGAGTACGAGGACTTCGAGGGCGTCATCCCGCGGGGCGAGTACGGGGGCGGGACGGTGATCGTCTGGGACCGCGGGACGTACGAACCGCTCAGCCACGACCGTGCCGGGCGGCCCGTCGACTTCGCCCGCTCGCTGGCAAACGGGCACGCCACGTTCCGGCTGCACGGCACCAAGCTGCGCGGCGAGTACGCGCTGACCCGGTTCCGGGGGCGCGACGGGGAGGACGCCTGGCTGCTGGTCCGCAAGGGCCCGGGCACGTCCTCGGGGCACGGCACGCCCGACCCGCGCCGGGCCCGCTCGGTCCGCACCGGCCGGACCCTCGCCCAGGTGGCCGCGGACGACGGCTCCCCGGCCCGGTGATCACTGCTCGGGCAGCGGCTGCTCCGCCCAGATCGTCTTGCCGCCGCCCGTCTGCCGGCTGCCCCAGCGCTGGGTGAGCTGGGCGACCAGCAGCAGTCCCCGGCCGCCCTCGTCGAAGGCGTGCGCCCGGCGCAGATGCGGGGAGGTGGAGCTGCCGTCGGAGACCTCGCAGATGAGCGCGCGGTCGCGGATCAGCCGCAGCTGGATGGGGGACGCGCCGTAGCGGATCGCGTTGGTGACCAGTTCGCTGACGACGAGTTCGGTGACGAAGGCGGTCTCCTGAAGGCCCCAGGTGGTCAGCCGGTCGATCACCGCCTCCCGGGCGGTGCCCACGTGCGCGGGGTCGGGCGGCACGTCCCAGGTGGCCACGCGGTCGGCGCCGAGCGCCCGGGTACGGGCCAGCAGCAGGGCCACGTCGTCGCCGGGCTGCTCGTCGAGGACGGCCTTCAGCAGCCGGTCGCACAGGGCGTCGGTCGTGTCCGCGGGCGTGGTCAGGGCCCGCAGCAGCCTGCCGGTCGCCCGGTCCACGTCGAGGTCGCGGCCCTCGACGAGGCCGTCGGTGTACAGGGCGACGAGCGAGCCCTCCGGCAGTTCCAGCTCCGTCGCCTCGAACGGCAGACCGCCGACGCCCAGCGGCGGCCCGGCCCGCAGTGCTACGAGTTCCGCGGCGGCGCCGGGCCGTACGACGGCCGGCGCCGGGTGGCCCGCGGCGGCCAGCGACAGCCGGCGCGAGACCGGGTCGTAGACCGCGTACAGGCAGGTGGCGCCCAACTCGGCGACCTCGCCGCCGTCGCCGTCCGCGGCGAGGTGGGTGACCAGGTCGTCCAGGTGGGTCAGCAGTTCGTCGGGGGCGAGGTCCACGTCGGCCAGCGTCCGTACGGCCGTGCGCAGCCGTCCCATGGTCGCCGAGGACTGGATGCCGTGCCCCACGACGTCGCCGACGACCAGCGCGACCCTGCTGCCCGACAGGGGTATCACGTCGAACCAGTCACCGCCGATGCCCGCCAGCGACCCGCAGGGCAGATAGCGGTGGGCCACGTCCACCGCGGCCTGTGGGGGCAGTCCGCTGGGCAGCAGGCTGTGCTGGAGGGCGAGTGCGGTGTGGCGTTCGCGGGCGAAGCGGCGGGCGTTGTCGATGCAGACCGCGGCGCGGCTGGCCAGTTCCTCGGCGAACGCGGCGTCGTCACCGCCGTAGTCCTCCGGGTGGCCCATGCGTACGGCAACCGCGACGCCGAGTGTGATGCCGCGGGCCCGCAGCGGCACCGCCAGCATCGAGTGGACGCCCTTGCGGTGCGGCCTGCCCTCGGGGGAGCGCGCGTTGCGTTCGTCGACCCACCGGGCGAGCTCCGGGTCGCCGCCCTTGCTGAACACCACCCGGCCCTCGCGCAGGGCCCGGGCCGGCGGGGAGAACGACGGGCAGGGGTCCTGGTCCCCGACGCGCACGGCGGCCTCCGGGGTGCCGTGTGTGGCGGAGCCGTGGGCGACGCGGCGCAGCACCAGGTCCGTGTGCGGCACCCGCGGGGGCTGCTCGTCGGTGCCGAGCACCCAGTCCAGCAGATCGACGCTGGCGAAGTCGGCGTACCGCGGGACCAGGATGGCGACCAGTTCCTGGGCGGTGCGTACGACGTCCAGGGTGGTGCCGATGCCGGTCGCCGCCTCGTTCAGCAGGGCCAGCCGCCGGCGGGCCCAGTACTGCTCGCTGCTGTCGAACGCGGCCAGGGCGACGCCGGTCAGCTCGCCCGAGGCGTCCCTGAGCGGCCACATCTCGATGTCCCAGGCCTGCTCCCGGTCCAGGGCGGGCGCGCCCGTGAAGGTCTCGTAGCGGACGGGCGCGCCGGTCTCGGCGACCCGGCGCAGCTGGCTGAGGAAGCCGCGGGTGTGCTCGGTGTCCTCCAGGGTGTCCGGGTAGTACCGGCCGAGCAGTGCCTCCTCGGGGATGCCGAGCACCTGGCATGCCTTCTCGTTGAGGCGGAGGTAGCGCTGGCGGGTGTCGAAGACCGACATGGACATGGACGCCTGCTGGAAGGCGTGCTCGGCCAGAGCGGGTCCGGGCCGGGCCGCGGTGACCACGTGCCCGCCGGGCCGCCCGGCCGGGCCGAGCACGGGGCACGCCGTCAGGGCCAGCTCCATGCGGTGGCCGTCGCGGTGCCGCAGGGCGACGACCCCGGTCTGCGTCTCGAAGGTCCCCGGTGGCATCCGCTCGGCGAGCAGTCGGGCCGCCGGCCTGCCCACGATCTCCTCGGCCCGGTGACCGGTCAGCTTCTGCGCGCCCTCGCTCCACGCCGTGACGATCCCGAGGGCATCGATCACCGCCGTGGCCACGAGGTGTTCCATATGCCCCAGGATGATCCCATCGGCGCCCCGCATCAAGCGGGGCGCTGGGCGCGGCCGACAGCGGGGCGGGGACGCCGTTCGTCTGCCGCGCCGTCGTGGCTGGTCGCGCAGTTCCCCGCGCCCCTTCGGGGCGCCACCCTCGTGACGGCGCACGGCGCGGTCGGCCGGGTGGGACAGCGAGCCGGGCACGCCCTTCGTCTACCGCGCCGTCGGGGGTGGTCGCGCCGTTTCCCGCGTCCCTTCGGGGGCGCGGCCCTCGTGGCGGTGGCGCGTCAGGGTGGCGGCAGGGGGGCGCCTGGTTCGGTGGGGTCGTCGTCGGCGGAGTGGGCGAGGAAGTCGTCGACCATGCGGTGGAACAGAGTGGCGAGTTGCCGCAGTTCCTCGGGCGTCCAGTCGGCCAGCGCGACCTGCATGCCCCGTGCCCCGGCGTCCCGGACCCGGCCGACGGCCTCCCGGCCGGCGTCGGTCAGCTCGATCCGCTGGGCGCGGCGGTCGTCCGGGTCGGGGACACGGCTGACATAGCCGGCCTTCTGGAGTTGCTGCACCGTGCGCGTCACATGGGACGCCTCGACGCCGAGCCGCTGGGCCAGTTCGCCGGGCCGCAGCGGCTCGGCGTCCACGATCTGCCGCAGCAGCGCCACCGCGGCGCGGTCCAGCGGCACCCCGGCCAGCGCCATCAGCCGGTCGTGCTGCCGGGCCCGGGTGCTCAGATACGTGATGCGCGAGAGCGCGCGCTCGATCTCGACGACCTCGGCGGAGGCGGCGGGAGCGCCGGGCGGCGGTTTCGTGGACATGCTCGCACTTTACCATGTCGTTGCGTAACTCAAGTAATTCGGAGGGCCCGCACGGCACCCGTGGCCGCGGCGGGGGCGGGCGGTCCGTCCCGGGCACGTCCCGGGCGTCCCGCGGGACGCGGGAACGGCATTCTGACCGGCCGTCACGGAAACGCTGGCTGTCGTGATCACGGCTCGTGGTCACGAGAACGACAGCCCGGAGGTTTCCATGATCCGACGGACCGTGAAGAGCGGCCTGCTGGCCACCGTCGCGGTGCTCGCGCTGCTGCCCACGGCGGCGTCGGCCGCCGACGCGGGCGGGACGGCACCGCTGCCCGCGCCGGCCGCCGCGGCCCAGTCCGCCCTCTCGTCAGTGCTGCCCGCCCCCGCCCGGCACAACCCGGCGCGGCACGGCGCCGAGCACCGGCACCACCACTGGCACCACTCGCACCACGGACACCACCGGCACCACGCCACGCACCGGGTGCACGGCATCGCCCTGCGGACCGCGTACCGGCAGGGCCTGTCCACCACGGGACGGGTGACCACCCACCACGGACGGGTGGCCACCCACCACGTCCGGCTGAACGTCCGCTCCGGACCGGGCACCGGGTACCGCGTGGTCGGCCACCGGCACGTCAACCGGCTCGTGACGATCACCTGCAAGACGCACGGTTCGCGGGTCTCGGGCAACCGGACCTGGTACCGGCTGGCGCACCACAAGGGCTACGTCTCCGCGCGCTATGTGCGGGTCGGCACCGCCGTGCCGTGGTGCTGACGGCTCCGGCCCGCCGCACGCCCTGACCACCGAAGGCCCGTTCGGAAACCCCGCGTTCCCGAACGGGCCTTCGGTCTGTCGCCACCTCACCCCTCTTGTGCCCCAGACCGGTTGGGCCGCCATGCGGCCGGGAAGCCATGGCGACATCAGGGGCGAAGTGCCCATAGCGGAAAAGGAGTCGAGGGACGCACCATGCGGCAGCCGCCACCCCCCGGACCCACCTCTGCCGACGAGCCGCTGGCGGTGCGGCTGCGCGCACTCAAGGACCGTACGGGACTGAGCCTGGCGGCACTGGCCGCCCGCACCCCGTACAGCAAGTCCGCCTGGCACCGGTATCTGACCGGCCTCCAGCGCCCGCCCCGCTCGGCCGTCGAGGCGCTCGCCCGGCTCGCCGACGTCGATCCCGGCCCGGTCGTGGCGCTGTGGGACGCCGCCGACGGCCCGCCGTGCCCGGGGGCGCCCGTGGCGGCCGGCCGGCCCCGCCCGCCGCGGCCCCGGCTGCCACGACTGCCGCGGCTGCCGCTGTCGGCGCTCGCGCTGCTGGCCGTGGCCGCCGCGACGGCCGCCGCCTTCGCGGTCTTCGACCGGCACGGGCCGCAGGGGGCGCAGAACGTCGTGGCGGCACCCCGCTGCCACGCCGCGTCATGCCGGGGCGCCCTGCCGGACGCGTCGGCCTGCGCCCGGGACGCGCGCACCGAGAGCGCCGTTTCGGACACCGGGTACGACGTCAGGCTGCGCTACTCGCCCGCCTGCGGAACCGTCTGGTCGGAGGTGCGGGTGCGCTCGCCGCGGGCCCGTGAGGTGTCCGTGCGGGCCGGCCAGGACGTGCTGTCGGCGACCTATTCCGCCGCGGACCCCACCGGGTACACCAGCCCGATGCTCGCGGTGCCCTCGTCCCGGGGCGTGGAGGCGTGCGCGGCGGTGGAGGGCAGGCTGGCCTGCACGGGCCTGTACATCGACGCCTCCGACGAGGCCGCGGGAGCCGGTGCGGGGCGGTGACCGGCGCCCCGCCCGTCGACGGCCCCACTCCATCGAACCGGCCTGACAGCACCTTCGGCCCGACCGGCCGCCCACCCCGGGCCCGTCAGGCGGCGACTTCCCAGCGAGCCGGGTCGCGGCGGCCTGCCCCATGGGTGGAGCGCCATGTCTGGCATGCCCACGGCGAGCGCCCGGGCTCCGGTGCTCCGCCGGCTGCCGCACCCTCTCCGCCCCAAGGGCCGCGCCCCCCGCCCGGTAGCCCGCCAACTCCGTTGAGGCGGCGGGCGGTTCGCTGGTCTCCGACTCGTCCGCCCGGACGAGGGCCCGCCGTCCCGCGCCACGGGCCGGAAACCGGGTGTCCGAAGGGGTGGCGTTCAGGGGGTCGCGCCCCGGCCCAGGGGCGGGGCATTCGCTTGCGTAAGTCAAGTAAGGCGCATATGGTTGCCTAACTCAAGCATGACGCCTCCCCGGTGTGTGGAGGGGCGTTCCAAGCCGGGGCCGCCCTTGAGCGGAGGCGGCCCCGCGCGCCGGACCCGTGGGGACGGGGACCGGCGCCACCCTCGGGCCCGGACGCCGGGGCGGTGCGCCCCCGGCACCGGCCCGGGGGCCGCCCCGGCACGCATGATCCCGCACCCGACAGCCGCCCCGATGCGCACAGCCCCGCCCGCACCGCCCCGCACCCGACAACCTCCCCGCCACGCATGATCCCGCGCCCGACGGCCGCCGCCCCGATGCGCACCGCCCCGCCAAGCGCCGCCCTGTACCCGACAGCCGCCCCGATGCGCACGGCCCCGCACCCGACAACCGCCCCGCCACCCACGACCCCGCGCCCGACGGCGTACCCGCCCACGACCGTGCCGCCATCGCCTCCGCGCAGCCATCGCCTCCGCGCAGCCGTCGCTTCCGTGCCGCGGAACTCCTCGCGCAGCGCGAGGAGTTCGCGTGGTCCGTCGGACGCCGTGTGCCGGGCCTTCCGGCCCGGCCGGCCGGGCGGGGCGGCGCGAGGCGCGGGCCCGGCCTCCCGCGGGCCCAACTCGGCCCGCCGGCACGCCAGTCGGAGGACGCCGGGCGTCGCCGTGTGCCGGCCGCCGGGACGGGCCCGTTCAGGGGAACCGGCGGGCAAAGGCGCGTGAGCAGGCCGGAGGCGGTCGACACCTTCTGCCGTGACCGCGACCCTTGCGACGATCCCGCCGATGCTCGCCACCCCCGGCACGCTGCCGCCCGCCGCCCAGGACGCCCGGTGGGCCTACGAGACGAAACAGGACGGCCAGCGTGTCATGGCCTATCTGCCCGGCGACGGCAGCCTGCTGCTGCGCGCCCGCTCGGGCGAGGACATCACCGGCGCCTACCCCGAACTGCGCGCGCTGGGCGGCGCCCTGGGCGGCACGCCCGCGATCCTGGACGGTGAGGTGCTGGCCCTGGACGACCGCGGACGCTCCGACTTCCAGTTGCTGCAGAGCCGCATGGGCCTGGCGCACGCCCCCGAACGGGCGGCGCGCCGGGCGGCCCGGATCCCCGTCCACCTCGTGCTGTTCGACGTGCCGCACCTCGGCCGCCCGCTGCTCGCACTGCCGTACGCACGGCGCCGGACACGGCTGGAGGACCTGGGGCTCGACGGCCCCCACTGGTCCACCCCGGCCGCCGTGGTCGGGCACGGCGCCGAGGCGCTGCGGGCCACCCGGGAGCACGGCCTGGAGGGTCTGGTGTGCAAGCGACTGGACTCGGTGTACGAACCGGGTGTGCGCTCCCGCGCCTGGATCAAGATCCGCAACATGCGCACCGCGGACGTCGTCGTCGGCGGCTGGCTGCCGGGCAAGGGGCGGCTCGCGGGGCTGCCCGGCGCGGTGCTGGTCGGCCAGCGCGCCGCCGGCCGGCTGCGGTACGTCGGCGGGGTGGGCACCGGCTGGAGCGAGTCCGAGCGTGCGGAGCTGGCGGCGCTGCTGCGGGCCGCCGCGACCGGCGTGTGCCCCTTCGACCCCGTCCCGCGGATCGCCGGGGCCCGCTGGGTGCTGCCCCGGCTGGTCGGCGAGGTCGGCTACAGCACCCGTACCCGGGCGGGGCTGCTGCGTCAGCCGTCCTGGTACCGGCTGCGGCCGGACCTCACGCCCGAGGAGTCGGCCGCCGACCTGCCCGACGACGCCGTGTGACGCGCGTGCCGGGAGCCAAGTGTTGGGCGCGGCTTCACCGGTGGGACGCCCGGGCCTTCTTGGCAACGTACTGATCGCCCGCGATCCTGAACTCCCCCACCCCCAACCGTCGTTGGAGGACGCAGTGTCGTCACGGACGTTCCGTATCCGGCCCGGGCGCTGGCTCACCGGGCTGGCCGGTGCCGCCGCCCTCGTCATCGCCTTCCCCGCCGTCGCCTTCGCCGCCCCGCCGCCGGCGCTGCCCGTCAACGCCGAGGCGGCGGAGCTGACGTACCAGCCCGCCTTCGACTACGACACCGACGGCTGCTACTCGACGGCCGCCATCGGGCCGGACGGCACCGTCAACCCGGGTCTGAACCCGACCGGTGCCCTCAACGGCAACTGCCGCGACGCCTCCGACCTGGACGACACCAACACCTACTCGCGCTACAAGTGCAACAACGGCTGGTGCGCCTATCTGTACGGCCTGTACTTCGAGAAGGACCAGGCGATACCCGGCATCAGCCTCGGCGGCCACCGGCACGACTGGGAGCACGTCGCGGTGTGGGTGCAGAACGGCCAGGTGCAGTACGTGTCGACGTCCAACCACGGCTCGTTCACCGTGCACGCGGCCTCCTCGGTGCGCTTCGAGGGCACCCACGCCAAGATCGTGTACCACAAGGACGGCGTCAGCACGCACTGCTTCCGGCTGGCCAACTCCAACGACGAACCGCCGGAGAACCACAAGGGCACCTGGCAGTACCCGCCGCTGGTCGGCTGGAACGGCTACCCGGCGGGGCTGCGTGACAAGTTGAGCGCGTACGACTTCGGCAGCGCCAACTTCGGCCTGAAGGACGCGAGTTTCGCCTCCCACCTCGCCTCGGCCAAGCCGTCGGGCATCGCCTTCGACCCGTACGCCTGAGCCGACGGGGCCACGCCCCGCCGCGGCGGGGCGTGGCCCCGTCCGGACCGGCCGCCGCCCGGTGGCCGCGGAGGCACCACCGGCACCGGGCCGCGCGGTGGCCGGGAACCGCCCGGCGGTGGGCCGGCGAGAGGGGGAAGAAGGTCTATCGTATGTCCATGGCCGTCCCGGAACTCGTCCGTATCGTCTCCCGTGATTCGCCCATGGCCCTCGCCCAGGTCGAGCGCGTCCGCACCGAGCTGACGGCGCTGTACCCGCAGGTGCGCACCGAGGTCGTGCCGGTGAAGACGACCGGTGACAAGTGGCTGGGCGACCTCTCCCTGGTCGAGGGCAAGGGCGCGTTCACCAAGGAGGTGGACGCCGCGCTGCTGGCCGGCCGGGCGGATCTCGCGGTGCACTGTGTGAAGGACGTGCCGGCCGACCGGCCGCTGCCCGCGGGCACCGTGTTCGCCGCGTTCCTGAAGCGCGACGACATCCGCGACGCGCTCGTGCACCCGGGCGGTCTCACCCTGGACGAACTGCCGGCGGGCAGCCGCGTCGGCACCTCCGCGGTGCGCCGCGTCGCCCAGCTGGCCGCCACCCATCCGCGCCTGGAGTGCGTGCCGCTGCGCGGCAACGCCAACCGGCGGCTGGCGAAGCTCGCCGCGGGCGAGGCGGACGCGCTGCTGCTGGCGGTCTCCGGTCTTGAGCGCATCGGGCGGCCCGACATGATCAGCGAGGTGCTGTCGCCGGAGACGATGATGCCGCCGATCGGCGCGGGCATCCTCGCCCTGCAGTGCCGCGAGGACGACGCCGAACTGATCGACGCCGTCAGCGGTCTCGGCGATCCCGACACCCATCGCGAGGCGACGGCGGAACGCATGTTCCTGCACGTCCTGCAGGGGCACTGCAACAGCCCCATCGCCGGTTACGCCCGCGTGGACCGCGGCGGCGAGCTGTCCCTGCGGGCGTGTGTGTTCACCCCCGACGGCAAGACGCGGCTGAACGCCCACGAATGGGCGGGCCGGCTCGATGCCGCCACCCTGGGCACCTCGGTGGCGGTGTCCCTGCTGCGGCAGGGCGCCCGCGAGATCATCGACGGCATCCCGCACTGACACCCGCGGCGCTCAGGCACCCTCCGGCTCCGCCTGGTCCCGCAGGAATGTGCTCACCTGGTGGGCCAGGCCGCCCTGGCAGGCGCCCGCCGGGGCCGCCGCGGCCGGGCCCTCGGCCAGCCCGATGCCGCCCGCCCACAGCCGGCGGTCGGTCCACTCCTCGTCGACGCGCAGCTGCACCTGGACGTCCACCTGCGACAGGGACGCCTCGCCGCCCGCCGCGTACAGCACGGCGGTGACCCGGCGCAGCGGGTAGACGTCGAAGCCCTCGATGAACTGGGAGTTGCGCCAGTCGATGAACGCGCCCTCCCCGTCGGGGCCGACCCGGACATCGATCTGGCCGTCCTCCAGCTGCACGGAGCAGTGCCGCGCGCCCCGGTTCTCGACGGTCACCCGGACGCTGAAGTACGTCAGTCCGTCGGCGGCGTCGTCGCGCCCGCGCGGCGGCTGCGCCCTCTCCAGACGGTGGACGCGGACCCGCAGACCGGCATGCTCGTCGTACTCCTGCCAGTCACCGACCACGTTCGGCTCGTACACAGCGCCCCTTTCGGCCTCGGAGAGCTGCTGTCTATCTGTGCGCTCAGCGCACTGTCAAATGAGCGGAATACGCCATGGGCAGGTGATTCGCCCCCTTTGATCGCTGATCAAGCGTTGCGCAGCGGGAATCCGTTCAGGGGCCGTCGAGGCGGGGTGCGGCGCGTGCCGCACATCACGTCCGCGGCACGATCAGCGAGCCAGCCGGCCGAGCAGGGAGGAGGCCGCGGCGATGCCGAGGGCGGCGGCCACGGCGAGGACGCCGAAGTCGAGTCCCGGGTGCGCCGGAGTGTCCAGGAGCAGCCCGCGCAGGGCGTCCACCTCGTAGCTCAGCGGGTTCACCTTGCTGACCGCCTGGAGCCAGCCGGGCATGACGGACAGCGGATAGAGGGCGTTGGAGCCGAAGAACAGCGGCATGGTGATCGCCTGCCCGAAGCCCATCAGACGGTCGCGGCTGAGCACGATGCCCGCGATGGTCATCGACAGGCAGGAGAAGAAGGCGGACGCGAGGACCACGGCCAGCGCGACGCCGAGCAGCTTCAGCGGGTTCCAGCTGAGCGCGACCCCGAGCAGCGCGGCGATGACGATGACGACGACGGCCTGGATCAGCGCTTTCACGCCGGCGGCGAACGCCTTGCCGGTGATGAGCGCCGACCGCGGGGTCGGCGTGACCAGGAGCTTGTTCAGGATGCCGGCATCGCGTTCCCAGATGATCTGGATGCCGTAGAAGATGGCGATGAACATCGCGGACTGGGCGATGATGCCGGGCGCGAGGTAGTCGATGTAGGGGATGCCGCCGGTGGGTATCGCCCGGATCCGGGTGAAGGTCTGACCGAAGATCAGCAGCCACAGCGCGGGCTGGACCGCCCTCGTGTACAGCTCGGTGCGGTCGTGGCGCAGCTTTTGCAGTTCGACGGCGCACATCGCGACGACCCGGGCGGGCAGCAGCCGCCAGCCGGCCCGGGGCTCGGGCGGGCGCAGCAGCAGGGCCCCCGCGTCCGGGGCGCCGTCAGCCGACGCGGCGGGCGGTGCGGCGGGTGCTTCGGACATCGCGGAAACCTCCTGACTGGTCGTCGAGACCGCTGCCCGCTATGTCCCGGAAGACGTCCTCAAGCGTGGGCGGCGCAGCCGTGGCAGGCGCGCCCTCGGCCCGGCGGCGGTCGGCGAGCTGCCGCCGCAGTGCGGCCGGGGTGCCGAGGGCGCGGATACGGCCGCGGTGCATGAGGGCGACGCGGTCGCAGTACTGGTCCGCCTCGTCCATGGAGTGGGTGGTGACCAGGACGGTCATGCCGGTGACCGCGCGGACGGCGTTGATGTGGTCCCATACGCCGGTGCGGGCGATCGGGTCGAGGCCGATGGTCGGCTCGTCGAGGATCAGCAGCCGGGGCGCGCTGACCAGGGCCTGGGCCAGCTCAAGGCGGCGCACCATGCCCCCGGAGTAGGTGCCCGCCAGCCGGTCGGCGGCGTCCGTGAGGCCGACGGCGGCCAGGGCCTGGCCGACCCGGGCGGCGCGTTCGCGGCGAGGGATGTCGAAGACCCGGGCGAACAGGACGACGTTCTCCCGGCCGGTGAGGCCGGCGTCGGCGGACAGTTGCTGCGGGACGTAGCCGAGCAGGCGGCGCACCGCCATGCGTTCGGCGGCGGGGTCGTGGCCGAAGACGCGGACCATGCCGGCGGGGACGGGCAGCAGCGTGGTGATGCAGCGGATCGCCGTGGTCTTGCCGGCGCCGTTGGGGCCGAGCAGTCCGAAGACCTCGCCCTCCCGCACGGTGAGGTCGAGCCCGTCCACCGCCCTCGTCTCGCCGAAGCTGTGGGCGAGGCCGGTGCAGACGACGGCCTGTGCCGGGCCCGCGGTGGTGTCGGACGTCATGGTTGCTCGGCCTCCTCGTGCAGGGTGACGGCCAGCCGGTGCAGCGCGGGGAGCGCCGCGCGCAGGGCGTCGCGCTCCGCCTCGGTCAGCCGCGCCACATGCAGGCCGACCAGGGCGGCCCGGCGGCGCTGCCAGTCGTGCAACCGCCTGCGGGCCGCCTCGGTGAGGTGCAGGCGCGCGGCACGCCGGTCGGCCGGGTCGGTCTCGCGGACCAGATGACCGTCCTTGGCGAGCCGGTTGACCAGTGTCGACACGGAGTTCCCGGCCAGGTGCAGCTCCCGGGCGGCCTCCTTGATGCCGATGCCGGGCCGGGTCTGAACCAGGCGGAGCAGTTCCACTTCGGCGCCGCGCAGCCGGGGGCCGGTCAGTCCGCCGCGCAGCCGGCGGCGGATCAGCCGCTGGATCCCGACCAGGGTGTCGGCCAGTTCCTCGGAGAAGGTCTCGGCCGCCGCACGGCCGGGCCGCGCACGATCGGCTGCCGGGCGATCCGTTTCCGGGCGATCCGTTTCCACACGAGAAGATTACCTCTCCTACAGAGGTATTCGCCCTGCGGGGAAGACCAAAGGGCAAGTCAAGAAGCGTAGGCTGGATATCACGCTTTAGGCGGATCTGTTTCGACATAACAGGTCACGGGAATCTCCTGAAAAGTGCTTCGGACAGGAGGCACGTCCGTGGGGGCTCGGCCCGTAGATGCGGCCGCCCCGGACCCTCCCACCGGTCCGAGCGCGCGTCTCCCACGCTGTCCGTCCATCCGGCACACGCTGAGGGAGGTGCGCACCCATGACGGGTACCACCACCAGGGCCAAGCCCCATCCACACGACGACGCCCCCGACACGGCCGCCGCGTTCGAACGGCTCGCGGCACTGCCCGAGGGCCCGGAGCGCCGGGCACTGCGCGACGAACTGGTCGGGACCTGGCTGCCCATGGCCGAACGGATCGCCGTCCGCTTCCGCGGCCGTGGAGAGGCGCTCGAAGACCTCTACCAGGTGGCGGCGCTCGGCCTGGTCAAGGCCGTCGACCACTACGACCCCTCGCGCGGCCGGGCCTTCGAGGCGTACGCGGTGCCGACCGTCACCGGCGAGATCAAGCGGCACTTCCGCGACCACATGTGGACCCTGCACGTGCCGCGCCGGGTCCAGGACCTGCGCAACCGGGTCCGCGGCGCCGTCAAGGAACTGGCGTCGGCGACGACCGGCCGGGTGCCCACCGTCGCCGAGATCGCCGAGTACACGCGGCTGACGGAGGCGGAGGTGCGCACCGGACTTGAGGCCCTGGAGTGCTTCGCCGCGCTGTCCCTGGACGCGGAGACGCCCGGCGCCGACGGCCGCTCACTCGGCGACACGCTCGGCGCGCCGGACCCCGGTTTCGACCTCGTCGTCGACCGGGCGGCCGTACGACCCTGCCTTGAGGCGCTGCCCGAGCGCGAGCGCACCATCCTCTACCTGCGGTTCTTCCGCGGTATGACACAGAGCCGGATCGCCAGCCAGCTCGGCATCTCACAGATGCACGTCTCCCGGCTGATCAGCGGCTGCTGCGACCGGCTGCGCGAGGAACTGCTCGCCGATCCGGGCTGAGGGATTCCGGGCTGCGGCTGAGGAATCGGGGGCGAGAACGTGGGCCCGCGCGTTCACTCCGTCGGCGTCCCCGGGAGCTGCGTCGGCCCGTACCGGTCGAGCGCGTCCTCCAGTGCGGCGCCGATCTCGGGGGGTATGTCTCCCGTACGCCCCCAGATGAGGATGAGTTCGGCGACGTTGCGCAGTTTGATGTTCGTGTGCTGCGAGACCTCCTTCAGCACGGCCCACCCCTCGTCCGGGGTGACCCGGCCGAGCGCCACCACCATGCCGATCGCCTGGTCCACGACCGCATGGGAGGTGACCGCCTCCTTCAGCTGGTGAACCTCTTCCTGAAGCTCGAAGATCCGGTCCGGCTCGCCGTCGCCCATGCGTCCATCGTCGTCACTCGCCCGGCCGCCTGCCACCGGACCGTTCGACAGGCAGGGGAACGGGTTCCGGTTGGACACTGGTGTCAGACCGGGGGCCACCGGTCCATGAGATCAGGACGCGACTGTGATGAACCATGACACGCCTCTTGCCGGCGATCCGAAGAAGAAGGACGTCATCTCCACGCACTCCGTTTTCGGCGCACCGTGCTGGGTGAGTCTCACCAGCCGTGACCTCGGGGCCACGGCGGACTTCTACTCGGCCGTGCTCGGCTGGCGCTGGCGCAGCGTCCGGCTCGGCGACCACTTCCGGATCGCGCTGGCCAACGGGGTGCCGGTCGCCGGGATCGCCGCGGTCGCCGCCATGTGGCAGATGGCGGTGGCATGGACACCGTACTTCGCGGTGCGGGACGCGGACGTGGCCGTGAGCCGGGCCCGCGAGCGCGGCGGTACGGCCGCGGTCGGACCGCTGTCCTTCCCGCCCGGCCGGGCGGCCCTGCTGGCCGACCGGGACGGGGCGACCTTCGGCATCTGGGAGGGCCAGCTGATCTCCAACTGGGAGTCGTGGCGGCGGGCGTCCCCGACCTTCATCCGCCTGCACACGCGCAACGCCTTCGACTCGGCCCTCTTCTACGGCGAGATCCTCGACTGGGCCTCGGGGCTGCCCGGCTGCTGCGAGGTCGAGTACGAGGGCGGCGAGGTCGTGCTGCGCAGCGAGGGTGCGGTGGTGGCTCGTATCGACTCCGGCGCGGTGGAGGCCGCGCCGGATCCCGCGGTCCGGCCGCACTGGCAGGTCCACTTCTTCGTGACCGACGTGACCACGTGCGGACGGGCGGCGGAGAAGCATGGGGGGAGCGTGTTGCGGGAGGATGCGGCGGAGGCCGTGCTGCGTGATCCGGATGGGGCGCAGTTCACGGTTACTTCCCGACGGTGACCTGAGCGGTCCGCTTTTGGCGGGTGGGGTTGGCTTGGGTGGGGCTTGTTGGTGTGGGTGCGGTGAGGTGGGGTGGGCGGCGTGGTGGTTTCCGTCGTCGGTTCAGGTGCGGTGGGGTGGGGGGCGTGGTGGTTTCCGTCGTCGGTTCGGGTGCGGTGGGGTGGGCGGCGTGGTGGTTTCCGTCGTCGGTTCGAGTGCGGCGATGTGGGGGCTGGTCGCGCAGTTCCCCGCGCCCCCCTGCGGGGCATCTGCAGTCGTTCGGGTGCGGGAGCGTCGTGGTTGAGCGCGCAGTTCCCCGCGCCCCTGACGGGGACGCCCGCAGTCCTTCGAGTGCGGGAGCGTCGTGGTTGATCGCGCAGTTCCCCGCGCCCCTGGCGGGGGCGCCTGCAATCATTCAGGTGCGGGAGCATCGTGGTTGATCGCGCCGTTCCCCGCGCCCCTGGCGGGGGCGCCTGCAATCGTTCAGGTGCGGGAGTGTTGTGGTTGAGCGCGCCGTTACCCGCGCCCCCTGCGGGGGCGGTAGCCCCGGGCTTCGAGTGGCGCAGCATCCCGGCTGGGCGCATTCGTCCCCGTGCCCCCTCCGAGGACACCGCCCCCGCCCTCGAACCACCGCATCCTCACCGCGACATCACGGCCCAGCGCATCCACCTCCGCGTCCCCGTCCAAGGGGCTAGGGGGTGGGTGGGTGGGTCAGGAGGGTCAGGGATCGGGGGGGTACGGGGAGGTGGGTGTGGGGCTTGTGTTCTTGTTCGGTGGGCAGGCCGTCGGGGGCGGCGGTGTCGATCAGGACGGTCCAGCGCTCGCCGTACGTGGCGTCGGGCAGGCGGAAGTCGACGGGTTCCCAGTGGCCGTTGAGGAGCAGCAGGAACGAGTCGTCGATCACCCGTCGCCCGTAGGGGTCGCGTTCGGCGATGGCGTCGCCGTTGAGGAACACGCCGACCGAGTGCGCGTCGGAGCGCTGCCAGTCGCGGTCGGTCATCTCGCGCGCGTCGGGCAGCAGCCACACCAGGTCGGGCAGCGGCTGTGCGGCGTGGGTGGCCGTCTCGCCGCGGAAGAAGCGGCGCCGGCGCAGGACGGGGTGGGCGGCGCGCAGTGCGATGACGTACCGGGTGAAGCGGATCAGCGCGCGCTGCTCGTCGGTCAGCCGCCAGTCGATCCAGGAGATCTCACTGTCCTGGCAGTAGGCGTTGTTGTTGCCGCGCTGGGTGCGGCCGAGTTCGTCGCCGTGGCACAGCATCGGGATGCCCTGCGACAGCAGCAGCGTCGCCAGGAGGTTGCGCTGCTGGCGGGCCCGCAGTTCGAGGACCGCGGGATCGTCGGTGTCCCCTTCGGCGCCGCAGTTCCAGGACCGGTTGACGCTCTCGCCGTCCCGGTTGCCCTCGCCGTTGGCCTCGTTGTGCTTGTCGTTGTAGGAGACGAGGTCGCGCAGCGTGAAACCGTCGTGCGCGGTCACGAAGTTGACGCTGGCCCTCGGGCGGCGCCTGTGGTGCGCGTAGAGGTCGGAGGACCCGGTGAGCCGGGAGGCGAACTCGCCGAGCGAGCCCGGCTCCGCCCGCCAGAAGTCCCGTACGGCGTCCCGGTACTTGCCGTTCCACTCCGACCACAGCGGCGGGAAGTTGCCGACCTGGTAGCCGCCCTCCCCCACGTCCCAGGGCTCGGCGATGAGTTTGACCCGGCTGATGACGGGGTCCTGCTGGATCAGGTCGAAGAACGCCGACAGCCGGTCCACCTCGTGGAACTGCCGGGCCAGAGTGGCCGCGAGGTCGAAGCGGAAGCCGTCCACGTGCATCTCGGTGACCCAGTACCTGAGCGAGTCCATGATCAGCTGGAGTACGTAGGGGTGCCGCATCAGCAGGCTGTTGCCGGTGCCCGTGGTGTCGTAGTAGTGCGCCCAGTCGCCGTCCACGAGGCGGTAGTAGGAGGCGTTGTCGATACCGCGGAAGGAGAGCGTGGGTCCGTGCTCGTTGCCCTCGGCTGTGTGGTTGTAGACCACGTCGAGGATCACTTCGAGCCCGGCCGCGTGCAGCGCCTTGACCATCGCCTTGAACTCGTTGACCTGCTGGCCGCGGGTGCCGAACGCGGCGTAGGCGTTGTGCGGCGCGAAGAAGCCGATCGTGTTGTAGCCCCAGTAGTTGGCCAGCCCGCGGTCCTGGAGCACACCGTCGTGCACGAACTGGTGCACGGGCATCAGCTCGATCGCGGTCACGCCCAGCGAGGTCAGATGCTCGACGACGGACGGGTGGGCGAGCGCCGCGTAGGTGCCGCGCAGCCGCTCCGGGACGTCCGGGTGGGTGCGGGTCAGACCGCGCACATGCGCCTCGTAGATGACGGTCTCGGCGTACGGCCGCCGCGGCGGGCGGTCGTCGCCCCAGTCGAAGTAGGGGTCGGTCACCACGCCGAGCATGGAGTGCCCGGCGCTGTCGGCCGGGGCGGGGCCCGAGGGGTCGCGTTCGTAGAGCGAGGCGTGGTTGTCGATCTGCCCGTCGACGGCGCGCGCGTACGGGTCGAGGAGCAGCTTCGCCGGGTTGCACCGGTGGCCGAGGCCGGGGTCCCAGGGTCCGTGCACACGGTAGCCGTAGCGCCGGCCGGGCCCGACCCCGGGCACATAGCCGTGCCACACGAACCCGTCGACCTCGGTCAGCGGCAGACGCGTCTCGGCGCCCGCGTCGTCGACCAGGACCAGATCGACGCGTTCGGCGACCTCGCTGAACAGCGCGAAGTTGGTGCCCTGCCCGTCGAAGGCGGCGCCCAACGGATAGGGGTGCCCGCTCCACACGGGCACCCCTGTGCGGGACGCCGGTGCCGTCACCGGGCGACCTCCAGGGCGGCCCGGGGCACGCCCGCCGCCCGGGCCGCGAGTGCGGCGGCCGGAGTGTCGCGCGGCACCTGGCGCACCTGGCGCAGGCTGGGGGCCGGGGCCGTCGGGACCAGCGGGACGCGTTCGCCGGCACGGGCCCGCTGCGAGAACCAGATGATCTTGCTGCCGGTCTGCGACGCACAGCACCCCCAGCCGTCGCTGATCGCCGCGATACGGGCCAGGCAGGCCCGCAGATCCTGGTCGGGGCGCAGATCACGGTCGTCGTCGCCGACGGCGGTGATGAGGTGCTGGCCGTTCCACCACATCTCGATCGACGCGTGCTTGTCCGTGGCGTGTTCGTCGATGGCCCGCAGCAGCAGTTCCGCGCCGCTGCGGACGGGGACCACCAGGTTCTCCAGGTTCCAGTGGCGCAGGTGGGCGGCCAGGATGCGGCTGACCTGTCCCACCCGCTCGGGGCTGACTTCCACGTCGAGGTGGTAGTAGCAGGGCACTGCGGTCTTCATCGTCGCTTGCTCCTCACCGGCGGAACTCCCGCTCGTCATCGCCCCCCACGGGCATGGGCCCCGATCACGGAGCGTCGAGCGCTGGTCGCTTCTGAGTCAGATCCACAGTGGATGCGCTACGCCATTCGTGCAACAGGAGCACACCGGAAGTGGTTGAAGAACCAACAAGACGCTGCGTGCTCATCCGTGCACCATGGGTGAAATGCCTCGATCGCCGTAACGGACCCGTGCCGCCGAGAGCCCGGAGTCCACCCGACCGCCGGGAGACGCGCCCAGTCGAGTGCGTGGAGGGTGAACAGGGCCATGCTGATACCCGCGAAGGCCGAGGTGGCCAGGCAGTTGCTGCGGTACCGGGCGTGGGAACGTGCGATGCTCGCGGCGCCGTCCGACCGCGCGGTGCGGGCCACGTTCGAGGACTCGGGCTACACCCTGTGCGTGCTCATGGGCAAGCGCTGCGCGCGGGAGGCCGCGGAAGCCGCCGAGCGCCATCTGCGCGGCGGCCGGGACGGCGGCCCAGGGGAGCGGGGCGGCGGGCCGCGACGCCGCGGCGGGATCCGGCGGGCGCCCCCGCTGAAGCCTCTTTCCACGGCGGCGAGGCACTGAAGGTTCCCGCGCGGAGCGGATCCACGGCCGGGCCCCGGGCCCGGCTTCGCGCACGGCGGAGGTGAGACCCATGAGTTCGACTCCGGCCATCGGCCGTATCCCGGTACGGGACGTCCGGCCGGCCGTGGAGTACGGCAGG
>NZ_BAAJXA010000054.1:0-61652 GCF_057537855.1 Streptomyces diversicolor
TGCTGCGTGACGCCGAACGGGAAGGGGTCATCCCCGACCTGCCAGCCATCTACAAGGCCACAAAGGAGAGCAAGCGCAAGCCACGCCGCCCCAACGCTGTGCCCACCCTCGTGGACCACGCGAAGATCAGGAACGGGACACCAGTCCACCTACGTCTGTGGAACAAACCCGAGATCGATGCGCTCACCCCCTGGCTAGCCGAGGACCCCCGACGCGGTGAGGCAACCTGGGTGAACGACCGTACGCGGTGCCTAGTGTGGGCGGTAGACGGGCGTGCATACTCGCCGACGCGGCTGGTCCTGAACCTCTACGAGCTCGCCGGCTGGGAGGAAGCGCCTGTGGCGGTCCAGGGCCCCGCACGCTGGACTCTGGACGGTGGCGCAACCCTCTCAGAACTGGCACGGACACTGCTCGACGAGCAGGCCGAACAGGAATGAGTGCGGGCAACGCCGCAACACAGGCTGAGGAACACCGGCTCACTCACCCACGGCAAGGGGTCGAAAAGCGTTTCACAAGGCGGCGTCAGGCCCCTTCCCTGATCACGTAAACGTCATGTTGTCACGGAAAGCACCTGCTGCTGTCCCGTGGCGGTCGCCCGTCACAACTGACTTTGGCGAGACGGCTCGAGGTCGACTCATCGGTGGGACTGCTTGAGGCTGAGGGCCTGGAGGGCGAGGGTACGCATCATCCAGGCGGTATGGCCGTGCGGGTCTGGCGTCCAACCCCGCAGGCGAGGCCACCGTACGGTGCGTGGCGACCGACCGGACCACAGCCGGGACCGCTCGGTCGACGGCAAGGGACGGCTTCCACGGCGTCGTCGCCTGGACGACACCTTCCTTCCGCTCGTAGCAGCCAGTCTTCACTTGGCCGGCGCCCACGCGAGTTTCAGTAGGCCGGGTCCCGCAGTGATGCACCTCGCGACCAGTCGCATCGTCGCCGGTGAGACCTTGTCCGCCGTCCGGCCGCGGCGCCGCCGAACTCGCTACTAGGGAAGTTTCTCGCCGCCCCGGTTGGTTGTCCTACGAGCGTGGACCGTGACCGTGACGAAATCCCGCCCAGCCCCGAAGAGCAGCCCCATCCTCGCTCAGGACACCGGTATCCGCCCAGGTCAGTCGGCCTGCGCGGGCAGTTTCACCCCCAGTTCCTGAGTGAACGCCTCGATCTCGGCCAGCGCCCGCCTCAGGTCGTCGGTGACGGAGACCGTCAGTTGCTCGATGGAGGGTGACTCCCCGGCCTCGGAGGCGGAGGGGTCGAGCAGGCCAATGTCGAGACTCACCCTCTCGTCGGCGAGCAGTTCGCTGGCGTCGAAGGGGCGGAAGACGTCGGGCTGCCGATCCTTGCGGCTCTGGCGGTGCGGGTCGTCGGCGGGGAAGGCCCGGTGCTCGAAGTCGGCGAGGTGCTTGGCCTTCAGCGGGCGCTGTTTGAGAGTAAAGTTGCTGCCCATGCGTAGGCCGTAGACCCACAGCTGGCCGGTGTTCGGTGGGTCGTCGTCCTCGCGGTGGTCGGGGACCGCGTCGAAGAAGCGGCATCCCTTCGAGCATTCTGCGCCCCTTGTCGAGGGCGACCTCGACTTGCCGGCGGTCCCCGAGCCGTGCCCACGCCTTGGCTTCCTGCGCTGCGAGTTGAACGGCCACCCCGTGATGCTTCGCCCCTTCAAGCCCGGCCTGCGACGCCGCGATGACGCCGCGGTAGTCGCCGGTCGTGAGGGTGAACCAAGCCCGCATCTCGTGTGCCCACCCGGCCACCTCAGCGTGGTCGAAGCGCGCCCAGAGGGCCGGCCACGGCGCGGACACGATCTATTGGGACCCCGTCAAGAAGAGTTATGTGGGGGCCGTCTCCCCGGGGTACGCCCCGAACGGCAAGCGCCGTCGGCCGAAGGTGTACGGCAAGACGAAAACCGAAGTGCGCCAGAAGATCCGGGACTTGAAGAAGGAGGTGCAGACCGGAGTCAAGGCTCCGGCCCACTACACCGTGGCCGACGCGGTGAACGACTGGTTGGAGCGCGGCCTGAAGGGGCGCGACGAGAAGGGCACCATCGGCAAGAACCGCTCGATGGCGAACAAGCACCTGATCCCGTTTATCGGCAAGGCCAAGCTGAAGGAACTCAGCGCGGACGATGTCGACGACTGGTTGGACGACAGGGCCGAATTCCTCGCGACGCGGAGCCTGCGTGACCTGCTCGCCATCCTGCGCCGCTCCATCGCGCACGCTCAGCGCAGGGACAAGGCCGCGCGGAACGTCGCCCTACTTGTCACCGCGCCGGAGGGGCGCCCCGGCCGTCCGAGCAAGGCACTCAACTTGGAGCAGGCGAAAGCCGTGCTCGCCGCCGCGCGCCCGTCACGGCTGTACGCCTACCTCGTGCTCTCGCTGCTCAGCGATGTGCGCACGGAAGAGGCGCGGCCCCTCACCTGGGATCACGTCTTCCTTGAGACGAAGGACGGCATCCCGCCGCACGTCGCGGTGTGGCGCTCTGTGCGCAAGCACGGCGAGACGAAGACCCGGAAGAGCCGGCGAACCATCGCTCTCCCGAAGCAGGTGGTCGACGTCCTCGAAGAGCACCTGAGGTGGCAGAATTAAGGAACGTGCCTCACGAGGGATGGAGTGGAGCCCGGCCGGTCGCGTCTTCACCACCCGTACCGGCGAGCCGCTCGACGCGGCCAACGTCCGGCGTGACTTCAAAGCCATCGTTCGAAAGGCCGACCTAAAGCCGGAGTGGACGCCGCGGGAGCTCCGGCACAGCTTCGTGTCCCTGCTCTCGGACCATGGCATCCCGCTGGAGACCATCGCACTGCTGGTCGGTCACAGCAGCCAGGCGACGACCGAGGCGGTCTACCGCAAACAGCTCCGGCCCGTGATCACGAAGGGAGCCGAAGCGATGGACGACATCTTCACCGATGACCAGCAAGGGGAGGACGCGGAGGAGCAGGAAGAGGGCGACGAGGTAGCCTGATCAACTTCGTTTGGCCCCCTGTTTGGCCCCCCGGGCATGAAAGAGGGCCAATCGCGATCATGCGATTGGCCCTCTGACCAGCGTCGGGGTGGCGGGATTTGAACCCACGACCTCTTCGTCCCGAACGAAGCGCGCTGCCAAGCTGCGCTACACCCCGGTGTCGCTGCTGTCGCGGCGACGTCGTTTACTTTAGCCCACCGGTGGCCGGAGACGAAATCCGGTTTTGGCGCGGCGGCGGACGAGGTTCGGGCGGGTGTGGTCGAGGAGGATCAGGACGATGGCCAGGGCGTAGATGGCGAGGCCGATGAGGAGGGCGTTGGCGAGGGTGCCGCGGTAGCCGTGGTGGCCGGCGTCCAGGAAGGGGTAGAGGTAGCGGCCGGCCGTGCCGGGGATCAGCAGTTCGGCCCTGCCGAGGTAGAAGGCCAGGTAGGCCAGGGGGTAGACGAGCCAGGCGGCGGTCTGGCGGAGGTGCAGGCGGCCGCGGGCGGTGAGCAGGAGCCAGTCCAGGAGCGCCGCGATCGGGGTCGCGGTGTGGAGGAGCTGGAGGGCCGTCCACTGGCCGTGCCACGGGGTCGGCGGTGTGGTCGCGTCCGTCATGGAGAACGGCGGCGTGGTGTGTCCGAGGAGCAGGTGGTAGGCGAGGCCGGCGGTCAGGACGTAGAGCAGTGCGGCTCCTGTGACGATGGCCGGCAGGGGGCGGCGGGCCGCCCACGCGCGGTGGGCCGAGATGACCATGACCAGGGCCAGGAAGGCGTTGCTCTGGACGCTGAAGTAGCTCAGCGCGCGGGTCGGCGAGCCGAGCAGCAGCTCCAGTGCGACGCCCGCGAGGGCCATCAGGGCGACGAGCAGGCGGTACAGCGCCGTCAGCGGGCGGGGGACGGGGGCCATCACTGCGGCGGCGGGGACGTACGAGGGCTTCAGTACGGGCATGCCCGGGACCGCGGGAAGGTCCGGGATCTCCCTGGGTATCGGGGCCGTCATGCCTTCACGCTAAGCAGAATGGGCGAAACGGGCGATATGGGGTGGGCTGGTTGGGTTAATTCCGGAATGGGGGCGGTATTGGGAATGCCCTCGGGCAGGCCGGCGGGTCGGTCCTACGGCCGGTTCCCCTCATCGGTTCCTTGTTGTCGTCCGGTGGGGCTCGGCTCCGTGCTCCCCGCTTCGCCCCGCCTGGCACCAGCTTGCTTTCCGCTACTCCCGTCCCACCAGCGTCAGCAGCGTCGCCTCCGGTGGACACGCGAACCGTACGGGGGTGTAGCGGTTGGTGCCGCAGCCCGCGGAGACGTGCAGATAGGACGTACGGTCCTGCGCCGTGTGCGTGGACAGGCCCTTCACCCGGTCCGCGTCCAGGTCGCAGTTGGTGACCAGGGCGCCGTAGAAGGGGATGCACAGCTGGCCGCCGTGCGTGTGGCCGGCCAGGATCAGGGGGTAGCCGTCCGCCGCGTACGCGTCCAGTACGCGCAGGTACGGAGCGTGCACCACGCCCATCGAGAAGTCCGCGCCGCTCGATGGGCCGCCGGCCACGCGTTCGTAGCGGTCGCGCTTGATGTGCGGGTCGTCCAGGCCCGTCATCTCCACCGAGACGCCCTCGATCTTCAGCACGCCTCTCGTGTTCGTCAGGTTCAGCCAGCCCGCCGCGTCGAAGCCGTCCCGCAGGTCCTCCCACGGGTTGTGGATCGCGCCCACGACCGGCGGGTTGCCGTTCAGGCCGTGGCGGCCGCTCGCCCTCTCCAGCAAGTAGCGGGCGGGGTTGCGGGGTTTGGGGCCGTAGTAGTCGTTGGAGCCGAAGACGTACGCGCCGGGGAACTCCATCAGGGGGCCGAGCGAGTCCAGTACCTCGGGTACGCCCTCCGGGTCGGACAGGTTGTCGCCCGTGTTGATCACGAAGTCGGGGCGCAGGCCGGCCAGCGAGCGCAGCCAGCGCTGCTTCTTGCGCTGGCCGCTCACCATGTGGATGTCGGAGACCTGAAGCACGCGCAGTGGGCGCATGCCCGGGGGCAGGACGGGGACCGTGACTCGGCGGAGCCGGAAGAAACGGGCCTCGAACCCCGCCGCGTAGGCCAGACCGGCGGCGCCGACCGCCATGACTCCCAGGGGTACTCCGTATCGCGCGCGCATACGACCATCGTGTCAGACCCGGGACCCTGTGCCGCGTCCGGCCGCCCCTGAAATCAACGGGCGACCGGGCTCTCGTACCTGCGACAATCGGACCCATGACCACCACGCTCAAGTCGAAGCTGCACGACGACCTCAACGCCGCGATCAAGGAGCGTGACGAACTCCGCTCCTCGACGCTCCGGCTGACGCTCGCCGCGATCACCAAGGAGGAGGTCGCGGGCAAGGAGAAGCGTGAGCTGTCCGACGACGAGGTTCTGAAGGTGATCACCAAAGAGGCCAAGAAGCGCCGGGAGGCGGCGGATGCCTTCGCGCAGGGTGGCCGGGCCGAGCAGGCCGAGCGGGAGAAGGCGGAGGGCGAGGTACTTGCTGCCTACCTGCCCAAGCAGCTGTCCGACGAGGAGCTGAACGCGATCGTCGCCCAGGCCGTGGAAGAGGCGAAGGCGGCCGGTGCGGAGGGGCCGCGGGCCATGGGCGCCGTGATGAAGATCGTGAACCCGAAGGTGGCGGGTCAGGCGGAGGGCGGCCGGGTCGCCGCGGCGGTCAAAAAGCTGCTCCAGGGCTGACCCGGGGCTGTGCCAGCACTGGCCTGGGGTTCTTTTCGGGGCTGGCCTGGGTGTGCCGAGGCTGGCCTGGGGTTCTTTTCGGGGCCGGGCCGGGTGCGCCGGGCTGGCCTGTGTTCTTTTCGGGGCCGGACCGGGGTGGCCACGCGCGCTGGGGCCCGTGAACCCTGGGCTGACGCGGAATTGGCCCGGGGTTCTCGCCGGGTCGGGCCCCCGCACGGGCCCCGCACGGGTGGTCCAGCGGGCTCTCGGCTGGAGGTCGGCCTCGGGCTCTGTCTGGGGCGTGCCCGGGGCGGCCCACCTGCACCGGTGGCCCAGCGGACCCCGAGGTGGACCGCTCGTCCTGGGCGAGCCCGGAAGTCCGGTGCTGAACTGCTCCCGCCAGGCGAGCGCGCCGGCCCCGGCTTGGCCCAGCCGTCCCCTGCCCGCCCCTCCGGCAGGTCGGCCCCTTCGGCCCGGGAGTGGCCCCGGGCCCCACAGCGACCGGCCGTACGGCATTCGACGTGCCCGAGCCGATCCAACCCACCCCCACCTTACGTAACGGGGCCGCACCCAAGTCAGGGTGCGGCGCCGCCGCGTCAGACATCAACCAACGCCCCGAGCCGCCCGGCCTCCCAGCCGAAGCGCCCCGAGCCACCGGCCCGAGCCGAGGCGCCCGTGCCGCCAATCCCTGCGCGAAGCGCCCCGAACCGCCGGCCTTCACCCGAGACACCCGTACTGCGAGTCACTTGCGCGAAGCGCCCGGAGCCACCGGCCTTCCGAAGCGCGCCGAGCCGAGGAGCCCGAGCCGCCCGGCCTCCCAGCCGAAGCGCCCCGAGCCACCGCCCCCGAAGCGCCCGATCCGTCGCCCCTCCGCCCGGTGCGCCGCGGCGCAAGCCCGCTGCCCTCACCGTTCCTCGGGCCCCGGTGTCAAGGCCGCTGCCCTCACCGCCCGGCGCGCCCAAGCACCAGGGCCGTTGCCCCTCCGCCCGGTGCGCCCCGGTGCTAAAGCCGCTGCCGCCCCGCGCCAAAGCCGCTGGCGCCCCGCGCCAAAGCTGTTGCCGCCCTCGCGCTAAGGCCGCTGCGGCTCCCGCGCTAAGGCCGATGCCCCCCGTTTCCGTTTCGGCCTCCGTTGCCCTGGCCCTGGATGAAGTTGCCCGGGAAGGAGATGGTGGGGGCCGGGTTGGCGCCGCCGTTCGCGCCGCCGTCCGTCAGGCCGCCGATGATGCCGCCGTTGTCCCCGCCGCGGTTGTCGCCGTTGCCGTTTCCGTCGCCCCGGTCCCTGCCGTGCCCGTTGCCGTCCCCGTTGTCGTCCGGGATGTCGACGAGGTTGAAGGACTGGACGGGCTTGCCCTGCAGGGCGCCGGTCATGGCGTCCTTCCAGATCGGGCCGGGGACCTCACCGCCGTAGACGAGCGGGCGGTAGACACCGCCGATGGTGATGTTCCGCATCTTGACGTTCTGCTTGGGGCCGCCGACCCAGACCGCGCCGGACATGTTCGGCGTGTAGCCGACGAACCAGGCGTTCTTGCGCTCGTCCGTGGTACCCGTCTTGCCGGCGCTCTCGCGGTCGGTGAGGCCGGCCTGCTGGCCGGTGCCCGAGTCGACCACGCCGCGCAGCAGGGTGTTGACCGTGTCGGCGGTCTGCTCGCTCATCGCGCGCGAGCACGTCGACTTGGGCACCTCAAGGGACTTCCGCTCGTTGCCCACCTTCTGGGTGATCGACTCGATGGCGACCGGCGTGCAGTACATGCCGCGCGAGGCGAAGGAGGCGTACGCGCTCGCCATGGTCAGCGGGGACAGGCCCACCGCGCCGAGCGCGATGGCGGGCTCCTCGGGCAGCTTGTCGCCGTTGCCCTGCACCACGTGCAGCGCGTCGGCCATCTTCATCACCGGGCACAGCCCGATGTCGGCGATCATCTGGACGAAGTAGGTGTTGACCGACTTGGCCATCGCCTCCTTCATCCGGTAGGGGCCGACCTCCGCCTTGTTCTCGTTCTCGGCGGTCGTGTGGTCGTTGTTGACATAGGGCCGGCTGTCGCAGCGCTGGACCGGGCTCGGGTACTCCATCTTGTACGGCGACGGGTACTCCTGCGTCGGGGGCTTGCCGCCCTCGACCGCCGCCGCGGCCACGAACGGCTTGAAGGTCGAACCGGTCGGGAAGCCGAAGTTCGAACCGCCCATGTCGCGGTTGACCGAGTAGTTGTACTCGGTCTCGTCCTTCGCGTAGCCGTACGGCTTCGACTGGCCCATGGCGAGGATCTTGCCCGTGCCGGGCTCGACCAGGGTGGCGGCGGCGGCCACCGAGTCCGACTTGTTGATGTGGTCCTTGAGCGAGGCCTGGACGGAGTCCTGGGCCTGCTGGTCCAGGGTGGTGCGGATCGTCAGGCCGCCGCGGTTCCAGATCTTCGCGCGGGCTTCCTTGGTCTTGCCGAAGACCGGGTCGCTGAGGAAGACGTTCTCGACGTACTTGCAGAAGAAACTGGCGCCCTTGGTCGCGGTGATGCAGCCGTTCTTCGGCTGGCTGACCTTCAGGCCGAGCGGGGCCTGTTTGGCCTTGTCGGCCTCCTGCTGGGAGACGTCGCCGACCTCGGCCATGCGCTGGAGGACCACGTTGCGCCGCTTGGTGGCCTCGGCCTCGTCGTTGACCGGGTCGTAGCGGCTGGGGGACTGCACGATGCCCGCGAGCAGCGCCGATTCCTGGAGGTTGAGGTCCTTGGCGTGCTTGGAGAAGTAACGCTGGGCGGCGGCCTCGACGCCGTAGGCCTGCTGCCCGAAGAACGTGATGTTCAGGTAGTTCTCCAGGATCTTCTTCTTGCCGAGCTTCTCCTCGATCTGGATCGCGTACTTCAGTTCGCGGACCTTGCGGCCCAGTGTCTGCTGGGTGGCCTCGGCGACCTTGGTCGGGTCGTCGCCGGCCTCCTCGATGAAGTAGTTCTTCACCAGCTGCTGGGTGAGCGTGGAGGCGCCCTGGGCGACCCCGCCGCTCTGCGCGTTCTTGTTCAGGGCGCGCAGTACGCCCTTCAGGTCGACCGCGCCGTGCACATAGAAGCGCGAGTCCTCGATCGCGACGATGGCCTTCTGCATGTACGGCGAGATGTCCTTGAGCTCCACCACCGTGCGGTCCCGTGAGTAGACCGTGGCGATCTGCTGACCCTGGCTGTCCAGGATCGTGGTCCGCTGGCTGAGCTGGGGGCTCTTCAGGTTGGCCGGGATCTCGTCGAATCCCTGCACCGAGCCCTTGGCCGCGAGGCCGAGCGCGCCCGCCGCGGGCAGCGCGATGCCGGCCATGACGGCTCCTGCGAGGACACTGACACCGAGGAACTTGGCGGCCTGCTGCGTTGGCGACAGACCACCGCCCGAGCGCTTCTTTGGCATAGGGGCAGCCTACGTTCTCATTCGCCGGACACGCGTATATGCCTTGGCCTAAGCTGCTCTCAACTGTCACAGTAGCGCGGTCACCTATCAATACGTCCGGCGACCCCGAATCGTTCCGGATCTTCCCGGCTTTCTCCGACGGGTTCCTCCGTCGGGCATGTCGGGGTGTGTTGGAGGCGTGTCCGAATCCGCCTCGTGTGTCACGCGGCGTCCGTTGTGGCGCACCATAACTGTCCCGCTTTGCCGGGATGATCACGCATGTCACCAGCTCACTCCCGCGGGTGATCTGCCGCTTACCCATAGTCCGTTCGGGCCATTCAAGATTGGGCCCGACGGGGGTGTTGCGCTGTGCCCGCCTTCCGTAACGTCCTCAACTGGCTGCGGTGAATATGCCGCTGCCGCCGTGGGGGAGCCTCGATTCGGGAGAGGACGGCGCCGGTATGGGCTGGGTAACCGACTGGAGTGCGCAGGCCGCCTGCCGCACTACCGATCCGGATGAACTGTTCGTTCAGGGAGCAGCGCAGAACAGAGCCAAGGCAGTGTGCACCGGATGCCCGGTACGCACCGAATGCCTGGCCGATGCGCTGGACAATCGCGTGGAATTCGGTGTGTGGGGAGGCATGACGGAGCGCGAGCGCCGCGCACTGCTGCGCAGGCGCCCCACCGTGACCTCCTGGCGCAGGCTCCTGGAGACCGCGCGTTCGGAGTACGAACGAGGGGCCGGGATCGTGCCCCTCGACGACGACGAGGTGTACGAGAACTACGCGGCGGTCAGCTGAGACGTCGTCCTCTCTCATGCGTGAGAGGACGTCCCCTCTCACGCATCGGTACGCGTTTCGGGCAGCTCCGGCCGTTTGGCCGCGAGCCGGTCGCCGATGTCCCGCAGCCCCGCGAGGTCATGCACATCACCGGGGAGCGCGGCCACTTCCACCACGGCCACCTCGGGATGGCGCGCGGTGAAGCGGTCACGCGTGCGCTGCTCGCGGGAGAGCAACTGCATACGGTCGGCGTGCAGCCTCAGCAGACCTGCGGTCAGCTGGTCGACATCCGGGTCCGTGCCCGGGGAGCGCGGCTCGGACGCGGAGGAAGCAGCGGGGGATTCTGAACTGTCAGACGGCTCGGGAGAGTTACGAAGTCCAGCTTTCCCCTCCCCCTGATCCACAATGCCGGGCTCCTCAAGATTTTCCGCGGCGGCGAGCGCCCGCTCGGCCGACAGCCGGTCGGCGCCGCTGCCGTGGACGCGGTTGAGCACCAGGCCGACCAGCGGCATGTCCTCGGCGGCCAGCCGCTCCACGAAGTAGGCGGCCTCGCGCAGTGCGTCCCGCTCCGGGGCCGCCACCACCAAGAACGCCGTGCCGGGCGCCTGGAGCAGTTTGTACGTGGCGTCCGCGCGGGTACGGAAGCCGCCGAAGGTGGTGTCCATCGCGGCCACGAACGTCTGTACGTCCTTCAGCAGCTGACCGCCCAACAGCTTGCCCAGGGTGCCGGTCATCATCGACATCCCCGCGTTCAGGAACTTCATCCCCGCCCAGCCGCCCAGCTTCGCCGGCGCGGTCAGCAGCCGGATCAGCCGCCCGTCCAGGAAGGAACCGAGCCGCTTGGGCGCGTCCAGGAAGTCCAGCGCGGAGCGGGACGGCGGGGTGTCGACCACGATGAGGTCCCACTCGTCCTTCGCCCGCAGCTGGCCCAGCTTCTCCATCGCCATGTACTCCTGCGTGCCCGCGAAGCCCGCCGAGAGCGACTGGTAGAAGGGGTTGGCCAGGATCGCGGCGGCCCGCTCCGGATCCGCGTGCGCCTCGACGACCTCGTCGAAGGTGCGCTTCATGTCGAGCATCATGGCGTGCAGCTCCCCGCCCGCCCGTCGCCCGCCGCCGTCCCCGGCCGGATCGCCGCCCGAGGCGCCTGCTCGGTCCTCGGTGCCCTTCACCCGGCGCGGCACATTGTCCAGCGAGTCGATGCCCATCGACTGGGCCAGCCGGCGCGCCGGGTCGATGGTGAGCACGACCACTTTCCGGCCGCGCTCGGCGGCCCGCAGCCCCAGGGCAGCCGCGGTCGTGGTCTTGCCGACCCCGCCCGAACCGCAGCACACCACGATCCGGGTATCGGGATCGTCGAGCAGCGGATCGATGTCGAGCACGCGCGCGGGGGAGAGACGATGGCGTGCGGTGTCCTGTGCGTGGGCCGGGTCCGGACTCATGTCATCCCCTGTTCGCGCAGCTCGGTGGCGAGTTCGTACAGGCCCGCGAGGTCCATGCCCTCGGCGAGCAGCGGCAGTTCGTGCAGCGGCAGCTCCAGCTCACCCAGGACCGCACGCTGCTCCTGCTCCAACGCGTACCGCTCGGCGTACTCCGCGGCCTGCTCAAGGAGCGGGTCCACCAGCCGCTCGGCGTTCCCGCCGCGCCGCGCCCCGCCCAGCCCGGCGGCGGACAGCGCACGGGCCACGGCGGTGCGCGACACGGTGCCCACGAGGTCGAGGTCGGCCGCGTCCAGCACCTCCGGCCGCACCATGTTCACGATGACCCGGCCCACCGGCAGCCGGGCCGCCCGCAGTTCGGCGATGCCGTCCGCGGTCTCCTGGACCGGCATCTCCTCCAGCAGGGTGACCAGATGCACGGCGGTCTCGGGGGACTTCAGCACCCGCATCACGGCCTGCGCCTGATTGTGTATCGGGCCGATCTTCGCCAGGCCCGCGACCTCGTCGTTCACATTCAGGAAACGGGTGATGCGCCCCGTCGGCGGCGCGTCCATGACGACGTAGTCGTACACGAACCGGCCGTTCCTGTCCTTGCGGCGTACCGCCTCGCACGCCTTGCCGGTCAGCAGGACGTCCCTGAGGCCCGGGGCGATGGTGGTGGCGAAGTCGATCGCGCCGAGCTTCTTCAGGGCGCGGCCCGCGCTGCCCAGCTTGTAGAACATCTGGAGGTAGTCCAGAAGAGCCAGTTCGGGATCGATGGCGAGGGCGTACACCTCGCCGCCCCCCGGAGCGACGGCGATCTTCCGCTCCTCGTAGGGCAGCGCCTCCGTCTCGAAGAGCTGTGCGATGCCCTGCCTGCCCTCGACCTCCACGAGAAGCGTCCGCTTCCCCTCGGTGGCGAGAGCCAGCGCGAGAGCCGCGGCGACCGTGGTCTTTCCGGTCCCGCCCTTGCCGCTGACGACCTGGAGCCTGCTCACGTCTTCGAGACTAACCAGTCCGCCGTCGGGCTACGCGGGAGGCTGTGGATAACAGCGGATACAGTCGCCGCATGACCAAGTGGGAATACGCAACCGTGCCGCTGCTCGTCCATGCCACGAAGCAGATTCTGGACACCTGGGGCGAGGACGGCTGGGAGCTCGTCCAGGTCGTGCCCGGGCCGAACAACCCCGAGCAGCTGGTGGCCTACCTGAAGCGGGAGAAGCAGTGATGGGCGCCGTCGAGACGAGGCTCGCCGAACTCGGTCTGACCCTGCCGGAGGTCGTGCCCCCGCTGGCCGCCTACCAGCCGGCCGTCCAGACCGGCGCGTACGTCTACACCTCGGGCCAGCTGCCGATGGTGGAGGGCAAGCTGCCGGTCACCGGCAAGGTGGGCGCCGAGGTCACCGCCGAGGAGGCCAAGGAACTGGCGCGCACCTGCGCGCTCAACGCCCTGGCCGCCGTCAAGTCCGTCACGGGCGATCTGGACCGCATCGCGCGCGTGGTGAAGGTCGTCGGCTTCGTGGCCTCGGCCGCGGACTTCACGGGCCAGCCCGGTGTCGTCAACGGCGCCAGCGAACTGCTCGCCGAGGTCCTGGGCGAGAAGGGCGTGCACGCGCGCAGTGCGGTCGGCGTCGCCGTGCTGCCGCTGGACGCCCCGGTGGAGGTGGAGGTCCAGGTCGAACTGGTGCCGTGAGGCCCCGGCCCCGGGCGCCTCTCGAACATTCGCGCACATCGGGATAGCCTCCGCCCATGGCGAACGGGCAGTGGTACCCACAGGAGTGGCCGGACCGCATCCGCGCGCTCTCGGAAGGCACCCTCACACCGGTGCCGGCCAGGCGCGCGGCCACGGTGCTGCTCCTGAAGGACACCCCGCACGGCCCCGCCGTCCACATGCTGCGCAGACGCGCCTCCATGGCCTTCGCCGGAGGCGCGTACGCGTATCCCGGCGGCGGCGTCGACCCCCGCGACGACGACCACCAGGTCCGCTGGGCGGGCCCCACGCGCGCGTGGTGGGCCGAACGGCTGGGCGTCGACGAGACGGGGGCACAGGCGATCGTCTGCGCCGCCGTACGGGAGACGTACGAGGAGGCGGGCGTCCTGCTGGCCGGGCCGACGGCCGCGTCGGTGGCCGGTGACACCACCGGCGAGGACTGGGAGGCGGGCCGGGCGGCCCTGGTCGCCCGCGAGCTGTCCTTCGCCGAGTTCCTGGACCGCCGCGGACTGGTGCTGCGCTCCGACCTGCTGGCCGCCTGGACCCGTTGGATCACTCCGGAGTTCGAGTCCCGCCGCTACGACACCTGGTTCTTCGTGGCCGTGCTCCCCACGGGCCAGCGCACCCGCAACGCCTCCACGGAGGCCGACCGCACGGTGTGGATCCGGCCCGCCGAGGCCGCGGCCGGGTACGACAGGGGCGAGCTGCTGATGATGCCGCCCACCATCGCGACCCTGCGGCAGCTGTCGTCGTACGCAACCGCGGCCGAGGCGCTGGCCGCCGCGCCCGCGCGCGACATGACGCCCGTGCTGGCCCGCGCGCGCCTGGTCGACGGCGGGATCGTGCTGGCCTGGCCGGGCCATGACGAGTTCACCAAGCACATCCCTACCGCACCGACCGCCCCCACCGGTGGAGGCCCCGCATGACGGACGCAGCAGCCCTGCCCGGCCAGCCCCGGGGCAAGGCCCTGTCGGGCCCGGCCACGGCGCGGGCCGTCAACGTGCTCGCGCCCAACGCCTCCGCCATGACCCTGGACGGCACCAACACCTGGATCGTCTCGGAGCCCGACTCCGACCTGGCCGTGGTCATCGACCCGGGCCCGCTGGACGACGACCACCTCCGCACGGTCGTGGACACGGCCGAGAAGGCGGGCAGACGCGTCGCGCTGACCCTGCTCACGCACGGCCATCCCGACCACGCGGAGGGGGCCGCCCGGTTCGCCGAACTGACCCGCACCAAGGTGCGTGCGCTGGACCCGGCGCTCCGGCTCGGCGACGAGGGGCTGGGCGCGGGTGACGTGGTCACCACCGGCGGCCTGGAGCTGCGGGTCGTACCCACCCCGGGCCACACCGCGGACTCGCTGTGCTTCCACCTCCCGGCCGACGGGGCGGTGCTCACCGGGGACACCGTCCTCGGCCGCGGCACGACGGTCGTGGCGCACCCCGACGGCCGCCTGGGCGACTATCTGGACTCCCTGCGCCGGCTGAGGTCCCTCACGGTCGACGACGGCGTCCACACCGTGCTGCCGGGCCACGGCCCGGTCCTGGAGGACGCCCAGGGCGCCGTCGAGTTCTATCTCGCCCACCGCGCGCATCGGCTCGCCCAGATCGAGACGGCCGTCGAGGACGGCTACCGCACCCCGGCCGAGGTCGTGGCCCACGTCTACGCCGACGTGGACCGCTCCCTGTGGCCCGCGGCGGAACTGTCGGTGAGGGCCCAGCTGGAGTACCTCGGCGAACACGGACTGATCTGATCGAACGGGGGCGGCCGCCGGGCGCCGGGCGGGGCGTCGAGTCGCGTGCGCGGCGGACGGGCGTCGGGTTGTGCGGGCGTCGGCCTGGGCGGCGGGCCGGGCTGACCCGCTCGTCGTCGGGGCGGGGCCGATGGGCTTCACGGTCTGTACGCGCGCGTACTCCACCGTCCCAGGTCATCGAGGTACGCCGATGGAGAAGGGGCCGCCGGCCGGTCCCCCAGCCGTACTCGGCCGCCGTTGACAAGCGGCAAGGCAGGGTTGCAACAGCCAGGCGGACATCGCGCCCCACGCGCGCGTACCGCGTCGGCACGCGCGCGTGGGGGCCGTCGTACGGCTCTCAGGGCGAGGCCCCCACCGGGATCGACCACGGCGCCGGCCTCGCCGTCATCCGAGGCGGCTGCCCCTCAAGGGCCAGCGTCGGGCGGCTGCCCCCGGAGGGTCCGCCTCGGGGCGGCTGCCCCTGAGCGTCAGCGGGAGCGCTTGGCGAGCCGTTCGACGTCCAGCAGGATCACGGCCCGCGCCTCCAGGCGGAGCCACCCGCGCTGGGCGAAGTCGGCGAGCGCCTTGTTCACGGTCTCGCGGGACGCGCCGACCAGCTGGGCCAGCTCCTCCTGCGTGAGGTCGTGGACGACGTGGATGCCCTCCTCGGACTGCACGCCGAAGCGGCGGGAGAGGTCCAGCAGGGCGCGCGCCACACGGCCGGGCACGTCGGAGAAGACGAGGTCCGACATCGCGTCGTTGGTCTTGCGCAGACGGCGGGCGACGGCGCGCAGCAGGGCGCCGGCCACCTCAGGACGCGCGTTCAGCCAGGGCTGGAGGTCGCCGTGGCCGAGACCGAGCAGCTTGACCTCGGTCAGCGCGGTCGCCGTCGCCGTTCGCGGGCCCGGGTCGAACAGCGACAGCTCGCCGATCAGCTCGCTGGGACCGACGACGGCCAGCATGTTCTCGCGGCCGTCGGGTGAGGTGCGGTGCAGCTTGACCTTGCCCTCGGTGACCACGTACAGCCGGTCGCCCGGGTCGCCCTCGTGGAAGAGGGAATCGCCGCGCGCCAGGGTCACCTCACTCATGGAGGCGCGCAGCTCCGCGGCCTGCTCGTCGTCGAGAGCCGCGAAGAGCGGGTTGCGCCGCAGAACGTCGTCCACGAGTTCTCTCCTTGTCGACCTGCTCAAGGGATCTTGCTCCCCCGGTGTACCAGGGGACCGTGCTCCCCATTTTGCCGGACGGTCCAAACAGTGTGATCTGTCACAAGGATGCCGCACAGGTGTCCCGAGGTAAGCGGCAGGGGGCCAATCGGGGGCCGATCCCCGGGGTCCGGGGCGGATGTCGGTGCCGGGGCTTAGGCTGGCCGGGTGTCCAAATCGCCGGTAGAGCACAGGCCGAGGGGGCTGGGCGGGTGGTTGTACGTCGCGATTCCGCTGTGGGCGAACAGGGCCCGAGCGGTGGTAGTAAAAAGGTGAAATCGGCAGAAAAGGTGCCGACGAAGAAGATGGCTCCGGCGCCCGCGAACGAGGCGGAGGCCGCGAACAAGACGGCCCCGGCGAAGAAGGCGGCACCCGTGAAGTCGACGGCCGTCAAGAAGGCGGCAGAGAAGGCGGCCGCCGCGAAGCCGGCCGCCGCCAAGAAGACACCCGTCAGGAAAGTGGCTGCCAAGAAGGCAGCCGCCAAGAAGGCGGCAGCCGGAGCGTCTGGTGCCGAGAAGGCCGTGAAGGCCGTGAAGGCCGCCGTCGCGAAGCCCCCGAAGAACGAGTCGCGTGCCGCGCTCGTCCGCCGGGCCCGCCGGATCAACCGCGAACTCGCCGAGGTGTACCCGTACGCCCACCCCGAGCTGGACTTCGAGAACCCCTTCCAGCTGCTGATCGCCACGGTGCTGTCCGCCCAGACCACCGACCTCAGGGTCAACCAGACCACCCCGACGCTCTTCGCCAAGTACCCCTCGCCCGAGGACCTGGCCGCAGCCAACCCGGAGGAGGTCGAGGAGATCCTGCGTCCGTGCGGCTTCTTCCGGGCCAAGACGAAGTCGGTCATAGGGCTGTCCAAGGCGCTGACCGAGCAGTTCGGCGGCGAGGTCCCCGGCCGCCTGGAAGACCTCGTGAAGCTGCCCGGAGTGGGCCGCAAGACCGCCTTCGTGGTCCTCGGCAACGCCTTCGGTCGCCCCGGGATCACCGTGGACACCCACTTTCAGCGGCTGGTGCGGCGCTGGCAGTGGACCGAGGAGACGGACCCCGACAAGATCGAGGCGGCCGTCGGCGCGCTGTTCCCGAAGAACGAGTGGACCGACCTCTCGCACCACGTGATCTGGCACGGCCGCCGCATCTGCCACTCCCGCAAGCCCGCCTGCGGCGCCTGCCCCATCGCCCCGCTCTGCCCGGCGTACGGCGAGGGCGAGACCGACCCGGAGAAGGCGAAGAAGCTGCTGAAGTACGAGAAGGGCGGCTTCCCCGGCCAGCGCCTCAAGCCGCCGCAGGCCTACCTCGACGCGGGTGGCAGGCCGGCGCCGCCGCTGGGGGCCGGGTGAGGGGCCGGTCAACCTGGCTTGACCGGTTGGAACGATCCCGGCCCCGCAGGGCGTTGGACTCGGCAGAACGGGGGTGGTCATGACGCACATCAGCGGGACGCACACCGGCGGTCCGCATGCGAGCGACGCGGAGGCGGGCACCGCGGCCACGAGCACCGCGCGCGCGAACGGGACGCATGCCGACGCCGCGCACGCGAAGAGCCCGCACCCGTGCAGTACGCGGACCGGACCGGTGTCGCTCAGCAAGGAGGGGCTTCCCGGCTGGCTGGACCCGGTGGTGCACGCGGCGGAGACGGTCGAGCCGCTGCAGCTCAGCCGCTTTCTGCCGCCGAAGAACGGGGCGGGACGGCAGTCGGCCGTGCTGATCCTGTTCGGCGAGGGCGAGCGCGGCCCCGAGCTGCTTCTCATGGAGCGGGCGGGCTCCCTTCGCTCGCACGCCGGCCAGCCCGCCTTCCCCGGTGGCGCCCTCGACCCCGAGGACGGCGACCCGACGGCCGACGGGCCGCTGCGGGCCGCTCTCCGCGAGGCCGAGGAGGAGACCGGGCTCGACCCCCGCGGCGTACAGCTCTTCGGCGTGCTGCCCAAGCTGTACATCCCGGTCAGCGGCTTCGTCGTGACGCCGGTCCTCGGCTGGTGGCGCGAGCCGAGCCCGGTCGGCGTCGTCGACCCGAACGAGACCGCGCGGGTCTTCACCGTCCCCGTGGCGGATCTCACGGACCCGGTCAACAGAGCCACCGCCGTGCACCCCCGCGGCCACCGAGGTCCGGCATTCCTGGTCGAATCGGCGCTGGTGTGGGGCTTCACGGCGGGGATCATCGACCGCCTGCTGCACTACGCGGGCTGGGAGCGCCCGTGGGACGGAGACAGGCAGGTCCCGCTCGACTGGCGGTCATGACAGGGTGGCGTCCGTGCTGTGTATTCCCGGGGGGCTCCCCTCGGCACTCCGGCCTGGCCGGTCGGACCGGAGCGTGACGAGGCGAGGCCTGAACAAGTGAATGTGCTGGACATCCTGCTGCTGATCGCCGCCGTGTGGTTCGCGATCGTGGGCTACCGCCAGGGCTTCGTCGTCGGCATCCTGTCGGTGATCGGCTTCCTCGGCGGCGGGCTCGTCGCGGTCTATGTGCTGCCCGTGATCTGGGACGCCCTCACCGACAACGCGGAGGTCAACACGACCGCCGCCGTCGTCGCGGTGATCGTCGTCATCGTCTGCGCCTCAGTCGGGCAGGCACTGACCACCCACCTCGGCAACAAGCTGCGCCGGCACATCACGTGGTCACCGGCTCGTGCCCTGGACGCGACGGGCGGCGCGCTGGTCAATGTCGTGGCGATGCTGCTGGTCGCCTGGCTGATCGGTTCGGCGCTCGCCGGTACGACACTGCCGACCCTGGGCAAGGAGGTCCGCGGCTCCAAGGTGCTGCTCGGGGTCTCCCGGGCGCTGCCCACGCAGGCCGACACCTGGTTCGCGGACTTCTCCTCGGTCCTCGCGCAGAACGGCTTCCCGCAGGTCTTCAGCCCGTTCTCGAACGAGCCGATCACCGACGTCCAGCCGCCCGACCCGGCGCTGGCGGGCAGCGCCGTGGCCATCCGCGCCCAGAAATCCATCGTGAAGGTCATGGGCACCGCCCAGAAGTGCGGCAAGGTCCTGGAGGGCACCGGCTTCGCCTTCGCCGACCGTCGCATCATGACCAACGCGCACGTGGTCGGCGGCGTGGACGAGCCCACCGTGCAGATAGGCGGGGTCGGCCGCAGGTACGACGCGAAGGTCGTCCTCTACGACTGGCGGCGCGACATCGCCGTACTCGACGTACCGGACCTCAGGGCGCCCGCCCTGCGGTTCACGTCGCAGGACGCGGCGAGCGGCGACAGCGCGATCGTCGCGGGTTTCCCGGAGAACGGGGCCTATGACGTCCGTGCCGCACGTGTGCGCGGCCGCATCACGGCCAACGGCCCGGACATCTACCACCGCGGCACCGTCCGCCGCGACGTCTACTCCCTGTACGCGACCGTCCGCCAGGGCAACTCCGGTGGCCCGCTGCTCACGCCCGACGGCAAGGTGTACGGCGTGGTGTTCGCGAAGTCCCTCGACGACGCCGCGACCGGGTACGCGCTCACGGCCGACGAGATCCAGCAGGACATCGCCCGGGGACGTACGGCGAACGAGCAGGTGGGGACCGACAACTGCGCCCTGTAGGGCGGCCCGGCGAGGTGCTCAGCCGCGGGCGTGACGCAGGCGTACCGAGACCCAGCGGGCCCGGCGGCGCAGGATGCGCGGGATTCCCACGCGCAGGTCCGTGTCCGGCGTCTGTGGCGTGCCCGGCCGATGGGAATTCAGGCCACTGGCCGAGCGGCGGTTGCGGGGTGCGTCACTGTAGTCGTGCGTCCAGCCCATACCCGGACCTCTGCCCCTGCCCCAAGGTCGATAACCGCCCCGAGGCCCCTCAATTGGCCTATGCGCCGGGCATGTGGCCGTTCGTACGACAGATGTTCCCGTCCGGATACCGGGCGCATCGGCGCGGTCACCGATCGGGTTCGGGGTCTTTCAGCCAGTTGACGAGTTCGGCGGAGAAGGCGACCGGGTCCTCCTCGTGGGGGAAGTGCCCCAGCCCGTCGAACAGTCGCCAGCGGTAGGGCGCTTCGACGTACTCGCCCGAGCCGGCCGCGCTGCGCGTGCGCATCACGGGGTCGAGCGAGCCGTGCAGATGCAGCGTGGGCACGCGCACCGGCCGCTTCATACGGCGGTTGAACTGGATGCCGTCCGGGCGGACCAGGGACCGCACCATCCAGCGGTACGGCTCGATCGCGCAGTGCGCGGTCGACGGGATGCACATCGCGCGCTGATACGTCTCCACCGTGTGCTCGTCCGGCAGCTGGGGCCCGGACCAGTCCTGGATGAGCCGGCCCACGAGCGCGCCGTCGTCGGCGGTGAGCTGCCGCTCGGGCACCCATGGCCGCTGGAAGCCCCAGATGTAGGAGCCGGCGACCGTCTGCCTGGCGTCCCGCAGCATCGCGGCGCGCCAGCGTCGCGGGTGCGGCATCGAGACGACCGCGAGGCGCCGGACGAGCTTGGGGCGCATCGCGGCGGCCGTCCACGCCAGATAGCCGCCGAGGTCATGGCCGACCAGCGCGGCGTCCGGCTCGCCCAGGGAGCGGATCACTCCGGTGACGTCGAGGGCGAGGTTGGCGGGGTCGTAGCCGCGCGGGGTGCGGTCGCTGCCGCCCACGCCCCGCAGATCCATGGCGACGGCCCGGAAGCCCGCGTCGGCGAGTGTGACCAGTTGCCGCCGCCAGGTCCACCAGAACTGCGGGAAGCCGTGCAGCAGCAGCACCAGCGGGCCGTCGCCCAGCTCCGCCATGTGGAAGCGGGCGCCGTTGGCTGCGACGTCCCGGTGTGTCCAGGGGCCTTCGATCCGTACGGCCGGGGGAGCGGCGGGGTCCGTCATGACGACGAGCGTGCCACAGCCTCGATGGCTTCGGGCGCACGATCCCGCGACAGCTCCGGGCGCGGGTGCGGCTTGGCCTTCTGCAGGACGCCCGCCGACTCCTTCATGGACGCGGCCACCTTCTGCGGCCCCTTGCCCTTCTTGGCCTTCTGCGCGAAGTACAGGCCGATCAGCCCGAGGACGCCGGTGACCAGGACGTTCGCCGCGAAGGACAGCACGAAGCAGACGGCGAGGTTCAAGCCGCTCCAGGTCCGAATGCCGTAGGCGAGGGCGAAGTTGAGCATGGGCAGGGAGAACAGCAGGATCAGGCCGGCCACCGTGAAGACGCCGCCGCTCACCGCGCCCCGCTTGACGTCCTGCCTGAGCTGGGCCTTGGCCAGCGCGATCTCGTCGTGCACCAGTGCCGACATCTCGCTGGTCGCCGAGGCGACCAGCTGGCCGATGCTCCGTTCGGCGCCGACCGGGCTGCCGTCGGGTGCGCTCATCGCGGTCTCCCTCTTCTGCGTACGCCGTGCGTACGGATCCGTCTTCTGCCTGACTGCGTACGGTCCCGTAATTTGTACCGTCTCGTCAGATCATGCCGGACGGTCGTTCTCCTCGCCTGCCCCGCCCGGCACTTCGGCAAGCCCGTCGCGTGCGTCGGCCTTCGCCCGGGCCAGTCGGCGGTGTTCGGCGGCCTTGCGCTCGTAGATGTCCGCCATGCGCAGGTGGTAGGCCGGATCGTCCTCCTCGTAGACGTCCGGGATGCCGTCGCTGTCCTCGTCGCGTTCCTCCTCCGCGCACAGGCGGCGGTACTTGGCGTTGCGTATCTTCAGCAGGACCGTCGCGCACAGGGCCGCGAGGAGCGAGCCGGTCAGTACGGCCGCCTTGACCTCGTCGGTCAGCACCGCGTCGCCGACGAAGGCGAGTTCGCCGATCAGCAGCGACACGGTGAAGCCGATGCCGGCGAGGGTCGCGAGCGCGAACACGTCGGGCCAGGCGAGGTCGTCGCTGAGCGAGGCCCGGGTGAAGCGGGCCATGAGCCAGGTGCCGCCGAAGATGCCGACCGTCTTGCCGACGAACAGGCCGAGTACGACGCCGAGGGTCTCCGGCTGTGTGAACACGTCCCCGAGCGCCCTCGCGGAGATGGACACGCCGGCGCTGAACAGCGCGAACAGCGGCACGGCGAGCCCCGCCGACAGCGGGCGCACAAGGTGCTCGATCCGCTCACCGGGCGAGCGTTCTTCACCCTTGTGGGTGGTGCAGCGGACCATCAGGCCCATCGCCACGCCGGCGATGGTGGCGTGGACGCCGCTGTTGTACATCAGCGCCCAGATGACGAGTGCGAGCGGTAGGTACACGTACCAGCCGCGCACGCCCTTGCGCAGCAGTACCCAGAAGACGACGAGACCGGCCGCGGCGCCGCCGAGCGCGGCGAAGTCGAGCCGGTTCGTGAAGAAGACGGCGATGATCAGGATCGCGAACAGGTCGTCCACGACGGCGAGCGTCAGCAGGAAGGCGCGCAGCGCGCTCGGCAGGGAGGTGCCGATGACCGCCAGTACGGCCAGCGCGAAGGCGATGTCGGTGGCGGTCGGCACGGCCCAGCCGTCGGTGGAGCCGCCGCCGACGAGATTGGTCAGGGTGTAGACGAGGGCCGGTACGGCCATCCCGCACAGTGCAGCCACGACCGGGAGGACGGCGGCCTTCGGATCGCGCAGGTCACCGGCGACGAGCTCACGCTTCAGTTCGATCCCGGCGACGAAGAAGAAGACGGCCAGCAGCCCGTCGGCCGCCCAGTGCTCGACGGACAGGTTCAGACCGACGGCGGCGGGGCCCAGGTGGAAGTGGCCGACGCTCTCGTAGCTGTGCCCGAAAGCGGGTACGTTCGCCCAGATCAGCGCGGCGACGGCGGCGACGAGCAGCAGCACGCCGCCGACCGTCTCGGTGCGCAGCGCGTCCGCGACGAACCTCCGCTCGGGCAGTGAGAGCCTGCCGAGAACCTTGCGAGCGGTGGTGGTGCGGGGCGCGGTCACAGTGAAGACCTCCTGGTCGGCGGGCATGGCAGAGCACATGCCGACCAGACTTCCCGGCACACCTTGTGGATCTTGTTGTTCTTCGTGGATCTTGTTGTTGCTTCGACGCTTTCCCTATTTTACCCAACCCGTCAGGGGGGTCCTCGGCGCGTTCTGCGCACAGCTGTGCGCAGAAGGGACGCCCCGGTGTCAGGGCGTCCCCTCCGGCGGCCCCGCTCAGTCCTCGCTCGGCGCCGCCGGGAGCTTCGCCTGGATGAGGTCCATGACCGTCGAGTCCGTCAGCGTGGTGACGTCACCGAGCTGGCGGTTCTCCGCGACGTCGCGCAGCAGACGGCGCATGATCTTTCCGGAGCGGGTCTTCGGCAGCTCCGCCACCGGCAGGATCCGCTTCGGCTTGGCGATGGGTCCGAGCGCGGCGCCGACGTGGTTGCGCAGCTCGCCGACCAGACCGTCGTCCTCGGACGCCGTACCCCGCAGGATCACGAAGGCGACGATCGCCTGCCCCGTCGTCTCGTCCGCCGCGCCGACGACGGCCGCCTCGGCGACCGACGGGTGCGAGACCAGCGCGGACTCCACCTCGGTCGTCGAGATGTTGTGGCCGGACACCAGCATCACGTCGTCCACGCGGCCGAGGAGCCAGATGTCCCCGTCCTCGTCCTTCTTCGCCCCGTCGCCCGCGAAGTACTTGCCCTCGAACCGCGACCAGTAGGTGTCGAGGAACCGCTGGTCGTCGCCCCAGATGGTGCGCAGCATCGACGGCCACGGCTCGGTGAGGACGAGGTAGCCACCGCCGCCGTCGGGCACCTCGTTCGCCTCGTCGTCGACGACCGTGGCGGAGATGCCGGGCAGCGGCCGCTGCGCGGAGCCCGGCTTGGCCTCGGTCACGCCGGGCAGCGGCGAGATCATCATCGCGCCGGTCTCGGTCTGCCACCAGGTGTCCACGACCGGGGTGCGGTCCGCGCCGATGTGCTTGCGGTACCAGATCCACGCCTCGGGGTTGATCGGCTCACCGACCGACCCCAGCACGCGCAGGCTGCTGAGATCGAACTTCGCGGGGATGTCGTCGCCCCACTTCATGAACGTGCGGATGGCGGTGGGCGCCGTGTACAGGATCGTCACCCCGTACTTCTGCACGATCTCCCAGAAGCGGCCCTGGTGCGGGGTGTCCGGCGTGCCCTCGTACATGACCTGGGTGGCGCCGTTGGCCAGCGGCCCGTAGACGATGTAGGAGTGCCCGGTGACCCAGCCGACGTCCGCCGTGCACCAGTACACGTCCGTCTCCGGCTTGAGGTCGAAGACGGCGTGATGGGTGTACGCCACCTGGGTGAGGTAGCCGCCGGAGGTGTGCAGGATGCCCTTCGGCTTACCCGTCGTACCGGACGTGTAGAGGATGAACAGCGGGTGCTCCGCCTCGAACGGCTCCGGCGTGTGCTCGGCGGACTGCCGCTCCACGATCTCGTGCCACCACACGTCCCGCTCGTCGTGCCAGGCGACCTCCTGGCCGGTACGGCGCACGACCAGCACGTGGTCCACGTTGTCCACGCGCGTGATCGCCTCGTCCACCGCCGGCTTGAGCGCGGACGGCTTGCCGCGCCGCCAGCCGCCGTCGGAGGTGACGACCACCTTGGCGTCGGCGTCCTTGATGCGCGTGGCGAGCGCGTCCGCCGAGAATCCGCCGAAGACGACCGAGTGCGCTGCGCCGATACGGGCCGCGGCCAGCATCGCGATCGCCGTCTCCGGGATCATCGGCATGTAGATCGCGACCCGGTCACCGGCGCGGACCCCCAACTCCAGCAGCGCGTTGGCGGCCCTGGAGACCTCGTCCTTCAGCTCGGCGTAGGTGATGGCGCGGCTGTCGCCGGGCTCGCCCTCGAAGTGAATGGCGACCCGGTCGCCAAGCCCGGCCTCGACATGCCGGTCCACGCAGTTGTACGCGACGTTGAGCCGACCGTCCTTGAACCACTTGGCGAACGGCGGGTTCGACCAGTCCAGCGTCTCCGTCGGCTCCTCGGCCCAGGTGAGCCGGCGGGCCTGCTCGGCCCAGAAGCCGAGCCTGTCAGCCTTGGCCTGTTCGTACGCCTCTGCCGTGACGTTGGCGTGCGCGGCCAGGTCAGCGGGCGGCGCGAAGCGTCGCTCCTCCTTCAAGAGGTTGGCCAGGCTTTCGTTGCTCACGACATCTCCCTTTCGAAGGGTGTCCGTTGTGTCCCAGGCCACAGCTCATCAGACCCAGGGGGCCGATGACAAGGGTCGACCGTGAAGTGGTTTAGACCTCTGTGCGGGACGCGGCTACTTCTACCCACGGACGCCGACCGCCCCGAGTTCACGCCCACGGCACCGAGTGCCCGCCGCCGAAGACTACGCGCTTTGCCGGATGTGCCGCGCTGTGCCGTCGGTTGTCTGCGGCGGCGTGGTGACTGGTCGTGCTCGCGCGGCGGAGCCGCATAGCGATACAGCCCCGCGCTCCTTCGGGGGCGCTGACCGGAGCTTGCTCGGCCCGGAGGGCATCGGACCGGTGGCTGCGGGTTCGGAAGGCACCGGGGCCGACGGCTTCGGGACCGGTGGCCGCAGGGATCGGGAAGCGTCGGACCAGTGGCCGCGGGGTTCGGAAGGCATGGGGTCGGCGGCTGCCGGGTTCGGGAAGCCTTGGGTCAGGTGGTTCCTGGTTTCGGAAGCCCCTGGCTCCCGGGCCCCTGGGGTCAGTGGCGCCCGGGTCCCGGTGTGCGGCCGCTGTGTGTGGCCGCACACCGGCCTCCCCGCCCCGCTCAGGCCCGCCCCGCCCGCTCACGCGAGGCTGGGCAGCTCCTCCGTCCCCGGCACATGCTGGAACACCTCGTCCCCGACCGGCCCGCCGAGCAGATACGCCTGCGCCTCGCCCACATGGAAGTACATCCCGTGCAGCTCCAGCCCGCCGTCCGCTCGCGCCCGCGCCACCGAGTCATGGGCGCGCAAATGTTCCAACTGCTGGACCACATTGGTCAGGCAAAGCTGCTCGACCACGTCCGCGGCCGGCCGCCCGGCCAGCCGTGCCCAGGGGCGGCTGTCGTCGGCCATCCGCTTCAGGCTCGGCTGCCCGTGCCGCAGCCACCGGCCGAGCGGAGTCTGCCCGTCCCCGGGGGCGGAGTTGAGGAGGGCCTGCATGGCCCCACACCCGGAGTGCCCGCATACCGTGATGGACCGCACCTTCAGCACGTCCACCGCGTACTCGATCGCGGCGCCCACCGAGTCGTCACCCCACTCCTCGCCCGGCGGCGGCACGAGGTTGCCGACATTGCGGACGACGAAGAGGTCGCCGGGACCACTGGAAGTGATCATCGACGTGACGAGCCGGGAGTCGGCGCAGGTGAGGAAGAGCTGGGACGGCCGCTGCCCCTCCCGCGCCAGCCGTGCCAGCTCATCCCGCACCAGGGGCGCGGTGTTGCGCTGGAACGCGCTGATCCCACGGGCCAGTTCATGCCCACCGAAGCTGTGGGCGGCGCTCGTACCGGTTCCGGTGAGGGCCCCGGTACCCGTGCGGGTGTCGGGACTGCCTGCGGAGCCGACACGGATGCCGATGCCGGAGCCGGTGCCCGTGCTGGATCGAGAGCCCGAGCCCGGTTCCGATCCCGTGCCCGTGCCTGGTTCCGGTCCAGCATCCGAGCCCGAGCCCGAGCCCGGTTCCGAGCGAGGGCCGGAGCCCGAACCCGAGGGTGAGTCCGTGCCGGAGCGGGGAGTCGGTCCCGAGCCGGGGCCCGAGGTGACCGGGTTTGTGCCAGGGCCGGAGGTGGCGGGGAACGGGCCGGTGCCGGCACCCGCGCCGTCGTCTTCTCCTCTGCCACCTCCGCCGCCTGGTGCGCCGGTCTCGCCGTCCGGCAGCCCGGCATCATCGGGCACCCGGTGTCCGGACGCGCCGTCGCCCGACGAGCCGTCCCGGCTGCCCTGACCGCCGGACGGCATGGCGCACTGGTGGTTGCGCCATGGTGTCCACGGCCTGCAGTGGCACTCGGCGGAGGCCGGCCGTTCGCTGGTCCGGATCCCCGTGCGACACCCGGTCAGCTCGGTGGTGCCGCCCTGCGCGGTGTGCGAGCTCCGCCAGTCCTGCAGTGACTCGTACGCCGCGTGGTCCATGAACGAACCGTCCAACTCCACCACGGCGTGGGCGCCTTGGGGTACGAGGTGCAGGGCCCGGCTGAGCCGAGGGACCGCCAGGAACGTCAACTGTCCGCATACATGTACGTGATGGGCTCCTCCCTTCTCTTCGTGCGTGATACGGGTGCGGGTGAGACGGTGCATGGCTACGGCGACGGCCACGGCGACCCCGAGCGCCACTCCCTCCAGGACGCCCAGGAACACCACGCCGAGCGTGGTGACGGCGTACACCAGCACTTCTCTGTGGCGGGTCACCGTGCGGATGTGGTGCAGTGACACCATCTGGATGCCGACGGCCATCACCAGGGCGGCGAGCGAGGCGAGCGGGATGAGGTCCAGGACCGGAACCATCAGCAGCGCGGCGACTACTACGAAAACGCCGTGCAGCATCGTGGAGTTCCGGCTCACGGCACCGGATTGCACATTCGCCGAACTCCGCACCGCCACGCCCGCGACCGGCAGCCCGCCGAGCGCCCCCGAGGCGATGTTGGCCGCGCCCTGTCCGAGGAGTTCCCGGTCCAGGTCGGAGCGGCCGGCGCGGGGTTTTGGGCCGGGGCGGGCAGCGACCATCTTGTCCACGGCGACCGCACCCAGCAACGACTGCACGCTGCACACCAGCGTGGTGGTGAAGACGGCGGCGGCCGGGCCCAGCACCGGTCCCTCCGGCAGTCCGGCGAGGGCATGGCTGCCCCAGGACGGCAGGTCGACCTTGGGCAGGACCAGTCCCGCGAGCGAGGCGGTGACCGTGGCCCCGGTGACGGCCACCAGGGCGGCCGGGACCTTGCGCAGCAGCCGGCCCGGTCGGCCGGGCAGGCGCGGCCAAGCCAGGAGCAGGACCAGGGTCAGCGCGCTCATCGACACCGCCGCGGGGTGCAGGTCGGCCAATTGGGCGGGCAGACCGAGGATGTTGTCGATGACTTCGCTCTGCGGGGTGCCGCCCAGTACGACATGCAGCTGGGCGATGGCGATGGTGACGCCGATGCCGGCGAGCATGCCGTGCACGACGGCGGGGCTGACGGCGAGGGCGCTGCGGGCTACCCGCAGGCATCCCAGGCCCAGCTGGGACAGTCCGGCGAGGACGGTGATGGCGCATGTCGTGCGCCATCCATAGCGGTGGATCAGATCGGCGGTGACGACTGTGAGCCCGGCGGCGGGTCCGCTGACCTGGAGCGGGCTGCCGCCCAGCCGTCCGGCGACGAGACCGCCGACGGCGGCGGCGACCAGGCCGGCCTGGAGCGGGGCGCCGGTGGCGAGGGCGATGCCGAGGGACAGAGGGAGAGCGATCAGGAAGACCGCGATCGACGCGGACAGGTCGGCGCCCGCGATGCGGAACCGGCGGTGCGGGGCAGGGGGCGGGCTGTGCGGTTGGTGCGGATGCTCGGGTCGGGTGTGGACGCAGGCTGACATGTTCCCGTCTCCTCCGGGGCAGCGCGGTCGCGGAATGGGGGTCCCGTCGATGACGGGGCGGTCGCGGCCGTGGGTCACGGCGTGCAGCGGCGGGATGGATCAACGCTCAGTAAACGAATCGTAATTGCGAGTAAAGGTCACGCATATCTTTTCTACGCAAATGGTGCAGATGTTCACCTGTTGAGGTGAAGTGAGCCGTTTATCGGCTTGTCGTATTAAGTCCTTCTCGGTCCCGTGCGACCTTGGCGGCGCTGTCGGCAAAACCGGCACATCGCCGCAAAGCGCCTGATCAGCGTTTGCCTGAGAGAAGGAAGAAGGTGGGCGGAACATGGCCGCCAACCAGAGGATCGCCGTGGGTGCCATGGTCGCCGCGGCGTGTGCCGCGTCGCTCGTCGGTTGCGCGACCGGCTCCAGCGGTTCGAAGGAAGGGGCGCCCGGCCCGGCGAAGGGAGCGCCGGCGCCCAACAGCATGCTCCGTCTGATCGGCGACGGATCCACCGCTTACACCGGGGCGCAGCCCCACCTGCCCAAGCCCGAACGGCTCAAGTCCGGCGAGAAACCTCCGCAGTTCGTGGTGTTCTCCTGGGACGGTGCGGGCGAGGACAGCCAGAAGCTGTTCTCCCACTTCCGCAAGGTCGCCAAGGACAACAACGCCACCATGACCTACTTCCTTAGCGGCGTGTACATGCTGCCGGAGGAGAAGCGCGACCTCTACCGTCCCCCGCAGCACTCACCGGGCCGCTCGGACATCGGCTTCAACGACGAGAAGGGGATCGCCGACACCGTTCAGCAAGTGCGTCTGGCCTGGCTGGAGGGCAACGAGATCGGCACTCACTTCAACGGGCACTTCTGCGGCACCGACGGCGGGGTCGGCGAGTGGTCCGTGGAGGACTGGAAGAGCGAGATCGCCCAGGCCAAGCAGTTCGTGAAGAACTGGAAGACCAACAGCGGCCTGACGAAGTCCGCGCCGCTGCCCTTCGACTACGACAAGGAGCTGATCGGCGCCCGCACCCCGTGTCTGGAAGGCCAGAAGAACTTCATGAAGGCGGCCCGGGAACTGGGCTTCCGCTATGACACCAGTGGCGTCAACAACCAGGTCTGGCCCAAGAAGAAGGAAGGGCTGTGGGACCTGTCGATGCAGCTCGTGCCCTTCCCCGGCCACACCTACGAGCAGCTGACCATGGACTACAACTTCATGGTCAACCAGTCCGGCGCCTCGACCCAGGGTGACCCCGACAAGTACGACTACTGGGGCGACCAGATGCGCGACGGCCTGCTCAAGGGCTTCTCCCGGGCCTACGACGGCAACCGCGCCCCCCTGGTCATCGGCAACCACTTCGAGTCCTGGAACGGCGGCACCTATATGCGTGCCATCGACGAGGTCGTCGAGCAGGTGTGCAACAAGCCCGAGGTGCGCTGCGTTTCCTTCCGGCAGCTCGCCGACTGGCTGGATGCCCAGGACCCGCAGATCCTGGAGAAGCTGCGCACCCTGGAGGTGGGCGAGGCGCCCAAGCAGGGCTGGGCGTCCTTCCTCGCGGCCCGCCCGGCCCCGGCCCCGAAGGGGGTGCCCGGGGCGCCGGCGGTCAAGCAGTAGCCGTCAGGCGGGGGCGGCGACGTCCTCGCCCAGCACGAACCCGGGGTCGACCTGCGCCGTCAGGTCGGCCCCGGTGCGCTCGTTGCCCCATGCCTCGGCGTTCTTCAGATGGAAGTGCACCATCTGCCGCGTGTAGCGCTCCCAGTCGCGCATCTCGTAGGTCGCGTCGGCGGCGACCCGGATCTTGCGCAGGGCGCGGCGGTTGGCGTCCTCCAGGAACTCGAACCGGGGCGGCCGGCCCTTCTCCATAGCGCGCACCCAGTCCGAGTGCCCGAAAGCCACGAGCAGGTCGTCCCCGACCTCCGCGCGGAGGAAGTCGAGGTCGTCCTCGCCCTGCACCTTGTTGCCCACGACCTGAAGGACAACCCCGAAGTCCCGGGCGTACTCCTTGTACTGACGGTAGACGGAGACCCCCTTCCGGGTCGGCTCGGCGATGAGGAACGTGATGTCGAAGCGGGTGAACATGCCGGAGGCGAAGGAGTCCGAGCCCGCGGTCATGTCGACCACGACGTACTCGTCGCGGCCGTCGACGAGGTGGTTGAGGAACAGCTCCACCGCTCCGGTCTTGGAGTGGTAGCAGGCGACCCCCAGGTCGGCGTCCGTGAAGGGCCCGGTGACCATCAAACGGACGGCACCGCCGTCGAGTTCCACCGGTCGCGCGCAGGCGTCGTAGATCGGATTCGGCTCTCGCACCAGGACCAGCCGCGAGCCCTCGCCCGGCGGGGTCGTCTTGATCATCGTCTCGGCGGAGGCGATGCGCGGGTTGGCGCCGCGCAGATAGTTCTTGATCAGCGGCAGTTGCTCGCCCATCGCGGGCAGCGCGGCCGCTTCCGCCTCGCCGAGACCGAGGGCCGCGCCGAGGTGCTGGTTGATGTCGGCGTCGATGGCGAGGACCGGCGCGCCTGTGGCCGCGAGATGGCGGACGAAGAGGGAGGAGAGCGTGGTCTTGCCGCTGCCGCCCTTCCCGACGAAAGCAATTTTCATGTTCACGAAGAGTAGTCGTATGGTGGCGGTGCGTGTCGGGGCGTGAGAAGAAGACCACTCCTTCGTGGGGCGGGCGCGCGGGGTGCGTAGGGTCGTACTCATGAGTACGACAGGCGCGACCGCCGATCCGCTCGCGGCCCTGGGTTCCCTGCCCGGTGTGGCCGAGTCCGTGGAGTCCGTACGCAAGGCCGTGGACCGGGTCTATGGTCACCGGATCATGCGGCGGCGCAGCAACGAGATCACCTCGGAGGCGGCGCTGCGCGGCGCCCGGGGCTCCGCTGCGCTGTCCGGCGTGGACTGGGCCCTGGAGGAGGTACGGCGCCGCACGGACTTCGGTGCCGACGACGACGCGCGCGTGCTCGGCGCCGCTCTCAGGCTGACCGCGGAGGCGGGTCAACTGCTGTCGGTCTGGCGGCAGTCGCCGCTGCGCGTGCTGGCCCGGCTGCACCTGGTGGCCGCCGCGAGCGGCGCGGACGAGGCCGGCAGGCCGCGCCGGGACGGCGAGCGTGTCGACGAGCCGCTGATCGAGCTGCCGGCGCCCGGCGCGGACGAGGTGTCCGGCCGGCTGGAGGGGCTCGCGGAGCTGATCGTCGCGGGAAGCGCCGCTCCCGCCCTGGTGACGGCGGCCGTCGTGCACGGCGAACTGCTCGCGCTGCGCCCCTTCACCTCCCGCAACGGCCTCGTCGCGCGCGCGGCCGGGCGGATCGTCCTGGTGGGCAGCGGTCTGGACCCGAAGGCGGTGTGCCCGGCCGAGGTGGGGCATGCGGAACTGGGCCGCGCGGCCTATCTGGCGGCCCTCGACGGCTATGTGTCGGGCACTCCGGAGGGCATGGCCGCCTGGATCGCCCACTGCGGCAAGGCCGTCGAACTGGGGGCGCGCGAGTCGACGGCGGTGTGCGAGGCGCTGCAGCGCGGCGCTGCCTGAGAACAGGGTTGCGGCGGCACGAGTCCTCGTACCGCCGCTGGCATGCCCACCTGGTTACCAAGCGTCCTCGATGTATTGCCCATCAGGCCGGGATCTTCGCCCGTCACCTGGTGCGGCTGGCCCGTAATCGACGGGTCGACGTCGCGTGGGTGCCCGGTGTTCATGCTCGGTCCGTGGGGCCGAAAGCGTCTTGAAAGGGGATCCTCTCGGATGTCCTTTGGTCTCGCGGGCCGTTGAATCCTTTGTACTGCAAGCCCGGAGCAAGCGGAACCCCTGGCCATGGTTCTTTACTTTTAGGTTCAAACGCCCATCAATCGGGCGGCGGCGAGGGGGTCAGGCGACTGGGCTGCGGCGCCGGGCGGCGTACCAGACCAGACCCGCGGTGGCCGCCGCCGCGCCTATCGCGGCGGCGGCCACCATGACCGGACGCGGCGGTGCCGAGAACGCGGGCAGCCGCTGCTTGAGCCGGACCGGCCGGTGGAAGTCCAGAATCGGCCACCCGCGCGCGAGTGCTTCGCGCCGCAGTGCCCGGTCCGGGTTCACGGCGTGCGGATGCCCGACGGCCCGGAGCATCGGCAGGTCGGTCGCCGAATCGCTGTAGGCGTAACAACGGTCGAGGTCGTACCCCTCGGACTCGGCCAGCTCCTTGATCGCCTCCGCCTTGGTGGGTCCGTACGCGTAGTACTCCACCTCGCCGGTGAAACAGCCGTCGTCACCGACGACCATGCGGGTGGCCACCACCCGGTCCGCGCCGAGCAGTTCGCCGATCGGCTCGACCACCTCGGCGCCCGACGTGGACACGATCACGACGTCGCGCCCGGCCGTGTGATGCTCCTCGATGAGGGAGGCGGCCTCGTCGTAGATGATCGGGTCGATCAGATCGTGCAGGGTCTCGGCCACGATCTCCTTCACCTGCTGGACGTTCCAGCCGCGGCACAGGGTGGACAGGTACTCGCGCATGCGCTCCATCTGGTCGTGGTCCATGCCGCCGACCAGGAAGACGAACTGCGCGTATGCGGTGCGCAGCGCGGCCCTGCGGTTGATCAGTCCGCCTTGGTAGAACGACTTGCTGAAGGTGAGCGTGCTCGACTTCGCAATGACCGTCTTGTCCAGGTCAAAGAAGGCCGCGGTGCGGGCCAAGGGGTGGTTTTCCACGACCCTGAGCATAGGCGCCCACCATTCGGCGTAAGGTGGGGCGCGTGGGTTTGCCTGAGAGGGCTCTCGGGTACACCATGGAAGTCACGGATCGTTCGCGACCGTGCTAACCCGGTCCGACTCCTCCCCCCCCCCCCCCCGAGTCGGCCGTGGGGACGACCCCCGCTCTCCCCCCCGGCGGGGGTCGTCGCATGTCCGGGTGGGTTTTCCTCTTCTTCAGGTGGCCTCGACGCCGCGGCAGGGCGGCGTCGACCGCCCTTTCGGCATGCCCATGATCCGTCACGGAGGGTAGTCGTCAGGGTGCGCTGCGGAAGTCGTTCGGCGCCTCGTGCGCCGGTCACCGGTATGAGTGACGGCGATATTCACAACCACCGGGTTGTCCACAGTTTTCGACCAAGATCCACATGATTTCCGGGATCGCTGCACCGTGATTCCAACGCGCCCCGCCGGCCGCGAGTTCATGGCCGGTTCCGTTTGTCGGCGCGCGTTTGGCCGGTTCGTATCGGCCGTTCATATGAAGGCCGGTCGCCGGTTCTTCACACGTTCGGGAATCGCGTGGCCGCATCGGGCCGCGCGCGCAGATGCAGCGAAGGGGGACCACATGGCCGGAACCGTCACGCACGATCCACCGCCCGCCGTCGGAGGACGCCCGGGCAGGCCGCTCATCGTCACCGAGGACGCCGAACTCCTCGACGACCTGCTGCGCCTGTGCGCGGCGGCAGGCGCAACACCCGAGGTCCACCACGGGGTGCCGGAGCGCAGGGGCAGCTGGGAGGCGGCGCCGCTCATCCTGGTCGGTGACGATGCCGCGCGGCGCGTGCGCGGGGCCGCGCGCCGACGCGGAGTGGTGCTGGTCGGCCGGGACCAGGACGACTCCGGGGTCTGGAAGCGGGCCGTCCAGATCGGCGCCGACCACGTCCTGATGCTTCCCGACGGCGAGCAGTGGCTGGTCGACCGCATCGCCGACGTCGCCGAGGGAGTCGGACGGCCCGCGCTCACCGTCGGCGTCATCGGCGGCCGGGGCGGCGCCGGGGCCTCCACGCTCGCGTGCGCGCTCGCCGTCACCTCCGCGCGCGAGGGACTGCGCACCCTGCTCGTGGACGCGGATCCGCTCGGCGGCGGACTCGACGTACTCCTCGGAGGTGAAACGGCCGAAGGACTGCGCTGGCCGGCCTTCGCCGCCTCACGCGGCCGGGTCGGCGGCGGCGCCCTGGAGGAGTCCCTGCCCCGGCTGCACTCCCTGAGGGTGCTCAGCTGGGACCGCGGCGACTGCGTCGCCGTCCCGCCGCAGGCCGTGCGGGCGGTGCTCGCCGCCGCCCGGCGGCGCGGCGGCACGGTCGTCGTCGATCTGCCCAGGCGACTGGACGACGGCGTCGCCGAAGTCCTCGCCCAGCTCGACCTCGCGCTCCTCGTCGTCCCCGCCGAACTGCGCGCCGTCGCGGCGGCCGGGCGGGTGGCCTCCGCCGTCGGCATGGTCCTGCGCGACCTGAGGGTGGCGGTACGCGGGCCGTACGCGGCCGGATTGGACGACCGTGAGGTGGCCCGCCTGCTCGGGCTCCCCCTGGCCGGGGAAGTACCCGTCGAGTCGGGGCTGCTGCGCCCGCACCACAGCGGGAAACCACCCGCCGCGGCCGGCCGGGGACCCCTGGCCCGGTTCTGCAAGGACTTCTGGGAGCGCACTCTGGTCGAGGCGGGTGCCGCATGAGGGCGATTCCCGGCCTGGAGCCGGCGGACGGCGCGCGGCTGCTCGACGGCGTGCGGCGCAAGCTGGCCGAGAGCGGCGCCGAGCCGACACCCGCGCGCGTGGCGCAGGCGCTGCGCGACCAGGGACGGGTGCTCGGTGACGCCGAAGTCCTCGGCGCGGCCGACCTGTTGCGCTCCGAACTGGTCGGCAGCGGCCCCCTGGAACCGCTGCTCGCCGATCCGTCGGTCACCGACGTCCTGGTGTCGGCCCCGGACCGGGTGTGGGTGGACCGGGGCGGCGGTCTGGAGCTGACCACGGTGACCTTTGCGGACGCGGCGGCGGTACGGCGCCTCGCACAGCGGCTGGCCGCCGTGGCCGGACGCCGGCTCGACGACGCGCGGCCCTGGGCCGACGCCCGGCTGCCCGACGGCACCCGGCTGCACGCGGTGCTGCCCCCGGTCGCCGTCGGCTGCACCTGCCTGTCACTGCGGGTCGTACGGCCCCGGGCGTTCACCCTCGACGAACTGGTGGCGGCGGGCACGGTGCCGCCCGGCGGGGACCGGATCCTGCGGGCGCTGCTGCGGGCGCGACTGTCCTTCCTGATCAGCGGCGGTACCGGAAGCGGGAAGACAACCCTGCTCAGTGCCCTGCTCGGGCTGGTCGGACCCGGGGAGCGGATCGTGCTCGCCGAGGACTCGGCGGAACTGCGGCCGGACCACCCGCACGTCGTGCGGCTGGAGACCAGACCCGCCAACCAGGAGGGCGCCGGTCTGGTCACCCTTGAGGACCTGGTGCGCCAGGCGCTGCGGATGCGCCCTGACCGGCTGGTCGTGGGCGAGGTGCGCGGCCCCGAGGTCGTGCACCTGCTGGCCGCCCTCAACACCGGGCACGAGGGCGGCTGCGGCACCGTCCACGCCAATGCCGCCGCGGACGTCCCGGCCCGCCTGGAGGCACTGGGCACCGCCGCCGGGCTCGACCGGGCCGCCCTGCACAGCCAGCTGGCGGCCGCGCTGTCGGTGGTGCTGCACCTGATCCGGGACCGGACCGGCCGCCGGCGGATCGCCGAAGTGCACGTCCTGGAGCGGGACCCCGCGGGTCTGGTCCGGACGGTCCCGGCACTGCGCTGGTCCCCGGGGGCGTTCGCGCGGGAGCCCGGATGGGAGCGGCTGCGCGGGCTGCTCCGCGGTGACGCGAGCGAACAGAACTGTGGGGGCGATGAGAGTGATCCATGAGATGTCGACGGGGGCCGCGGGGGTGTGCGTCGCGGTGGCCGTTTGGTTGTTCGGCGAGCGGCACCGCGGCGCGCGGCGGGCGCGGCTGCTGCTCGCGGGCGGCGGAGTCGTGGGGACGGGGCCGCCCCGGTGGGGGCCGGCGGCCGGCGAACTGCGGCGCCTGCGCGGCCGGTTGCGGGGCGAATGGTGGGCCCTCGGCATCGGGCTGCTGCTCGCGCTGCTGGGCGCATCGGTGATTCCGGCCGTCGCGGGGGCGGCCGGCGTGCCCGTGCTGCGCCGGATGCGACTGGCCAGGGCGGCCCGGTTGACCCGGGAGCGGCGGACGGACGCCGTGATCGCCCTGTGCGGGGCGCTCGCCGGGGAGGTGCGCGCCGGACGGCAGCCCGGCGAGGCGCTGCTGCGCGCCGCGCGTGACAGCGGCGGCCTCGGGGACATGCAGGCCGCGGTCCTCGCCGCGGCCCGGTTCGGCGGGGACGTACCGGGCTCGCTCGCCGCGGCGGCCCGGCAGCCGGGTGCCGAGGGGCTGCTGGGGCTCGCGGCGTGCTGGCGGGTGGCCGTGGACCAGGGCGCAGGGCTCGCGGCCGGCCTCGACCGGCTCGACGCGGCCCTGCGTGCCGAGCGGGACCAGCGCGCCGATCTGCGGGCCCAGTTGGCGGGTGCCCGGGCGACGGCCGTGATGCTCGCGGCCCTGCCCGTCCTCGGGCTCCTGCTGGGTACGGCCATGGGCGCCGACCCGCTGCGGGTGCTGCTGCACACCGGAGCGGGACTGGGCTGCCTGGTGGTCGGCGGACTCTTCGAGGCCGCCGGGCTGTGGTGGGCGGCACGGATCGTACGGGGAGCGGAGGCGGCATGAGCGCGGATGTTGTCCACAGGCTGGGGATGGCCGCCGGAGCGGCGCTGGCGCTCGGCTGGTCGGTACGGCGGCTGGCGGTGGGGCGGCGCGAGCGCCGGGCGCGCGGACGGTTGGCCGGGCTGCTGACGCCCCGTGCCCCGGCCGCGCGGACGCCCGCCTCGCGCAGGGCCGCCGGGCAGTCGGCCTTCGAGGCCCGCGCTGCGCTACGGCGTTGGCTGCCGTGGGCCGGTGCGGTGTGCGCCGGTTGGGTGCTGGTCGGCGGGGTCGCGGGGGCCGTGGTGGGGCTGGGCGTGGCAGCGGCGCTGTGGCGGTGGCGGCGCCGGCAGAGGGCCGCGGCCGGGGCGGAGGAGGCCGATGCCGCCGAGGCCGCTCGCCAACTGCCGCTCGCCGCGGATCTTCTGGCGGCGTGCATCGCGGCCGGTGCCGGCCCGGTGATCGCCGCTCAGGCCGTCGGCGAGGCCCTGGCGGGACCCGTCGGGGAAGGGCTCGCGCGGGGTGCGGCGGAGGTGCGGCTTGGCGGTGAACCGGCCGATGCCTGGCGGCGGTTGGCGGCCCTGCCGGGCGCCCGGCCGCTGGCCCGGCTGCTGGAGCGGGCCGACGAGTCCGGGCTGCCCGCGGCGGGACCCGTCGCCCGGCTGGCCACGGACGCCCGCGCGCAGTGGGCGCGCACCGCGACGGCGCGGGCCCGCCGGGCGGCCGTCATGGTCACCGCGCCGGTGGGGCTGTGCTTCCTGCCCGCCTTCGTCACCGTCGGCGTCCTGCCCGTGGTGATCGGGCTGGCCGGGGGAGTGCTGCGAGGGGGTGGCGGATGACGAGGTGAGGCGGCGGCGCGGCGCCGGCGGCGGCCCGAGCCGCGACCGCGACCGGCCCGCCGACAGGCCGACAGGACTGGCGGGACTGCACGACTGGCAGGGCAGACGGGGCCGACAAGGCCACTGGACAAGGGAGTTGAGATGAACGTGAAGGTCAAGAAGGTGTGGGCTCGGCTGCGTGTGGTGCGGCGCCGGGACTCGGGGATGGTGACGTCCGAGTACGCGATGGGGATCGTCGCTGCGGTGGGGTTCGCGCTGCTGCTCTACGAGGTCGTGACGAGCGGTCAGGTTCGTGCGGAACTGCAGGCCATCGTGAAGCGAGCGCTCAGTGCGCGGATGTGAGCGCAAGGAGAGGCGCGATGCGGGGTTCGTGACGGCGGAGGCGGCTGTGGTGCTGCCCGTCCTGGTGGCGTTCACGATGGCGCTTGTCTGGGGGCTGTTCGTCGTGGCGGCGCAGATCCAGTGCGTGGACGCGGCCAGGACGGGTGCGCGGGCGGCGGCCCGGCAGGATCCCGACGACGCGGTCGTGGAGGTCACCCGCGCGGCGGCACCGGGCGGCGCGAAGGTCACGGTCGTCCGTGAGGGGGACCAGGTGCGTGTCACGGTCGTGGCGCGGCCGCCACTGCTCGGCGCGCTGCCCCTGGAGGTGCGGGAGGAGGCCGTGGCGGCCGCGGAGGAGGCGGTGGGAGCACCGCCGGCGGGGGAGGAAACGGCGGGGGTACCGCCGACGGGGGAGGCGAGCCCATGAGGCGCCGGGTGACGGAGCGCTTCCGCTGCTCCGTCCGGGGCCGGTTGCCCGGATGGCGTCCGGACCGTCTCGGCGGTCTTCCCCGGTGGCTTCGCGGCTGCCTCTCGGGCCGGCTGACTGGGGTCCGCCGGGGGCGGTTCCCGGGTTGCCTCACCGGGCGGCTTCGCAGGCGGCTCTTGGAGCGCTCACCTGGGTGGGGCTCCGCGCGGTTCTCGGACCAGGGGTCTGCCACCGTCTGGAGCGTCGGGGCGATCGCCGTCCTGTGCGTGGTGTTCGGCGTCGTACTCGCCCTCGGGCAGGCCGTCGTGATCCGGCATCGGGCGGCGGGCGGCGCGGATCTCGCGGCGCTCGCGGCGGCGGACCACTGGTCGGAGGGCACACAGGGGGCCTGTGCCCGGGCCGAGCGGGTGGCGGGCGCGCAGGGCACGCGGCTGGTGCGGTGCGTGATCGTCGGGGAGACCTCGGACGTCACCGCGGCGGCCGGTGGCGGGCCGTTCGCGGCCGAGGTCAGGGCGCGGGCCGGTCCCGCGGGACCGCTTGCGGAGGACCCGCTGCCCGCACCCCCGCCGACCGTTGCGGCGGCTCCGGACGTGGCCTCCCTCCGGGGGTTGGGGCCCGCACAGGAACCGCCGTCCGCGCAGGAACCGGCGCCCGCATGGGAACCGGGGTCCGCGCAGGAACCGGCGCCCGCATGGGAACCGGCGTCCGCGCAGGAACCGGGGTCCGCTCGGACGGCTGCCCTGACCGCGGTGTCTCCTCGGACCGCGGCGGCTACCGGGATTCCGAGACCCGCGCGGGTCCCGGCGCCTCCTCGGGGCCAGACGCCCGCTCCGGGCCCGGAGCCCGCCCCGGCGCCAGCGCCCGTTCAGCCTCCGGCGCGTACCTAGTGCCCGGTGCCTGCCCGGCCCCCGGCCGCCCGGCGTCCAGCGCGTGCCCAACGTCCGGTGCCTGCCCAGTCTGCGGTGCCTGCCCGGCGTCCGGTGCGTGCCCGGCCCTCGGCGCGCGCCCGGCGTCCGGTGCTTGTCTGGCATTCGGGGCGTGCCCAGTCTGCGGTGCCTGCCCGGCGTCCGGCGAGTGTCCGGCCCCCGGTGCCTGTCCGGCCCCCGGTGCCTGCCCGGCGTCCGGTGCCTGCCTGGCATTCGGGGCCTGCCCGGCTCCCGGCTCTCGTGGGGCATCTCTCAGCAGGGTCGTGAGGAGTCGTACCGCTCCTCGCTTGTGCAACGGTTCGTTCCCGTTGCCGCACTTGGGGGACTGGATGCAGGACGGGCAGCCGGCGTCGCACTCGCAGGCGGCGATGGCCTCGCGGGTGGCGGCCAGCCAGTCGCGGGCGGTGTGGAAGGCGCGTTCGGCGAAGCCCGCACCGCCCGGGTGGCCGTCGTACACGAAGACCGTCGGCAGGAGCGTGTCGGGGTGCAGCGGCACCGAGACGCCCCCGATGTCCCAGCGGTCGCAGGTGGCGAAGAGCGGCAGCATGCCGATCGAGGCGTGCTCGGCGGCGTGCAGGGAGCCGCCGAGGATCTCCGGGTTGATCCGGGCCTCGTCCAGCTGGTCCTCGGTGACCGTCCACCACACCGCCCGCGTCCGCAGCGTACGAGGAGGGAGGTCGAGCTTCGACTCGCCCAGCACTTCACCGGTGATGACACGTCGACGCAGGAAGGAGACGACCTGGTTGGTGACCTCTACGGAGCCGTAGCAGAGCCGGCCCGCGCCCCAGGGGACCTCGATGTCCGTCTCCAGGACGGAGATGGACGTGGTGTCGCGGGCGACCGTCGAATAGGGCGGTTCGGCCTGCTCGACCAGGGCGACCGAGTCCTCCAGGTCGAGCGAGCGCACCAGGTAGGTGCGGCCCTGGTGCAGATGGACCGCGCCCTCGTGCACGGTCGAATGGGCGGCGCCCGCGTCGACCGTGCCCAGCAGGCGTCCCGTCCCGGCCTCCACGACCTGTACCGGCGTGCCGCCCGCGCCGCGGATGTCGGTCAGGTCGGCGGCCCGCTCGCGACGCGTCCAGTGCCAGGCCCTGGTCCGCCGGCGCAGCAGCTTCGCGGCCTCCAGCTGCGGCAGCAGCTCCGCGCAGGCCGGGCCGAACAGCTCCAGGTCCTCTTCGGTGAGCGGGACCTCCGCGGCGGCGGCGCACAGGTGCGGGGCCAGGACGTACGGGTTGTCGGGGTCGAGGACCGTGGACTCCACGGGTTGCTCGAACAGGGCTTCGGGGTGGTGCACGAGGAAGGTGTCGAGCGGGTCGTCGCGGGCGACCAGGACCGCCAGGGCGCCCTGGCCGGAGCGTCCGGCGCGGCCCGCCTGCTGCCACAGGGACGCGCGCGTGCCCGGATATCCGGCGATCACCACGGCGTCCAGCCCGGAGATGTCGACGCCGAGTTCCAGGGCGGTGGTGGCGGCCAGGCCCAGCAATTCGCCGGAGTACAGGGCGCGTTCCAGGGCGCGGCGCTCCTCGGGGAGGTAGCCGCCCCGGTAGGCCGCCACCCGCCCGGGCAGGGAGCGGTCGACCTCGGCCAGGCGTTCCTGGGCGATCACCGAGATCAGCTCGGCGCCACGCCGGGAGCGGACGAAGGCGACCGAGCGCACGCCCTGCACGGTGAGGTCGGTCAGCAGGTCGGCGGTCTCGGCGGTGGCGGTGCGGCGGACGGGTGCGCCCTTCTCGCCGTGCAGTGCGGTGAGCGGGGGTTCCCAGAGGGCGAACACGAGTTCCCCTCGGGGTGAGGCGTCGTCGGCGACCTCGACGACCGGCAGGCCGGTCAGCCGGCGGGCCGCCACGGACGGCTCCGCGGCGGTCGCGGAGGCCAGCAGGAACACGGGGGAGGCGCCGTAGCGGGCGCAGAGGCGGCGCAGCCGGCGCAGCACCTGGGCGACGTGCGAGCCGAAGACCCCCCGGTAGGTGTGGCACTCGTCGACGACGACGTACTTCAGGGACTTCAGGAAGGAGGACCAGCGGGCGTGCGAGGGCAATATGCCCCGGTGCAGCATGTCCGGGTTGGTGAGGACGTAGTTGGCGTACTGGCGGATCCACTCGCGTTCCTCGAACGGCGTGTCTCCGTCGTAGACGGCCGGACGCACCGCGGTGCCGAGCGGTTGTGAAAGTTCCTTCACCGATCTGCACTGGTCCGCCGCGAGGGCCTTGGTGGGGGCCAGGTACAGCGCGGTGCTGCCGCGGCCGTTCGGGGCCTCGGAGCCGTCCAGCAGGGCCGACAGGACCGGCACGAGGTACGCCAGTGACTTGCCGGAGGCGGTGCCCGTGGAGACGATCACCGAGTCGCCGTCCAGGGCGTGCTCGGCGGCCAGGGCCTGGTGCGCCCAGGGGTGGTCGATGCCGGCGGCCTGGACGGCCGCGACGACCTCCGCACGGATCCGGTCGGGCCAGACGGCATGGCGTCCCGCGCGCGGGGGCAAGTGCTCCGTATGGGTGATGCGCGCAGACCGGTTCGGCCCCGAGGCGAGCCGGTGCAGGACCGTGCCCGGGGAGAAGCGGGATGCGGCGTCCGTCGGGGATCGATCGGATCGGTGATTCTTGGCCATCGGGACCGAGTGTGTCACCGGCGTGACGGACAATGGGGCCAAGGCGTCGTGCACGCCTGCCGGTAAGTGATTGAATGCCATCGCGGCTGGCGTACGTCCCGGGGGCCGCAAGCCGAGGTGTCCCGAGGGGCGACCGCTCGATAGCAAGGTGCTGGAGGATCCGTGGACCTGTCCCTGTCGACCCGTACCGTCGGCGATCGTACGGTCGTCGAGGTCGGTGGCGAAATCGACGTATATACCGCGCCCAAGCTGCGCGAGCAGCTGGTCGAGCTGGTGAACGACGGGAATTTCCACCTCGTCGTCGACATGGAGGGCGTGGACTTCCTCGACTCCACCGGGCTCGGCGTGCTGGTCGGCGGCCTGAAGCGGGTGCGTGCCCATGAGGGCTCCCTGCGCCTGGTCTGCAACCAGGAGCGCATTCTCAAGATCTTCCGTATCACCGGCCTCACCAAGGTGTTCCCGATTCACACCTCGGTCGAGGAAGCGGTTGCGGCCACCGACTGACCCCGGGCCGCCGACCGGATCCGGGCCGCCGAGCGGCCCGATCCGCCGTAGGACCGCGTCCCGGGCCGATCGCCCGGGCCGAAGAAGCTGATCAGGGGGCGGGGCTTTCGGCGGCCCGGCCCCCCGACCGCACGCCCGAAGTTCCGAGGGGGATGCATGGCCACCGTTGAACTCCGCTTCAGCGCGCTGCCCGAGCACGTCCGGACCGCCCGACTGGTGGCGGCAGCGGTGGCGCGCAGGGCCGGGGTGGACGAGGCCGTACTCGACGAGGTCCGGCTCGCCGTGGGCGAGGCATGCTCCCGTGCCGTCGGGCTGCACCAGAGCTCCGGCACCACCGCGCCGGTGAAGGTGGTGCTGGTCGAGGAGGAGAAACAGTTCTCCATCGAGGTCGGCGACGAGGCGCCCCGCTCGGCCCCGGGTGACCGGGCGCCCGGCGGGTCCGGACACGACGTGGACGCGGAGGCCGAGGAGGACGAGATGGGCCTCGCGGTCATCAGCGGCCTCGTCGACGACGTGGAGGTGACCGCCGGGGAACACGGCGGGCAGATCCGTATGACCTGGCCGACCACGCCGCCGGCGGTCGCGCACGGCTGAGGCATTCCGTACCACCGGCGCTCCACCGGCGCGATCACCCGCCACCGGCGCGCCGTAGGCACCCCGTCGGCGCCGTCCGTGGCGCGCGCCCTGTCGGGCGTCACACTCAAGGGCCCTGCTCAGCAGGGCCCTTCGTGTTGTGCTCCCGCCACCGCCACCCGAATTCGTGAAGAAATTCACGATCAATGAGCCGATAATTTGATCAAGCGTCAATGCGTGCGTCAATGCTTTTGAGGCATTACCGCTTTCGGGTTCCGTGGCGCGGCGTCGATCATTTGCTGAAGAGCAAGTGAAGGCTAATTCCGTTTACCGCGCTCTGTTTTGATCAGGTTCCGGTACCTACAATCCGTCCACATCTTGAGCTCAGCCCAAGCGTCAAGGAGGACGAATGGCGGGGCTTTCTACCCCTCATCAGTTGGGCCACCCCACATCCCTCGCAGCCGCAGTCCTGACCGACGGCAACCGCGTCCTGGTGGCGGTCTTCGTGGTCGTCGCGCTGGCCGCGCTCGTGGTAGCCGGGATCCTGGTGCGCCAGGTGCTCGCGGCAGGCGAGGGCACCGACAGCATGAAGAAGATCGCCGCGGCGGTCCAGGAAGGCGCCAACGCCTATCTGGCCCGCCAGCTGCGCACGCTCGGCGTTTTCGCCGTCGTCGTGTTCTTCCTGCTCATGCTGCTGCCCGCGGACGACTGGAATCAGCGTGCCGGACGGTCGGTGTTCTTCCTGATCGGCGCGGCGTTTTCGGCGGCCACCGGCTATATCGGCATGTGGCTCGCCGTGCGCAGTAATGTGCGCGTCGCCGCGGCGGCCAGGGAGGCGACACCGGCGGAGGGAGAACCGGAAAAGGATCTCACCACCGTCTCGCACAAGGCCATGAAGATCGCTTTTCGTACGGGCGGCGTCGTCGGCATGTTCACGGTGGGGCTCGGCCTGCTGGGCGCCTCCTGTGTCGTGCTGGTGTACGCGGCCGACGCGCCGAAGGTGCTTGAGGGCTTCGGCCTCGGGGCCGCCCTGATCGCCATGTTCATGCGAGTCGGGGGCGGCATCTTCACCAAGGCCGCCGACGTCGGCGCCGACCTGGTCGGCAAGGTCGAGCAGGGCATTCCGGAGGACGACCCGCGCAATGCCGCGACCATTGCCGACAACGTGGGCGACAACGTCGGCGACTGTGCGGGCATGGCCGCCGACCTGTTCGAGTCGTATGCCGTGACCCTGGTCGCCGCGCTGATCCTCGGCAAGGCGGCGTTCGGTGACTCCGGGCTCGCCTTCCCGCTGCTGGTACCGGCCATCGGTGTGATCACCGCCATGATCGGCATCTTCGCGGTCGCCCCGCGCCGGGCGGACCGCAGCGGCATGTCCGCGATCAACCGTGGCTTCTTCATCTCGGCCGTGATCTCGCTCGCCCTGGTGGCGGTGGCGGTCTTCGTCTACCTGCCGGGGAAATACTCCGACCTCAGCGGCGTCACGGACGCGGCGATCAGCGGCAAGGACGGCGATCCGCGGATCCTCGCCCTGGTCGCGGTGGCGATCGGCATCCTGCTCGCCGCGGTGATCCAGCAACTCACCGGCTATTTCACCGAGACCTCGCGCCGCCCCGTGCGCGACATCGGCAAGACCTCGCTCACCGGTCCCGCCACCGTCGTGCTCGCCGGCATCTCGATCGGCCTCGAATCGGCCGTCTACACCGCGTTGCTGATCGGACTCGGCGTCTACGGAGCGTTCCTGCTCGGCGGTACGTCGATCATGCTGGCCCTGTTCGCGGTCGCGCTGGCCGGCACCGGCCTGCTCACCACCGTCGGTGTGATCGTCGCCATGGACACCTTCGGCCCGGTCTCCGACAACGCACAGGGCATCGCCGAGATGTCCGGCGACGTCCAGGGCGCGGGCGCCCAGGTGCTCACCAACCTGGACGCGGTCGGGAACACCACCAAGGCCATCACCAAGGGCATCGCGATCGCCACCGCCGTCCTGGCGGCCTCGGCGCTGTTCGGGTCGTACCGCGACGCGATCACGACCGGGGCGCACGACGTCGGCGAACGGCTCTCCGGGGCGGGCGCGCCGATGACCCTGATGCTGGACATCTCACAGCCCAACAACCTGGTCGGCCTCATCGCGGGCGCGGCGGTCGTCTTCCTCTTCTCCGGGCTCGCCATCAACGCCGTGTCGCGGTCGGCGGGCTCCGTGGTGTTCGAGGTGCGCCGGCAGTTCCGAGAGAAGCCCGGGATCATGGACTTCAGCGAGAAGCCCGAGTACGGCAGGGTCGTCGACATCTGCACCAAGGACGCCCTGCGGGAGCTGGCCACGCCGGGCCTGCTGGCCGTGATGGCGCCGATCTTCATCGGCTTCACGCTCGGCGTCGGCGCGCTCGGCTCCTATCTGGCCGGCGCCATCGGCGCGGGCACGCTGATGGCCGTGTTCCTCGCCAACTCCGGCGGCGCCTGGGACAACGCCAAGAAGCTCGTGGAGGACGGCAACCACGGCGGCAAGGGCAGCGAGGCCCATGCGGCCACGGTGATCGGCGACACCGTCGGCGACCCCTTCAAGGACACCGCGGGACCCGCGATCAACCCGCTGCTGAAGGTGATGAACCTGGTGTCGCTGCTGATCGCGCCGGCCATCATCAAGTTCTCCTACGGCAGCGACAAGAGCCTCGGCGTGCGGATCCTGATCGCGGTCCTCGCGCTCGTGGTCATCGTCGGGGCGGTGTACGTCTCCAAGCGGCGTGGCATCGCCGTGGGGGACGACGAGGAGAACGCCGAGCGGGTGTCCGAGTCGGCCGATCCCGCGGTGGTTCCCTAGGCGGTCCCAGCAAGGTCGCTCAACGGGCGGGCGGGCGGCGCGCATCGACGCGCCGCCCGCCCGCTTCACGCGCGTGTGGCCGCCGCTGCGGCCGTGAGCCTTCTCTCCCTCGGAGTAAATGGCATCAAAAGTGTTCTTAACGGACGTACGGCGGCGGACGCGGACGGTGTGGCGTGTAGGGTCCGGGGGCCGAGAGCCACGGAAGGGACCGATCCGGTGAACAAGAAGCTCGCGGCCGCACTGTCCGGCGGCGCGGTACTGGCGCTGGCGCTGACGGGATGCAGCGGCGACGACACCAACGAAAAGCTGGACGCCTGGGCCAAGCAGGTCTGCGACGCGGTGCAGCCGCAGGCCAAGAAGATCGCCTCCGCCAACACCGCGATACAGAAGCAGACCTCGGACAACAGCGCACCGGCGGACGTGCAGAAGACGGACGCGCGGGCCTTCCAGGACATGTCGGACGCCTACAAGGCGATCGGCGCCGCCGTCAGTTCGGCCGGGGCGCCCGCCGTCGACGGCGGCGAGAAGAAGCAGCAGGACGCCGTCAAGGAGCTGAACGCCATCTCGGCGCAGTACGCGTCCCTGAAGAAGCAGGTCGACGAGCTGGACACCAAGAACCAGGGGAAGTTCGCCGACGGTCTCAAGGACATCGCGACGGAGCTGTCCAAGCTGAGCAAGACCGGCAACGACGCGCTCAAGAACCTGGAGGAGGGCGACGTCGGCAAGGCGATGGCCCGGCAGGAGACCTGCAAGTCGGCGTCCGCGTCCGCATCGCCGTCGGCCTCGCAGACCGCGGGCTGATCCAGGGGCTGTGGCGGGGCCGGCCCCTGGAGGGCTCGGGTGCGTGCACCGCCCGCACGAGCGGACACAATGGGACACGTGAGTAACGCCACCCTGCGCTCCCTGCCGTCCTCCGACCGCCCCGATGTCGCCGCCCGGCTGCGTGAGGCCCTGCTCGGCGCCTCCTTCACCGCCGACGGGCTGCTCGAACTGCTCGGCGCCCCGGCCTATGCGGCACTGGCCCGCAGCGAGACCGTGCCCGCGCTCCGGGCGACCCGCGGCGACACGCCGCTGGAGACGCTGGTACGGCTGTTCCTGCTCCAGCAGCCCGTCCCGTACGCGCGCGTGGCGGACGTGCTGCCCCTCCCGGAGTGCCTGGAGAGCGGCTGGCTGGTGCGCACGGGCGGGGACGAGGTCGCCGCGAGCGTGGACGTACGGCCGTACGGCGGTCCGGGCGGCGAGGACTGGTTCATCGTGTCCGACCTCGGGTGCGCGGTAGGCGGCGCGAGCGGCATCGGGAACCGGGACGAGGGGGTCGTGCTCGGGGTCGGCGGCGCCTCCACGACGCTCGCCGGCATCACCGTGCGCACGCCCGTCGCCGCCGCGCTCGACCTAGGCACCGGTTCCGGGATCCAGGCCCTGCACGCCGCCCAGCACGCCACGCGCGTGACGGCGACCGACGTCAACCCGCGCGCCCTGCACATGACCGCGCTGACCCTCGCCCTGTCCGGCGCCCCGGCCGCCGACCTGCGCGAGGGATCGCTGTTCGAACCGGTCAAGGACGGGGAGACGTACGACTTGATCGTCTCGAACCCACCCTTCGTGATCTCGCCCCGCGCCCGGCTGACCTACCGGGACGGTGGAATGGGCGGGGACGATCTGTGCCGCTCGCTCGTTCAGGAATCGGGGGAACGGCTGAACGTGGGCGGGTTCGCGCAGTTCCTCGCCAACTGGCAGCACGTGGAAGGGGAGGACTGGCAGGACAGGATCAGATCATGGGTGCCACGCGGGTGCGACGCCTGGGTCGTGCAGCGCGAGGTGCAGGACATCACGCAGTACGCCGAACTGTGGCTGAGGGACGCCGGCGACCACCGTGGGGACGCCGCCGAGTACCAGGCGCGGTACGACGCCTGGCTCGACGAGTTCGAGGCGCGCAAGGTCAGGGCGGTCGGGTTCGGATGGATCACGCTGCGCAGGACGGGGGCCGCGACGCCCTCCGTCACCGTGGAGGAGTGGCCGCATCCGATCGAACAGCCGCTCGGCGAGGCGGTCCGGGCGCACTTCGCCCGCCTCGACTACCTCCGCGAGCATGACGACGCGGCCCTGCTGGACAGCCACTTCCGGCTCGTCACGGAGGTCGTACAGGAGCAGGTCGGACTGCCCGGCGCCGAGGACCCGGAGCATGTCGTGCTGCGCCAGAACCGCGGGATGCGGCGCGCCACCAAGGTGGACACCGTCGGCGCCGGCTTCGCGGGCGTGTGCGACGGCACGCTGAGCGCGGGCCGCATTCTGGACGCCATCGCCCAGTTGCTGGGCGAGGACCCGGTGGTCCTGCGCGACCGTACGCCGGCGCAGATCCGCGTCCTCGTGGAACAGGGCTTCCTGGAACCGGCCTGACGATCCGACCCGCCCTCGGCCGGGGGCACTCCGCGGCTTGAATGGGCTCCGTGGGCTCTGTGCGATGCGCGCCGCGGTGACTCGTGCGGTTCCCTGCCGGGCGGTCCGGATGCCGTGTGACTGATACGTCACTTGTGGCATGCGTGTCTGCTGTGGCCTGCGTGCCTTTCGTCACCCGAGTTCCTGGTGGCATCGCGGCCGGCGCGCCTGCTGTGCCCCGCGTGCCTGCCCGCGCCCTGCGCGCCGGCCGTGCCTCGCCGCGTCACCGTGCTCCACGGGCTCTCCATGACCCGTAGCCGGTGTCCTCTGTGACCCGTGTGTCATCCGTGAGGAAACCGGCCGGAACGAGGTGGGCGACCGGTTCCGGGCGGGTGGGTTCGGACGCGTACGGGAAGGGGCGCCGACCGCGCGTTCACCTCGGATTCGCCCGTCCGCCGCCCGCGCGTGCCAGTCTCCGGGCGCGGGGTACGCACGGACCGGGGGGAAAGGGGCGCGAGGAACCATGGAGAGCGGACCGGCGATCTTCGCGGGAGTGGTGTTCGCCCTGTTCGGAGGCGCACTGCTGGCATGGACCGGCACGCGGCTGCACCGCCGTGAGCCCATCGCCCACGGTGTGAGTCGAGTCGCATCGGCGACCCTCACCTGCCTCGCTTCGATGATCGCGCTGGGCCTCGGGGCGTACTGCTTCACCCGCATCTGAGGGCGCCACGCCTGCTGTTCCAGGCGTAAGGGGAGCGCCACCCTCCGGGCACGGCCGCACGGTCCCCCAGCGGTCCGGGCGGCAGGAATGGCGGTAGTCGGGTTACCGTTCGAGTGGCCGTTGCGGGCTTTTCCCGTTTGACACGGGGGCGGGATGTACCGTCACACTCCGCAGCGTCACCACCACCCGACCCCGGGACAATGGCCTGGGGAGGCCCCAAGCGTCGACCGGAGAGAAGAGCGAAGTTGTCCCCGACCAGCGAGACCGCACAGGGCGGCCGCCGACTCGTCATCGTCGAGTCGCCTGCCAAGGCGAAGACGATCAAGGGCTACCTGGGCCCCGGCTACGTAGTCGAAGCGAGCGTCGGGCACATCCGCGACCTTCCCAACGGCGCCGCGGAGGTGCCGGACAAGTACACCGGCGAGGTGCGCCGCCTCGGCGTGGACGTCGAGCATGACTTCCAGCCCGTCTATGTGATCAACGCCGACAAGAAGGCGCAGGTCAAGAAGCTCAAGGACCTGCTGAAGGACTCCGACGAACTCTTCCTCGCCACCGACGAGGACCGGGAGGGCGAGGCGATCGCCTGGCACCTCCAGGAAGTCCTCAAGCCGAAGATCCCGGTCAAGCGGATGGTCTTCCACGAGATCACCAAGGACGCGATCCGCGCCGCCGTCGCCAACCCGCGCCAGCTCAACCAGAAGCTCGTCGACGCCCAGGAGACCCGCCGCATCCTCGACCGCCTCTACGGCTACGAGGTCTCGCCGGTCCTGTGGAAGAAGGTCATGCCGCGCCTGTCGGCCGGCCGGGTCCAGTCCGTCGCCACCCGGCTCGTGGTCGAGCGGGAACGCGACCGCATCGCCTTTCGTTCTGCTGAGTACTGGGACCTGACGGGCACCTTCGCGACCGGCCGCGCGGGGGATCCGTCGGACCCGTCGTCGCTCGTTGCCCGCCTGCAGAGCGTCGACGGCAGGCGGGTCGCGCAGGGCCGCGACTTCGACTCGCTGGGACAACTCAAGAGCGCGAGCACCCTCCACCTCGACGAGGCGAACGCCCGTGCCCTCGCCGCCGCCCTGGAGAACACCCGCTTCTCGGTCCGGTCCGTCGAGTCCAAGCCGTACCGCCGCTCGCCGTACGCCCCGTTCCGTACGACGACGCTCCAGCAGGAGGCCAGCCGCAAGCTCGGCTTCGGCGCGAAGGCGACCATGCAGATCGCGCAGAAGCTGTACGAGAACGGCTACATCACCTATATGCGTACGGACTCCACGACGCTGAGCGACACCGCGATCAGCGCCGCCCGTGCCCAGGTCACGCAGCTGTACGGCGGGGACTACCTGCCGTCCCAGCCGCGTACGTACGCCGGCAAGGTCAAGAACGCGCAGGAGGCGCACGAGGCGATCCGGCCCTCGGGCGATCGTTTCCGCACGCCCGCGGAGACCGGTCTGACCGGTGACCAGTTCAAGCTCTACGAGCTGATCTGGAAGCGGACGGTCGCCTCCCAGATGAAGGACGCGACCGGCAACAGCGTCACCGTGAAGATCGGCGGCAGGGCCGCCGACGGGCGGGACGTCGAGTTCAGCGCGTCCGGCAAGACGATCACCTTCCACGGCTTCCTCAAGGCGTACGTCGAGGGTGCCGACGACCCGAACGCCGAGCTGGACGACCGTGAGCGCCGGCTGCCGCAGGTCGCCGAGGGCGACGCGCTGAGCGCCGAGGAGATCACGGTCGACGGGCACGCCACCAAGCCCCCGGCCCGCTACACCGAGGCCAGCCTGGTCAAGGAGCTGGAAGAGCGAGAGATCGGCCGCCCGTCGACGTACGCGTCGATCATCGGCACGATCCTCGACCGCGGCTACGTCTTCAAGAAGGGCACGGCCCTGGTGCCGTCCTTCCTGTCCTTCGCCGTCGTCAACCTCCTGGAGAAGCACTTCGGGCGGCTCGTCGACTACGACTTCACCGCCAAGATGGAGGACGACCTCGACCGCATCGCGGCCGGCGAGGCCCAGGCCGTGCCGTGGCTGAAGCGCTTCTACTTCGGCGAGGGCACAGCCACAGGTGGCGCGGCCGACGCCGGCAACGGCGACGGGGACCACCTCGGCGGCCTCAAGGAGCTGGTGACCGACCTGGGCGCGATCGACGCGCGCGAGGTGTCGTCGTTCCCGGTCGGCAACGACATCGTGCTGCGGGTCGGCCGCTACGGCCCGTACATCGAGCGGGGCGAGAAGGACGCCGAGCAGCACCAGCGCGCCGACATCCCGCAGGACCTGGCGCCCGACGAGCTGAGCGTCGAACTGGCCGAGGAACTCCTCGCCAAGCCGAGCGGCGAGCGCTCGCTGGGCACCGACCCGGAGACCGGCCGGCCGATCGTCGCCAAGGACGGCCGCTACGGCCCGTACGTCACGGAGATCCTTCCCGAGGGAACCCCGAAGACGGGCAAGAACGCCGTCAAGCCCCGCACCGCCTCGCTGTTCAAGTCGATGTCGCTGGACACGGTGACGCTGGAGGACGCGCTGCGCCTGATGTCGCTGCCGCGGGTCGTCGGCACGGACGCGGACGGCGTGGAGATCACCGCACAGAACGGGCGCTACGGGCCGTATCTGAAGAAGGGCACGGACTCGCGCTCGCTCCAGTCGGAGGACCAGCTCTTCACGATCACGCTGGAGGAGGCGGAGGCGATCTACGCCCAGCCCAAGCAGCGTGGCCGCGCCGCCGCCAAGCCGCCGCTGAAGGAACTCGGCGCGGACCCGGTCAGCGGCAAGCCGGTGGTCGTCAAGGACGGCCGCTTCGGACCGTACGTCACCGACGGGGAGACCAACGCGACCCTGCGCTCCGGCGACAGTGTCGAGACGATCACCCCGGAGCGCGGCTTCGAACTGCTCGCCGAGAAGCGGGCGAAGGGCCCCGCCAAGAAGACGGCGAAGAAGGCGGCCGCGAAGAAGACCGCCCCGGCGAAGAAGACCGCGGCGAAGAAGACGGCGGCCAAGAAGGCGACCTCCGCCGCGAAGAAGACCACGGCCAAGAAGACCACCGCGAAGAAGGCGACGGCCTCCAAGGCGTCCGTGGAGGACTGACGGCCCGGACGGCGCGGGCCCCGTGTCGTCGGTCCTTCACATCGCGCACATCCGGTGCGCGAAGGGCACGCCCAGGCATCACTTTGGTGTCGGGGCGTGCGCACGTTCGGACGGCCGCCGCGGGCTGTCGGTGGCTGCCGATAGGCTGAACGCATGACGCGAGCCGAGCAGCCAACGGCCCACAGCACGACCCCCGACGACGCACTCGTAGCGGACTCCCGCGAGCGCGCCGTCCGCGCCCTGCTGCGCCAGCCCGAGCTGAAGCGCCTGTGGAGCGCGCAGCTGGTCGGCGGCGTGGGGGACACCCTCGCGTTGCTGGTGCTCGTCGTGCTCGCCCTCCAGGCGGCCATCGCCGAGGGCTCGTTCGGCGACGGCTACCGCGGCGTGGCGTTCGCGGTGGCGGCCGTGTTCGCGGCGCGCATCCTCGCGACGCTGCTCTTCGGCGCCGTCCTCCTCGGCCCGCTCGCCTCCCTCACCTCCCAGGAAGGCCCGCTCGACCGCCGCTGGACCATGGTCGGCGCCGACGGCCTGCGGGCCGCGCTGCTGATCATCGCCCCGCTGTGGATCGACTGGACACCGGACAACGCGCTCGCCGTCCTCCTGGTGACCGTCTTCGTCACCGGGGTCGCCGAGCGCTTCTGGACCGTGTGCCGGGAGAGCGCGGCCCCCGCGCTGCTGCCCGCCCCGCCCCCGGAGGGCGCGACGGTGCGACCGCTGCCGGACCACATGGACGCCCTGCGCCGGCTTGCGCTGCGCACCAGCTTCGCCGCGGTCCCCCTGGCCGCCGCCGCCCTGGTCGTCGGGGCACTCCTGAACAACCTGCTCGGCACCGGCGTCGGCTGGTTCGACCAGCACCAGGTGGCGCTCGGCTCGTATGTGGCGGCCGGGCTGTTCGCCGCGTCCCTGTCGGTGGTGACCTTCCTGGAGCTGCCCGGCACGCGCACTCCGCGCCCGCGGTCCCCGCTCGAAGGACTGCGCCGCCCCAGGACCGGCACCGGCGTGGACAAGGGCCGCACGGGCGCGATCCCGCTGCTGGTCCCGGCCTGCGCCGCCGTCGCCGGGGCCATCTCCGCCGCCGTCGCCGTCTCGGTGCTGCACGCCACGGAACTCGGTGGCGGCCCCGTGCTCTACGGCCTGCTGGTGCTCGGGCTGACCGGCGGAGTCGTCGTCGGTATCCGCACCGCCCCCGCCGTCCTGCCGTCGCTCTCGCGCCGCCGGCTGCTGTCGCTTGCCATCGCGTTCACCGGTGTGGCCCTGCTCGCCGCCGGGCTCGTCCCGGACGTCACCAGCGTGGTGCTGATCGTCGCGCTGGCCGGGGTCGGCGCGGGCGTGGCCGCCAACACCGGGCACGCGCTGCTGGACCAGGAGACCGAGGACCACCGCCGGCCGCGCACCACCGAGCATCTGCACGCCGTCGTCCGGGTGTTCGTGGCGGCCGGTGCGCTGATCGCGCCCCTGGTGGCCGCGCTCATCGGTCCGCACCGCCTGGAAAACGGCAGGTTCGTGTTCGCGCACGGCGGCGCCGCCTTCACGCTGATGCTGGTCGGCGCGCTGCTGCTGCCGGTGGCCGCGCTGGTGCTGGCCAAGGTCGACGACCGGGCCGGCGTCCCGCTGCGGCAGGACCTGCGCGACGCGCTGCTCGGCGGCGACGACCCGGCGCAGGCGCCCGCCGCGAACGGCTTCTTCATCGCCCTGGAAGGCGGCGACGGCTCCGGGAAGTCCACCCAGGCCGAAGCCCTCGCGGAGTGGATCAGGGCCAAGGGGCACGAGGTCGTCCTCACCCGCGAGCCCGGGGCCACCCCCGTGGGCAAGCGGCTGCGGTCGATCCTGCTGGACGTGTCGTCGGCCGGACTGTCCCACCGCGCTGAGGCGCTGCTGTACGCCGCCGACCGCGCCGAGCACGTCGACACGGTCGTGCGGCCCGCGCTGGAGCGGGGCGCGGTCGTCATCTCCGACCGTTACATCGACTCATCGGTCGCCTACCAGGGAGCGGGCCGCGACCTGTCCCCGACCGAGATCGCCAGGATCAACCGCTGGGCGACCAACGGGCTGGTCCCGCACCTGACCGTCCTGCTCGACGTGTCCCCGGAGACCGCCCGCGAGCGGTTCACGGAGGCACCGGACCGGCTGGAGTCGGAGCCCGCCGAGTTCCACGCGCGCGTGCGGGCCGGTTTCCTGACGCTGGCCGCCGCCGACCCCGGCCGCTACCTCGTTGTGGACGCGGGCCAGGAACCGGAGGCCGTCACCACCGTCATCCGGCACCGTCTGGACATCGTGCTGCCGCTGTCCGAGGCCGAGATCAAGGCACAGGAGGAGGCCCGCAAGGCCGCCGAGGAGGAGGCCCGCCGCAAGGCCGAGGAAGAGGCCGCCCGCAAGGCCGAGGAGGAGCGCCTGGAGCGCGAGCGCCAGGAGCAGCTGGCCCGGCTGCGCGCCGAGGAGGAGGAGCGCAAGCAGCGCGAGCTGGAGGAGGCGCAGCGGCGCGAGGCCGAACGGCAGGCGGAAGAGGCCCGGCAGCGGGCCGAGGAGGCCAGACGCCGGGCGGAGGAGGAGCGGCAGCGGCTCCTCGCCGAGGAGAAGGCCCGTGCCGAGGAAGAGGCCCGCCGCAAGGCCGAGGAGGAGCGCCGGCGTCGGCAGGCCGAGGAGGAGGCCAGGCTGCGCGCCGAGGAGGAGGCGCGGCGCCAGGAGAGGCAGCGCAAGGCCGAAGAGGCGCTGTTGCGGGCCGAGGAGGCCAGGCGCCGGGCCGCCGAGGCGGCGGCCGCGGCCGATGCCGTGGCCCAGCAGCCCACGGCACCGCGGCCGGCGGCTCCCGGAGTGACGCCGGAGGCCACCACAGTGGAGACGCCGATGGTGACGCCCGGTGCGGACGAGACGGCGGTGCTGCGGCCGGTGCGCGAGGAGCGGGACGGCGGGGCTCGCCCCGGCCGGCAGGCGGAGTCCGAGTCCGAGGTGACGGCGAAGCTGCCGCAGCCGCCGGTCGTGCCGGGGGCCGCCGACGAGACGGCGGTGCTGCCGCCGGTCAGCCCGGGCGCGGCGGACGAGACCGCCGTGCTGCCGCCCGTACCCGCCGACGACCCGGCGGACCGGGTCCCGCGGGACTTCTTCCGGGACGAGCGGCCTTCGGCGGCGGGCGACGACGAGGACCGTACGCGCGAGATGCCACAGGTCGACGCGGACGCCGAGGCCGGCGGCGCGGCACGGCGCCGCCCGCGGCCCGACTGGGCCGAGGAGACACCGCTGGACGACCTGCCGTCGCTGGCGGACGAACTGCTCGGGTCGTACGAGGCCGAGGAGTACGACGAGAACCGGGACCGGCGGGGCCGGGGGCGACGCGGCTGACCGCTCCGCCGCTGCGGGCCGCGTGGCGTACACGTGGTAGGCACTGCCCGCGACCGGCTGGCCGGCGTGGAATGCCGGTCACCGGGTACGGTCACCGGATGCATCGGTGCGGTCGGTGAAGGCCGTCACCGAAGGCGGTCCGCGCATGCGGTCCGCGCATGCGGTCCGTGCATGGGGTCGGCCGGCGAAGGCGGTCCGTACATGGGGTCGGTCGGCGAAGGCGGACCGCGTATGCCGTCGGTGGAGGCGGTCGGCGGCCCGTTGTCAGTGGGCACCCGCACAATGGACTCCGGAACGCGGAACGTGACGGAAGGGCGGCGTGACCCATGACCGTGTGGGACGACCTCGTCGGGCAGGAGAAGGTGAGCGAGCTGCTGGACGCGGCAGCCCGGGACGCCGACGCCCTCGTCACCGCCGCCGCCGCGGACGCGCCGCCGCCGGAGGCGTCCAGGATGACGCACGCGTGGCTGTTCACCGGCCCGCCCGGCGCGGGCCGCAACCAGGCGGCGCGGGCCTTCGCCGCGGCCCTGCAGTGCGTGAGCCCCGACCGCGCGCTCGGCGGCGCCCCCGGCTGCGGGTTCTGCGACGGCTGCCACACGGCGCTGGTCGGCACCCACGCGGACGTGTCCACGGTCGCCGCGGTCGGCAGCGAGATCCTTGTCAAAGACATGCGGGACACGGTCCGCAAGTCGTTCACGGCACCGGCGAACGGCCGCTGGCAGGTGATCCTCGTCGAGGACGCCGAGCGGCTGAACGAGAAGTCGGCCAACGCCGTGCTCAAGGCCGTGGAGGAGCCCGCGCCCCGCACGGTCTGGCTGCTGTGCGCGCCCTCCATCGAGGACGTGCTGCCCACCATCCGCTCCCGCTGCCGACATCTCAACCTGCGCACACCGTCGGTGGATGCCGTCGCCGACATGCTCGTCCGCCGCGAGGGCGTCGAGCCGGACGTGGCCGCCGCGGCGGCCCGCGCCACGCAGGGCCATGTCGACCGGGCCCGCCGGCTGGCCACCGACCCGGCCGCACGGGAGCGCCGCGCCTCCGTGCTGAAGCTCCCGCTCCGCCTCGACGAGGTCGGCAACTGCCTCAAGGCGGCCCAGCAACTGGTCGAGGCCGCGGCCGAGGACGCCAAGCAGCTCGCCGAGGAGACGGACGGCAAGGAGGCGGAGGAGCTGAAGGCGGCGCTGGGCGCGGCCCAGGGCGGACGGCTGCCGCGCGGCACGGCGGGCGTGATGAAGGACCTGGAGGACATGCAGAAGCGGCGCAGAACCCGGACACAGCGGGACAGCCTCGATGTCGCCCTCGGCGACCTCACCGGTTTCTACCGCGATGTGCTCGCCCTCCAGTTCGGCTCCCGAGTGGCGATGGCCAGCACGGACGCAGAGGACGCGGTGGAGCGGGTGGCGCACGCCAGTTCACCGGAGGCGACCCTGCGCCGCATCGAGGCGATCTCCGCGTGCAGGGAGGCCCTGGACCGCAATGTGGCGCCGCTGCTCGCGGTGGAGGCGATGACGATGGCACTGAGAGCGGGCTGACCCCGGCCGCCGGTCCGGGACGCGCCGCTCACCCGTCCAGGGCCCAGGCCGTTGCGGCGTTGACGTCATCACCCGTAAGAGCCATGAAGAGCACGCATCGCATCCGCCCCATCGCTCAGCGTTACGCTCGATCGATGCACACCAGGCGAACTCCCCGCCCGACCAAGGCCACCGCCCGCGCCCTGGCCACCGCCCTCACGGCAGCCGGGCTGCTCCTCACCGCGTGCTCCGCGGGCGGCTCGACGACAGCAACCGGCGAAGCGGCGCAGCCCGCCCTGGCCCCGCTGCCGAGTTCGACACCGCCCGCGCTCGCGCCGTACTACGGGCAAAAACTCGCCTGGCGCGACTGCGGCGTCGAGGGCTTCCAGTGCGCGACGCTGAAGGCGCCGCTCGACTACGCCAAGCCCGGCGCCGGCGACGTACGGCTCGCCGTCGCCCGCAAGAAGGCCACCGGCGAGGGCCGGCCGCTCGGCTCGCTCCTCGTCAACCCGGGCGGCCCGGGCGGCTCCGCGGTCGGCTACCTCCAGCAGTTCGCCGGCATCGGCTACCCGGCCGAGGTCCGAGCCCGCTACGACATGGTGTCGATGGACCCGCGCGGCGTCGCCCGCAGCGAGCCCGTCCAGTGCCTGGACGGGCGGCAGATGGACACGTACACGCAGTCGGACGTCACGCCCGACGACCACAAGGAGACCGACGCGCTGGTCGAGCGGTACAAGAAGTTCGCGGAGCGCTGCGGAGCCCGCTCGTCGCGGCTGCTGCGCCATGTGTCCACGGTGGAGGCCGCCCGGGACATGGACATCCTGCGGGCGGTGCTCGGGGACCGGAAGCTGAACTACGTGGGCGCGTCCTACGGGACCTTCCTCGGGGCGACGTACGCCGGGCTGTTCCCCGGGCGGGCGGGCCGGCTCGTCCTGGACGGCGCGATGGACCCGTCGCTGTCCGCGCGGCAGCTGAACCTGGAGCAGACGAGGGGCTTCGAGACCGCGTTCCAGGCGTTCGCGAGGGACTGCGTCCGGCACGCCGACTGTCCGCTAGGCGGCAAGGGCACGCCCCCGGCCCAGGTCGGCGACCACCTCGCGGCCTTCTTCCGCAAACTGGACGCACACCCGGTCCCGGCCGGCGACGCGGACGGCCGCAGGCTCGGCGAAGCCCTCGCCACCACCGGGGTGATCGCCGCGATGTACGACGAGGCGGCCTGGCCCCGGCTGCGCGAAGCGCTCACCTCGGCGATGAAGCACAACGACGGAGCCGGCCTGCTGGCGCTCTCGGACAGCTACTACGAGCGTGACGGCGACGGCCAGTACACGAACCTGATGTTCGCCAACGCCGCCGTGAACTGCCTCGATCTCCCGTCGGCCTTCGACAGCCCCGAGCGGGTCGAGAAGGATCTCCCGGCCTTCGAGAAGGCGTCCCCCGTCTTCGGCAAGGGCCTCGCCTGGGCGTCCCTGAACTGCGCGTACTGGCCGGTGCGGGCCACGGGCGAGGCGCACCGCATCGAGGCCAAGGGCGCGGACCCGATCGTGGTGGTGGGCACCACCCGCGACCCGGCGACGCCGTACCCCTGGGCCCAGTCCCTCGCCCACCAGCTCTCCTCCGCCCGCCTGCTCACCTACGTCGGCGACGGCCACACCGCCTACGGCCGGGGCAGCGCGTGCATCGACTCCGCGATCAACGCCTACCTGCTGAAGGGCACCCCTCCGGCCAACGGAAAGCGATGCTCATAGCCCGCCGCACGCCCCGGAGGCACCCTCTCCGGGGCGTGTACGAAGCACCCTCGGAAACTGTGTAGACTTACCGACGTTGCCGATCGCACCATAGTCGCGGGCAGCATGCCGCTTTAGCTCAGATGGCCAGAGCAACGCACTCGTAATGCGTAGGTCTCGGGTTCGAATCCCGAAAGCGGCTCCACTGAAGCCCAGCTCAGACAGTGCCTGAGCTGGGCTTTCTCGTTCAGCGGATGCGGCGGTGGCGCCGTGCCCGCTCGGCTCGCCGGTCCTCGGTCTCAGTTCTGGTCTCAGTAGGGGGCATCTGACGCGGCATGAAGGCGTCTCCCATACGGCGCATGGCGTCCTTCGAGAGGTGAGACCGGCCCTTCACGTACCGCCGTGTCTGGCTGATCTGGGTGTGCCGCAGGATCTCCATGATCGTGGGCATGTCCACCCCGAGTTCGTTGAGGATCGTCCCGGCTGTGTGTCGGCTGCCGTCGTACAGGCGCCGGTCGTCGATGCCCGCTTCGGCCAGCAGCTCCTTGAACTCCGCCCAGTCGGCCCGCGGGTCGATGGGGCGACCGTCCGGGCGGGTGAAGACCGCGCCGCACTCCTGCCACAGCTCGCCGGCCGCCGTGCGCATGGCGTCCTGCTGCTCCTTGTGCGCGAGCAGGTAGGGCACTAACGGCGGCGGGATCGGTACCGGGTTCCTGCTGGAGGCGCGGGTGTGGGCGCCCTCGCGCACGAGCTTGGGAAGGTTCTGGTCGGTGGGGTCCTGCGTGCCCTGCCACAGCAGCACGTTCACCGCACGGCCCTGGTTGTGGATCTTCCGCGCGGCCATGAAATAGCGGCTGGTGGCCTTGGAGCCGCCATAGGGGCGGTTGTCGTTGTCGACCAGCGGGCACATGAACGCCACCTGCGCCTCGTCCACCAGCAGGATCAGCGGCGGGAACGCGGTCCCGGGCGGCGCCTGGAGGCGGCGCTCCATCTCGCTCACACCCCCTTCCACCATCTCCGTGGCCTCGATCACGTGCTCATCGGTCGGCCCTTGAATCAGCACCGTGGCCAGGCCGTCGAACACGGCCCAGTCGCTGGCGCCCTTCAGGTCTGCGATCCGGAACTCCACCGACCTGTCGAGGGCGAGCCACAGGGCGAGCGCCCGCAGCGTGGCGGTCTTGCCCTGGTTGGACAGGCCCGTGATCAGAAGGTGCCGCTGGTACAGGGACAGGGCGGCGGCATCTCCGCGCAGATCCTGCCCCCACGGGGCGCGGCCCTTGGCGTAGTCGGCGGTCAGAGTCTCGTCGGTGACCAGCGGAGAGGGGCCGATCGGCTCATCCAGGGCACCCGAGTCCGCGATCCACAGCCGCACCGTCCGCGCCGCGGTGGGAAGGGTGATGAACACCTCGTGCTCGTGCCGGGTGAGGTTTTCCGCGAGTTTGCGGCGCCGGTTCTGCACCTCCACCGTGGACACTCCGGAGGGAAGGGTGACGTCGACCTCGACGCCGCATCCGGCGATCCGGATGGGCCCGAGCATGGACGCGCCGGCGTCGCCCATCTCCTTGATGGCGTTGCGCAGCGCGGGCACGCCCAGGTCCCGGAGGGCCTTGACCACGATTGAGGGGGTGATGGGCTCCCCCTCGCCGTTGCGGACGTTCGCCGGCAGGGCCCAGTTCGGTGCGGCCTGCTGGTTGCTGCCGACGGCCCACAGGGCGAGCAGGGCGAGGAAGGGGCCGATGGTGATGAGCGGCCCCCACACCACCTGCACGATCACGACCATGAGGCGGATGAACTTGATCACGGCCATCAGCGGCGTGATGACGTCGGTGGCGTCCTTGTTGGCGATGGCCGGGACGATGCCGAGGGCGACCAGGGAGCCGATGCTCATGCCGGTGCCGACCAGGACGCCCCTGGCCGCGTCCACCGGGGAGTGCAGCAGGTCCATGCGGCGGTGGTGGCGGGCTTCGCGGAAGCGCTGCCCGCGCTCCTCCCACTCCGCGGCCGCCTCGTAGTTCCCGGCCGCTTCGGCGGCGCGGAGCATGCGCTCATAGCGGGCGGCGGTGCGGCCGTCCCACGTGCGGCGGGCCACGATCCTCGCGCCGCCGGCGACGTAGAGGCTATGCCGGGCCACCGTCCGCGCGGCCGTCCGCGTCCGCTCATGCGTCACAGCCGTGCGAACCGCACGCCCCGAGCGCACCCACAAGGGCACCACGGCCAGGGCGGTCGGCGGGGCGACGAGGGTGGTCGGCTGGTCGGGAACGGCCGCCAGCGGTGTGCGGGTGCCGTCGGCAGTGGGCGTGGTGGGGTTCTTGTGCAGGGGAACAACGTTGCCACTCATGGCAGGGGAACTCCTGACTGCCCCGGATGCGGGGCGGAAAGTGTGGGGTGCGGCCGCCCCTCGCTCGGTGGTGGCGCGGGCGAGGGGCGGTGGCGGGTCAGTGCTCGCGGCGGGCGCGGTTGTCCGTGTTGCTGAGCTGGGACGGCAAGGCGTGTGGGCCGTCCAGCCAGCAGAACGGGCGGAGGCAGTCGGCGGCCTTGAACACCCGGAGCGCGGCCCCGTCCGGGGCGTCCGGCAGCGGGTAGACGCGGCCGCCGGCGAGGGAGGCCAGCAGGCGGGCGGCGTGGTGCTTGCACCCGTCCGCGTCGGCGTTGTGCGTGTCGAGGACGGTGACGACGGCCGGGCCAGCGCACGGGGTGGGGGCGTCCGGGTGTGCGGCCGGGCAGCGGGGGCCGTTGGGCGGCATGGTCACCACCAGCCGGAGGACTTCTTGGCGGCCTTGGCGGCGGCGGCCTCGTTCACGATCCGCTGCCGCTCGACCTGCAGCGCGGTGATCTCCGCGACCAGTCGCGTCTCCGCCGCGGTCGAGACGGATTCCAGACGGTTCTCGGCGCGGGCGGTGCTCTTGCTCCGCATGACCCGGTAGGAGCCGCCGGCCAGTGCCCGCAGCACCGCGCGGCGCTCGGCCCCGGTCAGCGGCCACATCTCGCCCTGCCGGACGGCTTCCAGCTTGCGGGTCGTCTTCTGAATCTCGCGGTCGATACGGCGGGTGTCGGGCTTGCCCATGTCAGGCACTCCTCGGGAGCTGGGAGGGTTCGGGGAAGGCGCAGGGGGTGCACATGCCGAGCCTGCACCGCCGCTACGAACGCAAGGTCGAACACTTCCTGGCCTTCACCGCCCTCGCCTGCAGCCTCATCTGCTACCGCAGACTCAACAAATGAGACGACGTCTAAAGCCCCACCCTCCGGCCGTTGCTCGCGGTCACCGGGCCGCCTCGCCAGTACGGGCCAAAACCCTGTTCTTCCTGGCCTTATGGGGCGGTCTTGCAGCGTCTCCGCCCTGCGTTTCGGCGCAGCCCAAAGAAGGCCCACCGATTGCCGCTGTC
>NZ_BAAJXA010000055.1:0-61643 GCF_057537855.1 Streptomyces diversicolor
TACTCTTCTTCTGGCCCGCGCTGATGGAGACGGCGCTGGCCCAGTGGTTGGTTCCCCCGCGCGAGTAACCAAGCTGGGCGGAGATGGTAGATCCGCCTGTCTTGTCGTACGCGGTGCTGACGACGCCGTTCGAAGCCTGGTGGACGACCAGGACGCCGTTGGACAGAGTGGTGCACCGTTCGATGGGCTCGCCGATGGAGGTGTAGCCGGAGCTGTCGCAGTGCGTGGCGGCCGAGGCGACCGGCGCGCTGAACATGACAGATCCTGCTGCGATGGCGAGGGCGATGAGAGTGGCGTTGGCTCTGCGGCGCATGGGATCTCCTTAGGTCATGGGCATGCCAGCCTCTCGGATGTGGAGAGGCTGCGCCTAGATGGAACAGGTCGTGAGCATCTGATCACAAACCGTTCACACAATGGAGATCATCTTTAGCCAATCTGTGACCACCGTTTGAGGTTCCTGTGAGTCCTGCGGACCCAGTCCGAGGAGGTACGGGAGCGGATGCTGGCCGCGATCCGGCGCATCGCGCACGGGGAGTGCGTGGCCGCGGGCTGCCCGCGGGAGCCCGAGGTGACGCTGGGGGACAGCTTCCCGGTCACCGTGAACGACGCGGAGACCGACCGCAAGGTGGCCGCGGTGCACGGGGAGATGTTCGGCGCGGAGCGGGTGTTCGACCCGGGCCCGGCGATGGGCAGCGAGGACTTCGGCCGGCTGGCGCTCGGCTCGATCCCCTACGCGTACTGGTTCGTGACGACCACCCCCGCCGAGGTCTGGGACCAGGCACCCGGCACGGACTTCACGGAGAAGTTCCAGTCAGTCCCCAGCAACCACAGCCCCCACTTCACCCCGGACCTCTCCACGATCGCCCCCGGCACACAAACCCTGGTCGCGGGGGCCCTGGCCTTCCTGTCGCCGCCCTGAGGCGGCGCCAGACCGTCGACGGCCGCCATTCCGGCAGCCGCAGCCTGACGCCCCGACGCTGAACGGCCGCTGCGCGGGGAAGACTGCGCGTACACGCCGGCGAATGGGGGAGGGGGCGGTGTCCGTGGCCGCGGCCAACGGTGTGGATTCGGCACTCAAGCGGGCCAGGGTGGCGCGGAACATGACGCTGGAGGAGGCAGCCGACGCCCTGAACGCGATCACCGGAGGCGCGTCGGACGCGAGTCTGATGAGCGCGTGGGAGTCCGGTCGGCGGCGGACCGGCAAGCGGAACCGGGCCGGGCTGTGCCAGCTGTACCGTGAGCGCCCGGAGGTGCTGTTCGCCCATCAGGACGGCGCGGAGGCCACCAGCGTGCTGGAGTCCTCCGGCACCGCGGTGGTGGTCAAGGTGCTCACCCGCTGGACCGACCTGATCGAGGCGATGGTGGACGTCGCCGCCGGGGCGCGCGAGCACCTGGTCGTCACCGGCTCCCGGTCGCGGGAGAAGGCGTACCTGGCGGCGATCGAGACCGCCGTGGCCCAGCATCCGGACCTGGTCCACTACCGGGTGCTGTACGGGCCGCCGCGGCACCGCGTGCTGGCCGACCACCTGCTGCGGCTGCTGGAGCTGCGCGATCCGTCCGCCCGTCGTAACGGCGTCAAGACACTGCACATCGGGATGGTGGAGCCCACCGAGGCGCTGGAACGCTTCTTCGTCGCCTCCGAGACCGCCGCGGTGGTGCCGCTTCCCTCGTTCCATGGTGCCGAGGGGTTCGACTGTGGCGTGTTACTCAGCCGGGAGGCGGCCGTCGGACTGGTGCAGCATGGGCGGGAGGCGTGCGCGTCCTCGCGGCCGGTGGAGACGATCGAGGCCGTCCGCGCGCTGCCGGTACGGCGCAACTGATGTGGTGGGGAGAAGCGTGAGCGAGAACCTTCAACAGGTTCGGATGGCGTCCGTGATCGAGCTCGCCCAGGAACTGATCCGGCGGCCGAGCCGAGCCGGGATCGACGGTTACGGACCGGTCCTCGGGGTGCTGGAGGACTGGCTCACCGACCGTTCCGTGCCGCACCGCCGTCTGCATGACGACGCAGGTGAGCTGGTGGGGCTGCTCGTGGAGATCACCGGAGGTCGGCCAGGGCAGTGGTGGACGCTGGATGCCTGCGTGGACACCGCCCCGTACGGCGACGAGACCGCCTGGTCCTTCCCGCCGGACTCCGGCGACATCGTGGACGGATGGCTGCGCGGCCGTGGCTCGTCCGACTCCAAGCTCGCCGCCGCGATGTTCTGCCACATCGCCGCCGACCTGCTGCCCCGCGCCGCTGACCTGCATGGCGGACTCGCCGTGCTCCTGGACGTCGATGAGCACACCGGCGGTTTCGGCGGCGCTCGCGCCTACCTCGCCGACCCGGCCGCGGCTCGCCCGGCCGGGGTGATGATCGGCTACCCCGGGCTGGCCGAGGTCGTGGTCGGCGGCCGGGGCCTGTGGCGGGCCGCCATCGCTGTGCACGCCCCCTCCGGGCACTCCGGGTCCAGCAAGACCGTGGTCGGCGCCATCTCCCGCGCCGCCCACCTCGTACGCCTGCTGGACGCCGCCGACCTGCCCGGCGTCGACGGAGCCTCGGCCTTTCCGCTGCCGCCGAAACTGTCGGTCACGTCCTTCCACAGCGGCCAGGGCTTCTCCGTCACCCCGGACCGGTGCGACCTCAACGTCGACATCCGTACCACCCCGACGTTCGACGCCCACGACGCCGAGACGCTCGTCCGCAAGGCCGTCGCCGAACTCGACGCGGCACTGCCCGCCCCGACGCCCACCGAGATCACCCCCGTCGCCACGTGGCCACCCTTCCGCGTGGCTGAGGACGAGCAGCCGGCCGCCGCTCTGCTGAACGCTGCCGCCGAGGCGGGGCTGACGGTGCGGGCGAAGACTGCGGGGCCGTCGAACATCGGCAACCTGCTCGCCGGCGAGGGCATCCGGGCCACGGCCGGATTCGGGGTGCCGTACGAGGGGCTGCACGGCATCGACGAGCGCGCGAACCTCGCCGAACTGCCCACGGTGTACACCGTCTACCAGCGAGCCGTGCTCGACCTCCTTGGGGGCTGACGTCCCAGACACGTCCCAGTCTTCTCCCAGATCCGCTCCCAGCAAGTCCCCAACTCCATCTCTGGGAACAGATCTTCGGTCGCGGTGACATAGAGGCAGCACCACCTCACATCCACCGATGACAAGGGAGGCCGGTCATGGCCGAGCAGACCATCGTCACCATCCAGCCCGCCGTCGAGGACAAGCCCGCCGCGGCGCCGAACACGGGCGGCTTCGCGCCGCAGATCAGCACCCACCCGGTGGCGACCCTCACCCTGGGCCGCCAGACGTTCAACGACTCGGACAAGTCGAACTACTTCGAGGGCTGACACAGCCCGCAGGACCTGAACCGAGCGCCCCGGGCCGGCCCGTACGACGGCCGGCCCCGGGGCGCGTCACAGGGCTGATCGAAAGGGGAGGCGGACGGATGGAACGGGAGTGGATGACCGGCGGCAGTACCGCCGTGGACGGATTGGCGATCGACGGGCTCGGCGACGTCCGCCGGGCTCCGGGCACGCGGGTACAGGCGGTCGCCGAGGGGCCGGTTACCCTCGCGGTCGTGGGCGACTGCCCGGCGAGCGAGCAGGAGCGGCACGCCGCGCTCGCGGCCGTACGGGTGGGCCGGTGGGGCTGCCTGACCCGGTGGCCTGGCTCGTACTGGGTGGTCGCGAGTGATGGGCGGCAGCGGTTCGTGTGCGGCGACCTGGCCGGTGTCCGGGCCGTGTACTACACGCTGCGCGGCGACGAAGAGGCGGCGTGGGCGACCGAGGCTCGTCTCTTGGGGCACCCGCTGGTGCCGGATGTGCCCTGGCTGATGGCACGCCTGACGGTGGGTGAGCATCACTGGCCGCACCGCAGCCCGTACGAGGGGATTCGGCTGGTGCCCGGCGGGTTCGGGCTGCTGCTCGCGCCGGGAGCGCCGCCGCAGCTCATCGACATCTCCGGCGTCGAGCCGGTAGACGAGCTTGGCGAGGGTGCCGACCGGTTCGGGCAGGTGCTCACTGAGGCTGTCCAGCACCGGGTCCGTGCTGCCGGCGGGGTGGTGGGGGCGGACCTGTCCGGCGGGCTGGACTCCTCGGCGGCCGTCGTCCTGGCCGGCGACGCCGGAGACGTGCACGCGGTGACGTACACGGACGGGTACACCAGCGGGGAGGACATGGCGTTCGCTTCCCGCGTTGCCGAGTACACCGGGATCGCGCACACGGTCGACCTTGGTGCCGACGAGCAGTTGCCGTTCTCCTTCCCAGCCGGGCAGCCGACGGGGGTGGAGCCGGTGCTGGAGGCAGCGATGTTCGCCATGGACGCCTCGTATCTGCACCCGGTGCGCGGGCTGCCGCTGCATCTGACCGGGCATGGCGGGGACATCGTGCTGGATGCCTCCAGCTCCTGCTGGGTGCGGCTTCTCCAGGACGGCCGACGCCGTGAGGCCCATCGCCAGGTCGTGGCGTTCGCCCGGCTGCGCAACACCGCACCCGGCCCGTACTGGAAGGCCCTCAAACAGGCCGCCGATCTGGGCCGGAGCGGTTCCCTGGAACGCGCGGCGGAGGCCCTGGAGCGCGGGCCGATCACGCCGGAGGCCGCTGTGGCCGGCTGGTCGTGGTGCCGCCTGGGGGCCGGTGCGTCCTGGCTCACCGGCTACGGCCGCCACCAGGTCGCAGCCCTGCTGCGGCAGGCCGCCCTCGACCAGCAGACCGAGCTGGCGGACGAGTTCGACCAGTGGGCCGCCCTGCGGTCGGTCGGCGCCTCAGCCCGCGGCTGGGCGCCGTACGGTCACGCCCTCGGCGTCCGGCCGGTGCATCCGTACCTGGACAATCAGGTCGTCCGCGCCGCGTTCGCCGTCCCGGCCCTCGCCCGGCGCGGGCTGGTGGCCTACAAACCGCTGCTGCGGGCTGCGCTGCCACAGCTTCCGGAGTGGCTGACCTCCCGCCGCTCGAAGGGTCGTTCACCGCCCAGCGCATCGCCGGACTGGCCCGGCACCGGGATCGGCTCGACGAGTTGATCGCTTCCAGTCCGCTCGCGGTCGGCGGGCTGGTCGACCCAGCGGCCGTCCGAGCCTCGCTGGCTCAGGCGGCCCGAGGGCAGAGCGCCACGGTGATCGCCGACCTCCACCAGCTGATCGTGACGTGCTGGTGGCTAAGTGGCCAGACGACCGGGAGGGAGGTGGCGGCGTGCTGATCCCCGCCCGCCACGTTCACCACAACACGGGGCCGGACGGCACGGCGGTGATCGATGTGAAGCGGGAGACGTGGCTGATGCTCGATCAGGACGCCTCCCGGATCTGGCACGCGATCACCGTCCGCGGTGGCACCGCCGGGCTTGCCGACGAGATCGCCGTCCCCACCGGCCAGGACCCACAGCAGGTCAGCGGCCAGATTGCCGCGTTCGTCGACGGGTTGGTGGCTGCCGGCGTGCTCGTCGATACCGATCGGCCCCGGCGAGCACCGCGAAGGTGGTGGCGATGGTGACGGTCATGGTCCCCGCCGCCCGGCCCACCGTTCCACGGCGTGCCCGGTTGGTGGCCGCCGTCGCGCTGACGCTCTCCCTGGCGGTGAGTCCGTTGCCGCTGCGCTGGAAGCTCGCCGCCGTGCGGCTGCTGCGCGGCCTGCCGTACGCGCGTCTGGCGCGCCTCGAAGCCCTCCACACCGCGGTGCAGGCGGTGATCCCGGCGTGGTGGCCGGGCCGGATCGCGTGCATGGAGATCAGTCTCGCCACCGTCATCGCGAGCGCTCTCACCGGCCGCCAGGCCCGCTGGGTACACGGCGCCCGCTTCAGGCCCCACGCTGCGCACGCGTGGGCAGAGGTCCCCGAGGGCGCGGTCGGCCGGGACGTCGGAGACGCCGTCGACCGGCCCTGGGCGCCGGTCCTTGCCACGCCGTAGAGAGGCCCTGGGCTGCCGTGGTCCGGGGCTGGCCCAAGCCTCCCCACCCCGGACCACGACTTTCACTCGATCGGATGAAAACCGCATGGGGTGGCTGACGGCAACGGCCGGTCGACCAGCAGCGACGCGGGTCTGCCAGAACAATCCCGTTGCCCTGCCCGCTCGTTCAGCTCCCTGATGGGCCTCGTGAGTTCTTCCGGATCCTCCCCACCCGTCGCCTCCGCAGGCCGGCCGCCGGTCATGCGCCTGGCCTCCGACCGGCACTTCGAGGCAAGCGTCAACCTGCCGACCGCCGCGATAGCGCGCCGGATGCCCCACACCCTCGCCGAGGCGGCCCGGCTCGGCTGGCGCACCGACCGCCGTGCCGTCCTGTCCCTGCTGATCTGTCAGATCGGCGCCGCCGTGCTCACCGCGACGGCGCTCGCGGCCACCACCCGCGTGCTGGCCGCCGTCTTCACCGGACCCGACATCGCCACCGGGCTGCGGGACAACCTGACCGCTGTGGTGGTCCTCGCCCTCGCTGCTTCCGGCCGCTACCTGCTGGACGCCGCGGCCCGCGCGTCCGCCGCCCGGCTCGCGCCGAAGGCTGTGCGCGAAGCGGACCTTGAGGTCATCACCGCGGCGACCTCCGCCGAGCTCGTCGCGTACGAGGAGCCGGACTTCGAGGATGCCCACGCCGCCGCCTCCGACGGGGCGGAGAAGACCGGTGACCTCATCCTCGACGCCCAGCTCCTCACGTCCGCGGCGGCGCAGATGGCCGCCGCGGCGACGGTCGTCACCCTTCTGCACCCGGTGATGCTGCCCTTGCTCCTCGCCTCCGTCATCCCGTGTGCCTGGGGCGCTGTGCGTGGTGCGCGGATCGAGCACGCCGCCCACCACCGCAACATCGCCGACTCCCGGCTGCGGAACGTCTTCCGCTCGTACACCACGGAGCGAACCACTGCTGATGAGGTCCGGGCGGGCACCATGGCCGGCTTCCTGATCCGCCAGTACCGCATCGTCTCCGGCCGCCTGGAGGCCGAACAGCTCCGGGCGACGCGGCAGGCCCTGGTGGTGCAGGGAATCGGTGACGCACTCACCGCAGTTGGCACCGCCGCGACCTGGGGCGTGCTCGTTCTCCTGGTGGCGAGTGGCCGAATGGAGCTCGCCGCGGCGGGGACCGCCGCCCTGGCCGTACGGACGTCCGGCGCCGCGCTGGCCACCACGGTCCGGGCGGGGGCCCGGCTGTTCCGTACCTCGCTGTCCCTGGACGACTGGGCCCGGTTCCTCGCCGTGGCCAAGCCGTGGACAACCCGCCGTGGCTCGGCCCCGGTCGCCAAGGACGGGCCGCAGATGATCACCGTCACGAACGTCTCCTTCACCTACCCCGGCGCCGACACCCCCGCGCTCGACGGCATCAACCTGGACCTGAAGCGCGGCGAGGTCATCGCCCTGGTTGGCGAGAACGGCGCCGGCAAGAGCACCCTCGCTCGCATCCTGACCGGCCTCTTCCTGCCCACCAGCGGTTCGGTGCGGTGGGACGGGCTGGACCTGGCGGACGCCGACCCGGCCGGGGTGCTCGCCAAGGTGGCACTCGTGCCGCAGGACTACACCCGCTGGCCACTCGCGGCTCGCGAGAACATCACCCTCGGCCAGCCCCGCCCGGAAGGCGACACCGCCGTGCACGCCGCGGCTGAGGCGGCCGGCGCCGACAGTGTCGTCGCCGCCCTGCCCCACGGGCTGGACACCTCGCTGGCCCGCTCCTGGTGGGGAGGACACGACCTGTCCGGCGGGCAGTGGCAGCGCGTCGCCGTCGCTCGCGCCTTCCATCGCGACGCCCCCGTCCTCGTGATGGACGAGCCGACCGCCGCCCTGGATGCCCGCGCCGAGCACCGGATTTACACTCGGCTCAAGGCCCTCGCCGACGGCCGGGCCGCGGTCTTCATCACCCACCGTCTGGCCAACACCCGCCTCGCTGACCGCATCATCGTCCTCGATCAGGGGCGGATCGCGGAGACAGGTACGTACGACGAGCTCACCAGCCAGGGGGCGGCCTCGATCTTCTTCGAGATGCTCAAGCTCCAGGAAGATCGGACATAGCCCGAGTCAGATCCAACCCTTCACTCGGCTCCAGATGAACACCTGGTGACCCGACAACAGGCCTCCCGACAACTGACTTGCCTAGTGAACGGTCCAGCGGTCTCCGGTCTGAAGCCGGGGCTCGGTGACAGGCCGTACGCGGGTATACCCCCTGACGCTCTGGGGCGCGGACATCCGTCCAGGTGCGTCTGGATCACCCAGTCCCGGCCGATCACCTCGTAGTCCGGAGGACTTCTACCGGGACCTGCACAGTCATCCGGAGCTGTCGCCGTACTGCTGCGGGCCGACATGGACGCGCTGCCCGTCCAGGAGGAGACCGGACTGCCGCACGCGTCGCAGACGGACGGCGTCATGCACGCCTGCGGTCACGACCTGCACGTCACCTGGCCGGCCGGGGCCGCCGCCGTGCTGGCCGCGGGCCGCAAGGTGGCCGCCGTGCACGGGGAGATGTTCGGCCCTGAGCGGGTGTTCGACCCGGGCCCGGCGATGGGCAGCGAGGACTTCGGCCGACTGGCGCTCGGCTCGATCCCGTACGCGTACTGGTTCGTGACGACCACCCCCGCCGAGGTCTGGGACCAGGCACCCGGCACGGACTTCGCGGAGAAGTTCCAGTCCGTCCCCAGCAACCACAGCCCCCGCTTCACCCCGGACCTCTCCACGATCACCCCCGGCACCCAAACCCTGGTCGCGGCGGCCCTGGCCTTCCTGTCGCCGCCCTGAGGCTCCCCCGATCGGCTCCGGCTGCCCTCGGTACCGCCGTCGGAGCCTCGTGCACAGTGCTACTTCAGGTGCTCTTCGAGGTCGTCGACGGTCCAGTCGGCTTGGCGAAGGATGGAGCGGAGGGTGCCGGGCGCGAGGCTGCGGTGGAGAGGCCCATGGGAACGGCGGGGCTCATGCGACGCGCCGCACTTCGACAGGGGCGGTGATCACGTCGGTGACCTCGGGCGCGGGAGCGTCCTCGAAGTAAAGCTCCAGCGCCTCGCGCAGATTCTCCAGGGATTCCTCAATGGTCTCGCCCTGGGAAGTGACCTCGACCTGGAGGCAGCGGGCCACGTACCACTCACCTTCGTGAGTGATCGCGGCGGTCAGGTGCAGTGCGTCAGCCATGCCGCCAGTCTGGCACGTACCGCCCTCCCCGGACAGCGGCCTTCCCTACCGTCACCCTTACCGGTACGTGCGTTGACCTGCCGGAAGCCGCCCGCCAGGGCTGGGCCCCGCCTCCGCGTCGTGGGTCCTCGCGCTGATCGCTTCGCTCTGCACGACCACTGCCACCGACCCGTCGTTCGCGCCGGCCGAGCAACTGCCGACCCTCAAGTTGATCCTTCACCGGTTCCTGCGCACCCACAGCGCTCAGTGACCCCGACGGGCACCGTAGGCCGCGGCCGGGCCGTCCCCGGTCGACACTCCGGCCGACCCGAGGGACGATGAAGACACGGGGCGCTTCCAGCCTTCTGTTCGCCGCCGGGATGACGCGGCGGGCGGAGTTCCAGGTGACGCGCCCCCGCCCGCGTCCAGGGCAACGCGCCATGCGGCGCGCAAGGCAACGTCCCCGGGGGCAACGTGGGGTGAGGCATGCGGCCCAGAAGTGACAGGCGCGCGCCGACCGGAGAAGCTACGGGAAGCGTGCGCCACCGCACCGAATCGTCCTCGGACCCTGTCCACAGGGCGAGCCGTAAGCACGGTCTCTCCCCTGTGTCGGTGACCATCATCGCGCTCGCGGTGGTGGGGGTCGTGGTCGCGGCCACCGCGCACTTCGCGCTGCTCTTCCTCTACAACGCCCCCTCGAACTCCTTCTCCCAGCGGCACGCCGCGGACATCGACACGTACGTCTCCCCCGAACTCGTACAGGAATGGAAGCTGTTCGCCCCCGATCCGCAATCGGTGAACACCCATGTCCAGGCTCGCGCGAAAGTCCAGCCGCCGGGCGGACGTCTCACCGACACCGGCTGGGTGGACCTGACCGCGAGGGATCAGCAGCAGATCACCCACCATCTCCTGCCCAGCCACGCGCACCAGGACGAACTTCCGCACGCCTGGGCCTACTTCGCCGACTCGCTCGACAACGAGGGCCGCCCGGTCGGTCTGTACGGGGAGCTGATGCGGCAGTACGTGCTGCGTATCGCCGCCCATCGTCTGGGACCGGAGGTCGACGGCGGCACCGTGCGGTTCATCCAGGTGCGCTCGGCCAACACCCCGGTGGGAGAGCCCCCGTGGAGCGATCGGAAGGCCGACACACGGACCGGCTATGAGATCCAGCCGTGGTGGCCCGTCACGGCGGAGGACTTCAAGTGACCGCACACGCACCACCGTCCGCGTCCGCCCGGCTGTCGCGCCGCTTCGGCGCCGCCGTCCGGCGAGGTGTCGCGCGTATCACGAGCGATGCCGTCGCGCCGTACCAGTCGGCCGTCGCTCGCATCGGCTTCGCGTTCGCCTGGCTCGCCGTGCTGCTGCGCGAGTGGGTGCACCGTGACGGGCTGTACGGGGCGGACAGCGCGTGGAACTGGGCCATGGCCCGCGAATGGAACGCGACCAACCAGGCGTTCACCGTGCTCCTGTGGCAGGACAGCCGATGGTGGTTCGAGATCGTCTACGGGGCGGGGATCGCCGCGTCGGTGATGCTGCTCCTCGGGTGGCGTACCCGTACCGCCTCGCTGCTCTTCATGATCGGTGTGCTGGCGCTGCAGAACCGCAACCCCTTCATGGGGGACGGCGGCGACAACGTCCTCCATCTCATGGCGATCTACCTGGTGTTCACCCGCTGCGGCCGGGTCTGGTCGCTGGACGCGCGACGGGCCGCACACGGCCGCGACGGTGACCGGGACGTGGTGGGGATCGTGCTGTGGGTCTTCCTCACCGCCGTGCTCGCGGTGGCCACCGGGCTGGGTGAACTGGCCACCGGCTGGGCGCTGTTGCTGTGGGGCTTCGCCCTCGTGCAACTGGCGTGGTGGCTGGTGCGGCGCCACTGCCCCGGAGAGCCCCGCGCCGTCATGGAGATGGTCGGCAACGTGGTGCACGCGGGCGCGATGTTCGTCATCGCGGCCCAGGTGTGCCTGATCTACGCGGCCTCCGGCTGGTACAAGATCCAGGGCTCCTTCTGGCAGGACGGAACGGCGCTCTACTACGTGCTGCACACCGGCGACGTCACCCCGTGGCCCGCGGTGTCCCACGCCATCGCCCGCAACAGTCTGGTCGTCCTGCTGCTGACCTACGGCACGGTGATCGTCGAAGTCGCCTTTCCCTTCACCCTTTTCAACAGCCGCCTGAGAACCATCATGGTCGCGATCATGATGTCCATGCACGCGGGCATCGGAATCGTCCTCGGCCTGCCGTTCTTCGCACTGGCGATGATCGCGGCCGACGCGATCTTCCTCCCCACCGCACTCCTGCGCGGCGCGGGCGCCCGCGTGTCCCGTACGCTCCCCCGAAGACGCCCCACGCCACCGACACCACAGATGCCCTCCAGAGCGGAGCAGTCGACGTGACCCGGTCCTGGGTGTGGCTGCGACAGGCACGGCCCGCCGTCCTGATCGTGTGCCAGGTGCCCGGCTCGGCCTGAGATGGTCGCCCAGCCGGTCATTTGTAGATCTTGCCCGGCTCGGGCTTGGCCGGGGCGAGCAGCTGGGAGACGGTCACGAAGGTGTAACCCTGCTTGCTGAGCGCCTTCAGGATGGACGGCATGGCGGGCACGGTGCCCTTGTGCAGCGGGTGGAGCAGGATGATCCCGTCGCGGCCGGCGCCGTCGAGCACCCGCTCGGTGATCAGCGCGGTGTCGTTCGTCTCGTAGTCCTTCGCGGTCACCGTCCACAGCACCTGCGCCATCCCCAGTTCCTTCGAGACCTTGGAGACACGGTCGTCGGTACGGCCCTGGGGCGGGCGCATCAGCGTCGGCTCGCTGCCGGTGAGGGCGGAGACGGCCCGTGCCGTGCGGCGCAGCTCGTCGCGGATCTGCGCATCGGAGACATCGGTCAGCACCGCGTGCGTCCAGGTGTGGTCCCCGATCTCGTGGCCGTCCTCGGCGATCCGGCGCACCACATCCGGGAAGCTGTGGATGCGCCGGCCCTCAAGGAAGAACGTCGACGGCGCCTCGTACTCCTTCAGGAGGTCCATCAGCCGGTCGGTGGGTTCGCCCGGGTTGCCGTCGAAGGTGAGCGCGATGCACCTGGCCTTCCGGCAGTCCGGCTGCCCCGACGGTACGGGTGCTCCCGACGGGGCCCTGTCGCGTTCTTCGCGCGGGGAGAGCGTGTCCATCGTGTACGCCTGGATGACCATGACGACGGTCACCGTCACGGCCGTCACCACGGCCAGGGTCATGAGTATGAGCAGGTGATGCCGCCTTTTCAGGATCTTCATCTCAAGGAGAGGACGTCAGCACCGGAAGGGTTGCCCAGCGGCCTCGATGGTGAGGCAGGACACGCGGATGCACCACGTTTCAAGTGAGCTGCGGCGCCACCAACGCGCTGCTGCCGCGGCGCACCGGCTCGATGTTGCCCGGCGTCGTCGTCCACGGCATCAACGACGTGCTCGCCATGTCGGTCCCCGTCCTCGTCACGCCGGCCGGCAAGTGAGCCGCGACCGCATGGCCCTGCGCCGTCAGCCGACGGAGTACATGACCCTGTGCCGTCAGCCGACGGTGTATATGACGCCGTCAGCCGACGGAGTACTTCGACAGCGCCCAGGCGTCGTACTCCTTCTCCGAGGTCTCGCGGCGCATCGCCGCCGCCACCTCGGTGTCCTCGCCGACCACATAGCGAAGCCGCGTCGTGTCGTCCGAGGCCGCGGTGACGATGGCGTCGGCCACCGTGCTCTCCGTTGCCAGCCGGTAGGGAGAATCCTGCTGAAACCGGGCCATGACGCGGCGTACGTAGCCTTCGTAGGCGGGCGGGACGGGCACCGCCTGGGAGGTCTCGGCCGTGCGCTGGACGAAGTTGGTGTCCGGCACCAGGCCCGGCTCGACAAGCTTGACCACGACATTGCGGAGGGCGAGTTCATGGCGGAGGGATTCGGTGAAGCCCTCGACGGCGAACTTGGTCGCGGCATAGACCGACATCAGCGGCTCGGGCACGATGCCGGAGCCCGAGGACACATTGACCACACGGCCCCCGCCCCGCGCCGCGAAGTACGGCAGCGCCGCCTGGGTGACCCGCATCATGCCGAAGACATTGGTCTCGAACAGGTCCCTCACGGCCGCCATGGGTGTGGCCTCGAAGACCGAGAACAGCCCGGCCCCCGCGTTGTTGACCACGCAGTCCAGCCGGCCGAACCGCTCGACCGTCCGCTCGACCGCGGCGGTGACGGAGTCGGCATCCCGTACGTCCATGGCGCAGACCAGCAGGTTCTCGGCGGGTTCCGCCGACCGCCGGGCCTCAGGGCGCCTCGCGGTGGCGGCCACGTTCCACCCCTGCGCCAGGAACGACGCGAGCGCCGCCCTGCCGAAACCGGATGAGCCGCCCGTCACCAGAACCGTCTTGCGCTGTTGATCAGTCATGTCTCCAGGGTGCGGCGACACCGCAGGACTGTCTATCATCGATAGTCCGTCGATGATGAGCGAGCGTCCGACATGACCGACCCTCTGGCCGACCTGATGCGCCTGATCCGCCCTCATGCGGTCCTGTGGAAACGGATCGAGGGCGCTGACCGGTGGGCGATCCGGTTCCCCGCCAACGGCGACATCACCTTCGGGACGGTGACACGCGGCCACTGTCTCCTCCTCGGCTGCGGCCCCGCACTCGAACTGGCCCAGGGAGACTTCCTCCTGCTCTCCGGACCGTCGTCCGCCTTCACCTTCGCCGGCGACCCGGACACCCCACCCATGGACGGTGAGGCGCTGATGGCCCAGGCCCCCGACAACGCGGTCACCGTCGGCGCCGGAGCCGGGCCCACCTGCCAACTGGTCGGCGGCCACTTCCAGATCGACGCGCCCAACGGCCACCTGCTGCGCGCCCTGATGCCGGGCAGGATCCACTGCCGGGGCACGGACCCCGGCACCGGACGCATCTCGCATCTCCTCGACCTGATCGCCGACGAGGCCGCCTCGGACCGTCCCGGCACCGGCTACGTCCTGCCGCGCCTGGTCGAGGTCATGCTCGTCGAGGCACTGCGCGGCCATGGCACTTCGGGTCCGGGAATCCATTCCGAGGGCCTGCTCAGCGGCTTGGCCGACCCGCAGATCTCAGCCGCGCTGCACGCCCTGCACGCCGACGTCCGCCGTCCGTGGACCGTGGCCGAACTGGCGGCGACGGCGCACATGTCGCGCTCGGTGTTCGCGGAACGCTTCACCGAGCGGGTCGGCACCACACCCATGGACTATCTGCTGGCCTGGCGCATGGCCCTGGCCAAGGACGCGCTCCTCCGCGGCGACCAGACCCTCACCAAGATCGCCCACGCCGTGGGATACGGATCGGCGAGCGCCTTCAGCAACGCCTTCCGCCGCACCACCGGCCTCCCCCCGGGCCGCTACGCCACCACCCGGCGCGTTCCCCCGCCCAAAACGGGTGAATGATGAAGAACGGCACGCACCTGAGCGGAAGAGCCGGCTCTCTCGTCTGTGGCGCCCTCGGCCCACGCAGCCCTCAGGCTACACATAACCGGCAGAAGGCCGTGATGGCTGCCCGCTTCCGCCTGCCGAAGGTGTGCCACCCGAGCCAGGAGGAAAACGGTTACGCTACTCGGCCAGTGTCAGTTCCCCGGCCGTTTCGAACCCCACGGCCCGCACTGCCGCCCGGCAGAACTCCTCAGGCGGGCAGTATTGATGCTCCGTGATGTAGTGGATCACCAGGTTCGGCGCGGCGTAGCAGGTTCCATCCTCTCCTTCTACACGGATTTCCGCTGAACCGAGCCAGACTTTCATCTCTCCGGTCGGCCCCCCGAAAACGACAGGTCGGTCGGCATCGCAGAACTCACAGAAGTGGATGCCACGCATCTGATTCTCGTAGTCGATGGAGAGGGTCTTCAGAGCGGTTACCACGCGGTCGTCGACGACTCCCTTGGGGTACGGGTGCTGCGTCGAAAGCCATCCGACATTAAGCATGTCGCGCGACGACTGACAGTAGGAGTACAGGGAGAGGTCGGGGTAGTACGTCATGTGGTGCTCCTCAGCGCCGTGGGTCGCAGTGCTTCCGGCAGATCGCCAGATGGACCGGGCCCATGTTGGGTTTGAGGATCTCGCTGAGCAGAGTGAGTGTCCCTGCTCACCGTGATCGATCCGCTCATCATCCTGAGGTCGTCTCCGTCGCCGCCGACCGGCACGAGCACACCCGCTATCTCCATGACTCCCGCGTCGCCGCCGAGGGCCGGTTCGCCAGCCTTGTCTCCGGCCGTGCTGTATGACATCGCCCAGAAGGCGCGTGCCAGGCGTGCACGGCCGCATGCGCCAGGCGTAGTCATGCGGCCGCGTACTCACTCCTTCGAGGGTTCAGATTTCGCGCTGGCGGCTGAAGGAAACTTGCCTGGCTGTGTCTTGACCAACCGGGCCTGCAGGAGAGGCACCTCTCCCTTTAATCACCTTCGTCCCGTTGCGCGTGGCAGTAGTCACACCCACCGAAAAGGCGAAGGCCAGAACCTCTGCCAGCATGCTGTTGGCTCCGGCTTCCGGGAACGGTGTGACCGCGTGGAACGCCTCGTACTCACAGGTTTCCAGCCAGTCCCGATCCGCGGACACGGTAAGCCATTCCCCGTCAGACTGGATCTGTACTTTCACGGCACCCAGAATCACCGCCTCGGTAGCGATCATTCCCGCCAACTCGACCCCGTCATAGACACCTGAGCAGAAGAACCGGCTCTCATTCCTCATCAGGTAATCCATGACGTCGATTTCAGCGATGTCATCAGGGTGATATCTCAATGTCACCACTCCGCCTCAGCTGATTGAAGAGATCGAACGCCGATGAAGGAATATGGAACTCATACCCCTGGAAATTCGGCGAACTCGGAGACTTCGGAATCTTCCGGGTGACGGCTCCGGCCTCCTCAAGCCTGCTCATCGCGCTGTCCTTGATCTTGACCTTGATGATTCCACCCCGCCCCTTTCGGATGGCGAAGAATTCAGCATCGTAGAAATGAGTGGCGACGAAGAAACCTCCCGGCCCGTCAGTGTATCCTGCGGCCGCCTTGGTCGCGTCTAGTCCGTTGTTGAGGATATCGACCAGCGACTTCACGTCGGACCCGTGGTAGAAGAGGCTTCCGCCAGTGGACTTGGACTTCCCCGGCAGCCCTTCGGAACCGAGAACAGATGTCTCGGACTCGTACACACTCCGCCGCCATCCTGTGAGTCCTCCGACTCCGGTGGCAGCCAGTTGCTGAGCGAGTTCGTCCGCTGCGTCGGCGTACAGATCTGCGAGCGCGTCGCAGCCCTGTTGACGGAGCATGTTCTCGGCGCGGTAGAGCCGGTAGGCGGGACGGACCGGGAGGTACTTGTCGAGGAAAGCGCCGGCGCCGCCGTTCTGGCCGGTGACCGCGTCATGGGCGTCGCCGAGGAATTCGAAGGGGGCCTTCAGACCCTGGAGGAAACCGTCACCGAAGATCTTCAGGCCTTCGCCGAGGCTGTCGACCTTGCCGTTGCCGTTGTCGCCCGGCACGGGTGTCAGGCCGCTCCGGTCGGTGTACAGGGTGGGGGCGTCGTCGGCGTAGGCGTATGCCGAGACGTACGGCGTGGACAGGTCGCGGGTGGCCGGGTCGGGGCGGTTGAAGCGGCCGGTAGCGGTGTCGTACTGCCGGGCGTGCAGATCGAGATTGCCGGTGGTGGTCTCGTGCCGGGCGCCCGTGTAGGACGGGGTGCCGGCAGGGGCTCCGCTGGTGACGGTGTTGAGACTGCGGGTGCCGTAGGGGTCGTAGGTCCAGCGCTGATAGAGGGTGCCGGTGCTGCCGGTGACGTCGACCGGGGAGCCCTGGGTGTCGTGGTGGTAGTAGAAGAGGGCGCCGGAGCCGGACTTCGTGGCGGCGGGCTGGCCGAGCGGATCGTAGCGGTAGGACTGCTTGACCGCTCCCACGCTGTCGTACTCGGTGGCCAGCATCGGTAACGGAGCGTTGGGGTCCCACTCGGTGCGGTTGAGGACCGATCCGGCCTTACCGGCGGTGAGCTGGTTGCCGCCGGCATCGTGGGTGTAGGTGTAGTCGGTGCCTGCGACGGTGGCGGCCGAGATCTGTCCGGCCAGGTCGTAGGTGTAGGTGTCGGCGCCGGCCTTGGTCTGGTTGCCCTCGCCGTCGTACGCGTAGGCGGTTGTCGTGCTGCCGGTGGTGGTGGACGTCAGCTGGTCGGCGGCGTCGTAGCTGTAGCTTGTGGTCGTCGTGCCGAGCGTCGAGGTGAGCCGGTTGCCGACCTCGTCGTAGGTGTACGTGGTGGCGCGGGAGGCGGGGCATCCCACATCGGTGGGCTGCGGGGCGCAACTGGACGTCAGGCGGCCGACGCCGTCGTAGGTCAGGTCCCAGCCGCCTCCTCCCACACCGGCGCGCGAGACGTAGACGCTGATCGGCAGGCCGCCGGGGGACAGACCGCGGGAGGTGCTGGTGACGGTGGCGCCGGCCTTCGCGGAGGTGACTGCGGTCAGGCGGCCGTCGCGATCGTAGGTGCGGCTCTCGGTCTCGGTGTTCGGCAGGGTGGTGAGGGTGAGGTTCCCCGCCGCGTCGTAGGCGTACTTGGTGGTGGTGGAGTCGGCCGCCATCGTCGTGGTGCGGCCGTCGCCGTCGTAGGTGTAGCTGACGGTGTTGCCGTCGGCGAGGGTTCGGGTGAGGAGCTGGCCTGCGGCGTCGTAGGTGTAGGAGAAGCCGCGGGTCTTCTTGAGGTTGCCGGCCGCGTCGTAGACGAAGTCCTCGGAGAGGGAGCTGTTGGCGCGTGAGGTGAGCCGACCGGCGGCGTCATAACCGTAGGTGACGTCCGGCGTGGAATCGGAGTAGTCGGTCTTGGAGAGCAGGTTCCGCGCATCGTAGGTGAGGGTGGTCGTGCCACGCGGGGTGGTCGTACGGATCCGATTGCCGTCCGCGTCGTACGCGTACGAGGTCACGCGGTTCAGGGGGTCGGTGACGGATGCCGGACGGTGGGCCGCGTCATAGCCGTAGGTGGTGGTGTGGTTGTTCGCGTCGGTGCGCTCTTTGACGTTGCCGACCGCGTCGTACGTGTACGAAGTGGTGCCGCCATCGAAGGCGTTCACCTTGGTCAGCCGGTCGAGATCGTCGTAGCGGTAGGTGGTGACCCGGCCGTCGGGGTCGTCGACCCGGGTGGTGTTCCCGTTCGCGTCGTAGTAGGTGTACGAGGTCGCGCCGTAGGAGTCGATGACCGTCTTCTGGTAGCCGTCGGCGTTGTACTCGTACCAGGTGGTGTACTCGTCCGGACTGGCTCCGGGTGCGTTGCCCCGGGGGTCGGTGGACGAGCTCAGCCGGCCGTCGGCGTCGTAGGTCCTGCTCTCCTTGTTGCCCAGCGGTGATGTGCTGCTGAGCATGTTTCCGTCGGCGTCGTAGGCGTAGGTGGTCTTTCTGCCGAGTTGGTCGGTGGTGCTGCTCAGCCGGTTGTTCTTGTCGTAGGCCGACAAGACGGTCTTGGTGAGCGGGTCGGTGACCTTCGTGACGTTGTCATTGGCGTCGTACTCGTAGAGGGTCGACTTGTTCAGCGCGTCGGTGACTTTGACGGGCCGGTTCACGGCGTCGTACTCGGTGGTTACCGACGCTCCGCTCGGATCGGTGACCTTCGTGCGGTTGCCGGCGGCGTCGTACGCGTAACTCGTCGTGTAAGCGGCCGGGTTGGCTCCGGAGACGTTGCCGCGCGCGGAGACAGCGCTGATCAGCCGACCGAGCTTGTCGTACTTCCAGGTCGTCTTGTTGCCCAGCGGGTCGGTCTCCGAGGTGACATTGCCGTATGCGTCGAAGGTCCGGGTGACCGACTCTCCGGCCGCGTCTGTGGTCTTGGTGAGGTTGCCGGCGTCGTCGTACTCGTAGCGGGTGACACTGCCCGCCGGGTTCTTGACGGACGTCAACTGCTCGGCGCCGTTGTACTCGTAGCCGGTGGTGCGTCCCAGCGGGTCGGTGGCGGACTTCAGCACCCCGCGCCCGTCGTAGGCGTACTTGGTGGTGTAGGAGGCCGGGTCGGCGCCGGAGACATTGCCGCGCGGGCTGGTCATGGACAGCATGCGGCCTGCGGCGTCGTAGGTGAAGGTGGTCTTCTCACCCAACGGGCTCGTTACCGACGTCCGGTTGCCGGCCGCGTCGTAGCCGTATGTCGTCTTGTTCCCGCGCGGCGTGGTGACGGTCTGCAGGGCGCCTTGCGCCGTGTACGTGTACGTCGTCCTCCCGCCGAGCGGATCGGTGCTGGAGATCAGCTGGTTGGCCGTGTTGTACCCGTACTGCGTCTTGTACGTGCGGCCGTCGGTGTGGCTGAGGATGTTGCCCGCGGTGTCGTAGGTCCAGCTCTCGGAGTAGCCGAGCGAAGACGGGGAACTGCGGGAGAGCATGTGCCCAGCGCTGTCGTATGTCATCGACGTGGTGTTGCCACGCTGGTCGGTGATGTCGACCGGGCGCAGGTGCCGGTCGTAGTCGTAGGAGACGGTCTTGCCGTACGGGTCGATGCTCTCCAGCAGCACGTTGCCCGAGTAGACATCCGTCCATACCCCGCCGTCGGGGGCCGTGGTGTGCGACTCGCGGCTGCCGTCCCAGGTGAAGTTCGTGGTCTTGTCGTTCTGGTCGGTCTGGGACTTGATCCGGCCGTTCGTGTCATACGTGTTGGAGACCTTGCCACCGGCCGGATCGGTGTACGAGGACAGCCGCTTGTCCGTGTTGTACGCGTACGAGGAGGTCTTGCCTGCCGGATCCGTGACCGAGGTCAGCAGGCCGCTTGTGTAGCCGTAGGAGACCGACGTGGAGTCCGGAAGGGCCACCTTGGTGATCAAGCCGTCGGTGTTCAGCGTGAAGTTGGTGGTGCGGCCGGCGGCGTCCTTGACCGAGGTCAGCTTGCCGGAGGTGTAGGTCAGGGTCAGTCCCTGACCCGCCTTGTCGACCACCGACGTCAGTTGACCCGTACCGTTGAACGTGCGCTTGGTGTGGTCGAGGGTGGTGAGGGTGTAGGTGCTGCTGCCTTTGACCAGCTTCGCGGCCGAACCTGCCGGAGCGGTGTACGTGCCGTCGCTCGCCTGCGTGAAGACGAACTTCGCACCGTCGTCTGCCTGGTACGTCACCGTGCTGCCGGCGATCGTCAGCTTCGAGTCGAACGGCGTCGCCCAGCCGCGGCCAAGCAGCCCCGTCGTGGTGGAGTCGGAGCGGTAGGTGCGCTCCAGGGACAGCTGCTTGCCGACGCCGGCCATCTGGGCGTCGGTGAGCTGCTCGAAGAACATTCCGGTGGCCGTGCTGACCGGGTCCGCACGGTGCGCCTGTGCGTAGCAGGTGCAGAGGCCCGCCTGAGCACCGGGGATACCCGGCGTGTAGAACGCCTCCACCAGTGAGGAGGTGGCTCCGTTGGAACTCCAGGTGCCGTCCGTGCCCTTCAGGAAGATCCAGGCGTAGTACTTCTTGCCGTCCTGGAGATGGCCCCCCAGTTGGTTCGAACTCCACCAGAAGCACTGGTCCGCCGGGTAGGAGTTGCCCGCCCACCAGCCGTAACACCAGGCCCCGTTCTCCAGGAACTTACCCGTCGGATCGCCGGTGGCCTTGCTGATTTCCTGGTCGTAGACGAAATTGCCGGCCTCGTCCATCACGTAGAGCCAGAGCCCGGAGTACGAGGAGGCGGTGCCCGAGGAGAACTTCAGCTGACCGCCGATCGACAGGTAGGCGGGATACGCGGTCGCGTAGGCCGTCACCCAGGCCGGATCCGGGGGCGCCGCTGCGAGCGTCGTCACGGTTTCCTGCGCGGCGGGACCACTCTTGGCGGCATCCCGGTCAGGGTGGCCGTGCGGCTTGCCCTTCGGCTTGTCTGCGGATCGATGCGCATAGCCGCGCATGGGGGACAGTTCGTCCCGCCCCTGCTTCACTTGCTTGCGCCGCTCGGCCAGGGTCATCGCCTTGGGCGGCTTGGGAAGGTCCGCTGCCGTACGTGCAGTGGGCTGTTGAACCAGGCTCTGAGCGGAGGCGGATCGACTCGGGAGAGCCGAGGCCGGTAAGACGCCCGCGATGGCCAACAAGGCCAAGGACAGCAGGGCGATGATCGCTCTTCGCACCTGTAAGAACACTGTGCACCCCTTGTGTGAAAACCGTGAACGAAGTGTCAGGTTGATCTTTGGTTGCGTGGGGTGCGGAAAAACCCGGACGAGCGGGTATGGCCGATGGGCCGGGTTGGACAGGGGCCTTCCGATCTCGAACACCCTGATCAAAGGGTGCTCAAGGAACGCAAGGGTGCCCAAAATGGCGTGATCATGCTCCAAGGGCCCCGCGCCCGGCGGACGGTGACGCCGGGCCGAGGCCGTTACCGGGTCGCCTGCAGTTGTTGGAGATGCTGCTGGACATGGTCAAGGGCGCCCTGTCTGCGGCCCGGGACGCGGCGGCGCAGGTCCGCGAGCGTGGGGCCGAGTTCCCGGGCGTGGGCCGCGTCGGCGATGCGGCCCCACTGGTGGTGCGCCCGGTCCACGGCCGCCTCCACCGCGGGCGCGTCGGCGGGCTGCCCGGCGGCCAGCCGGGCCCCGGCCACGGTCAGCCAGGTGCGGCAGCTGCGCACCGCGTCGCCCGCGAACATCGCGAGGTCCGCGCGGACCTCGGCCCAGTGCAGCGCGTCCTCGGCACCCGGGCCGTGCGCGCGCACCGCGGCCTGCTCCCACCGCGCGGCCAGCGCGTCCGCCTCGGCGTGCCGGCCCGCCTGCACGGCGGCGGCGATCGCGGCGTGCGGATCACCGCCCGCCGGTGCGGGCGCGGCCAGCAGGATGTTGCCGGCCGCCTCCTCGCCCAGCCGGGCCACCACCTGCTGGTGCAACTGCTCCAGCGGCGGCCGGCGCCCACTGCGCAGCACCGTCGCCACCGCCTTCATGTACGACGGCACGGCGACGGTGCGGCGGGCCGGTGGCGGCGCTATCCGGCCGTAGACCGGGTTGTTGCGGCCCGAGTCGAGCGGCGTGCTGTGCAGGTGCTGCCAGGTTTCGGCGTCCGCGTGCAGATCGACGACGAGGGTGGTCGCGCCGGACGGCCGCAGCCGCAGCTCCTCGCGGATCCAGTGCCAGGGGAAGGCGGTGTAGCGGACGGTCGCCGCGGTGGTGCGGGCCAGCGCCAGATGCGGCAGGCGCTGGCGCCGGTCGAGCTGGAGCTGGCCGGTGACGAACACGGTCAGCGGGCCGGGGGCCGCCGCGGCGGCGCGCAGCCGGGTCAGTACGGCCTGCGGGTCCAGCGGATCGGCGAGTTCGACCACGTTCGCGGTGTCCGTGCCCGCCAGCACATCGGGTGCGACGGCCGCGAGGACAGGGAGCACGGACGCCGCGTCGACCAGGCGGCCCCGGCCCATCGGCGAGGCCGCGAGCAGCAGCACGGTTCCGGGCATCGTCCCTCCCCTGTCGATCACCTAGGGCAGCACGGTAACCGCTGCTGGTGCGCAGAAGGGCCTCAGGAGCGCAAACGTCCCCGTACGGGAATCTCGGCGGGGGTCCAGCCCATCACCCGCCGTACCGCGAAAACCGTGGTGTCGTCCGCGAGATGACCACCGGTGTGGCGGAGCGTGCCGGCCCGCACCAGGGCCACCAGCCGGGCCGGCTCGGCCGTGCGCGGGTCCGCGGCCACCGCCCGGATCACCTCCTTCGCCAGCGGATAGAACCCACCGGTCCCGTCCCTGGCCTCGGTCACCCCGTCGGTGACGAGCAGCAGGGTCTCCCCGGCGCCCAGCGCCACCCGGTGCGCCCGCGGCGGTCCGTCCGCGAACTCGCCCATGCCGAGCGGCAGGCCGTCGCCGGGCGGGAGCAGCCGCACCCCGCCGGGGGCGACCGCCATCGGCGGCTCGTGACCGAAGTTGACGATCTCCACGAAGCCCGACTCGCGGACGGGGAAGCCGACCAGTACGGCGGTGGCGAACCGGTCGCTCTCCTTGCGGCCCAGGTCGGCCGTGTACCGGCGGTGGCGCAGCATCCGGGTCTCCAGGAGTGCGGCCACGGCCGCGAGGTCCCGCTCGTGGTACGCGGCCTCCCGGAAGGTGCCGAGCAGTGCGACGGCCGTGGACACCGCGCCCAGGCCCTTGCCCTGGACGTCGCCGACGAAGACACGGGGGCCGTAGGGGCCGGGCTGGATGTCGTAGAAGTCGCCGCCGACGCGGGCGTCCGTGTCCGCGGACAGATAGACGGCCGCGTTCTCCAGGCCGGCCCAGGCCGGCGGCAGCTGGCGCAGCACGGTGCGGCGGGTCGTGTCGACGGCGTCCCGCATGTGCAGCATGAGGCGTTCGGTGCGCAGCCGGACCGCGCACGCCAGGGTGGCGAGGACCCCGCCGAGGGCGATCAGGACGAAGTCGGGCAGGCCGGCCTGGTAGTGGCTCGGCCAGGCGGCGTCCACGAGGAAGTACGCCAGCAGCGAGAGCACCCCGAACCCGGCCGTGGTCCACACCCCGCAGATCGCGGCGGCCGTGCCCGGTACGAGGACGATCCAGGAGATGATGCGGAACTTCTCGGTGGTGTTGACGTCGACCACGACGATCAGGCCGAGCAGCAGGAGCGGCACCACCCACGAGACGCCGAGCCCGTGAATCCGCAGCAGTTGCCGCGGCGGGGCCTCGTCGTCGCCGGTCACGGCATGCGGCCCGCCCTTCATGGACTTCAGACAAGCACGGCTGCGCACCACCCGCATCCGGGCACCCGAGCCGCACGACTTGCCACCGCCGGACCCCAGGTGTGCGCTGGAAGCCGGGGGAAACCCGGGGCGAAACCCCGGGGGCGTGTCCTCGGGGTGAAGAGAGAGAAGAGAGAGAGGAGTGCTCTCATGGCTCATGCGGCACCCGCGTCCGGGGGCGTGCCCCGCGAGCGCCGGACACCCGATGTCTTCGACGAGCGCACCCACGCGGTGGCCCGGCTGGCGTTCCCCGTCCTGCTCGGGCTGCTCTACGGCTACTGGGCCGCGGCCAACCGGCGCGACGGCGGGCCCGTCACCGGCTGGAACCTGCTGTTCGGCTTCGTGACCGCGCTGGTGTTCGTCCTGGTGTACCTGGGCGTGCAGGCGTTGGCCCCGCGGATGCGGCGGGAGGTGCACGCGCTGCTGTGGACCGCGTTCGGCGGCATCGCGTTCGGCTTCCTGTACAGCCAGTCCGGGGAGACCGCGCTGCGCTCGACCGGCATGTCACTGGCCGTCGCCGCGGTGATCTTCATCGTGATCTTCTACCGCTACTACACCCACGAGGACGCGGAGGGCCACAGAATCCGCTGACCCCGCCTCCGGCACGGGGCCGGAACGGGGATGTGAGGCGGAGGCGACCACCGGCCGAAGCCGCCACCGGGCGAGGCCGCGGCCGAGCGGGGCCACCACCGAGCAACGGCCACCACCCGGCGGGGCCGCCACCGAGCGAGGCCACACCGGGCGAAGGCCACCACCCAGCGAGGCCGCGGCCGGGACCGCCGCGCGCCGGGACCGCTGTGCGCCGGGACCGCTGTGCGCCGGGACCGCTGTGCGCCGGGACCGCTGTGCGCCGGCACCGCCACCGGGCGCGGCTCCGTGCCGCCGCCGAGGCCGGTGGCTCCACCGGGGCCGGGCCGGTGGCCGGCAAGCGCTGCCGAAGCCGCGGCGGCGCGGTGCGGCCGGGACCGCCGACCCGATCGGGATCGTCACCGCACGCGGGGCGGTGCCGCTGTCGGGGCCCCACAGCGGGGACCGTTGGTGGTGGCGGGTTGAATACGGTCCGCATTCCACCCGATTGCAGCCATAGCGGTCGCCGTTCGGGGCCGGAGGCCGTTGGCTGGGAGGGTGCCTCCACGTCTCAGGAGCGCCCTGTCGGTGGCGCTGATCGGTCTGGCCTGCCTGCTCGTGCCGTTCGGCGCGCTGGCGGCCTGGGCGGCGTACGGTCTCACCGACACCGGCCGCTACGTCACGACGATGGCACCGCTCGCCGCCGACCCGGACGTGCGTGACGCGGTCGCGGACACCGTCGGGGCCGGAATCATGCGCGAGGTCGACCAGAAGTTCGACGTCAGCCCGGTGCGGGGCGCCGTCGGGCCCTTCGTGCACGACGCGGTGCACTCCTTCACCCAGACCCGCGCCTTCCGACTCGCCTGGGACGAGGGCAACCGCGCCACCCACGACGCCGTACTGCGCGCGCTGCGCGACGAGGACGCCGAGGACGACCTGCTCGAACAGCCGGTCACCGTCGACCTCGCGCCCGTCACCGCCCAGGTCAAACGGCAACTCGCCGAGGACCACATGCCGCTCGCCGACCGGATCCCGGTCGAGCACACCGCGTTCGCCGTCCTGCCCGCCAACGAACTGGCTCCGCTCCGGAAGGGATACCACGTGCTCGAAGTCGCCGGCTTCTGGCTCCCCGTGGCGGCCGTCGTCTTCGCCGTCGCGGGCATCGCCCTCGCCGTCCACCGCCGGCGCGCGATCACCGCGACCGCGCTCGGTACGGCCCTCGGCGGCGCCCTGCTCGGCGTCGCCCTCGCCATCGGCCGCCGCCTCACCCTCGCCGACCTGCCCGCCGACGTCCCCCAGCCGGCCGCAGGCGCCGTCTACGACGCCCTCACGGCCACCCTGCGCACGGTCTCCTGGCTGCTGCTCGGCCTCGGCCTCACGGTGGCCGTGGTCACCTGGCTGACCCGGAACGTACGCGCGCTGCCCCCTCGCGCCCGTGCCGTGCCCGTCCGCCAGGATGCCGCCCCGTCGCAGCGGCCCCCCGAATTCGACGACGAGCCCGTCCAGCCCGAGGCCGGCATCGGAGCGGGCTGGCCACCAGGAGGCCCCACCGCCACCCCCGGAGCCTGACCGACCGCCGCGCACCGCAGACCAGGCAGGCGCCCGGCACCGGAAGTCGAGCCCGCCGGTACCGAGGCCGGGTCAGGGGCCGGCCGGGGTGAGCGGGCATGACCTGGACATAATGGGCGCATGTCCCGCGAGTTCCCCATCAGCCTCACCCCTCCCGACTGGCTGGTGCGGAACCTGCGACCGCAGCGCGCGCCCGTCAACCGGCCCGCCATGGTCCGCGCGGCCCTCGCCATGGCCCTGCCGCTGGCCCTGGGACTCGCCACCGGCCACCCCGCCTACGGCGCGCTCGCCGCCATGGGCGCCCTGTCCGGCGTCATCGGCGACACCGCCGACGCCTACCACCTGCGGATACTCAACATCGCCGTACCGCAGCTCTTCGGTGCCGTCGGCGTCGCCCTCGGCTCGGCCGTGCACGGCCACGGCTGGCTCGCGGTCGGCGTCCTCACCGTCGTCGCGCTGGTCTCCGGGATGATCTCGACGATCGGCGCGGTGGCCTCCGTATCGGGACTGCTGCTGCTCCTGAACGCCGTGGTCGGCGCCGGACTTCCGCTGCCCCCGCCCTGGTGGCTGGCCCCGGTGCTGATGACCGGCGGCGGGCTGCTCGTCCTGCTGCTCGCCCTGCTCTCCTGGCCGCTGCGCTCCGGCGTGCCCGAGCGGACGGCCGTCGCGCAGTCGTACCGGGCGGTCGCCGCGCTGCTCGCCGTGTCCGGCACCGACCGCACCGAGGAGTACGACGACGCCCGCCGCACGGTCACCCAGTCCCTGAACCAGTCGTACGACCTGATCCTCGCCCGGCGCGCCCGGCACCACGGCCGCAGCCGCGAACTGACCCGGCTGCTCGCCCAGTTGAACGCGATCACCCCCGTCGTCGAGGCGACACCCGCCGCCCACCTGGCCGGCGGACCGCTGCCGCCGCAGATCCCCGCGGCGGTCCGCCACCTCGCCGACGCCGTGGCCGGCGCGGCCCCCGCACCGGCGGGCCCGGCCCTGCCGGAACCGGCCGGCGAGACCGCACGCGCCGTCGACCACGCCCTGCGGCACGCCGCCGCCGTCGTGGCCGCCCCCGACATGGACCCGCGCGGCATCGACGACCGCCCCGGCGGCCCCGCCGCGCTGCGCGTCCGCACCGCACGGGCCGCCCGCAACGTCACCCTGTCCGCCAACTCCTGGCGCTACGGCCTGCGGCTTGCCCTGTGCATCGGCCTTGCCCAGGTGCTGGTGTCGATCCTGCCGGTGCCCCGCTCCTACTGGGTCGCCCTCACCATCACCTTCGTCCTCAAACCCGACTTCGGCTCGGTCTTCTCCCGCGCGCTGCTGCGCGCGCTGGGCACGGTGGCGGGCCTGCTGGTCGCGGCGGCCGTCCTCGCCGAGGTGCCGCGGGGCTGGTGGGACGTGCCGGTCATGGTGGTACTGGCGCCGCTGATCCCCGCGTTCACGCCCCGCGGCTACGGCTACCAGACCGCGGCGATCACCCCGGTGATCCTGCTGCTCTCCGACATCCTGAACCACCAGGGGACGGCCCTGCTGCTGCCGCGGCTGCTCGACTCGCTGCTGGGCTGCGCCATCGCCCTGGTCGCCGGTTATCTGCTGTGGCCGGAGAGCTGGCACACCCGCGTCGGCGACCGGCTCGCCGACGCGGTGGCGGACACGGCCCGCTACGTCGGGTCGGCGTTCCGGCCCGACGCCGACCCGGCCACGGGTGTCCGCATGCGCCGCCGCCTCTACCGGGACCTCTCGGTCATCCGCACCGAGTTCCAGCGCGCCCTGACCGAACCGCCGCCCACCGGTCGCCGCGCCGCCGCGTGGTGGCCGCTGGTGGTCGCCGTGGAACGCATCGTCGACGCCACGACGGCGGCGCGGGTGCGGGTGCGGCACGGCGCGCCGCCGCCGTCCGCCGCGGAGGTCGACCAGGTGGTCCGCCAGCTCGGGGAGCTGGCGGAGGGTGTGCGGCGGGCGTCGACGCTGATCGCGGTCCGTACGGATCTCACGGGGCCCGCGGACGGTGTTCTGGAGCCGTTGCGTCAGGAGGTGGCCGCGGCTCGGGCTATCGCGTCCCCCCGCTGAGGGCTGCGCCGCCTCGGCGGTCCTGATCGGCCGACGGTTCGTTGTCGACTGCGGGTCCGTCCTGGGTTTTTGCGCAGTTCCCCGCGCCCCTGATCGGACGGCCGTGCGTTGTCGACTGCCGGTCCGTCGTGGGATTTTGCGCAGTTCCCCGCGCCCCTGATCGGACGACCGTGCGTTGTCGACCGCGGGTCCGTCGTGGGTTTTCGCGCAGTTCCCCGCGCCCCTGATCGGACGACCGTGCGGTGTCGACCGCGGGTCCGTCGTGGGATTTTGCGCAGTTCCCCGCGCCCCTGATCGGACGACCGTGCGGTGTCGACCGCGGGTCCGTCGTGGGATTTTGCGCAGTTCCCCGCGCCCCTGAACGGACGACCGTACGTTGTCGACTGCCGGTCCGTCGTGGGATTTTGCGCAGTTCCCCGCGCCCCTGATCAGGCGACCGTTTGTTGTCGGCTGGGGGGCGCGGGGGTCTCGCGGGCCGTAGTTGTCACACGGCCATGCTGTGGACGGCCCCTGTCAGATGCCGATGTCGTGGCCGTCCGCTCGCCATACCGCTACCACCGACGGTCGCACGATCTTGCCGGGGCCGTCCGGCCAGGCGCTCGCCGGCTTCTCCACGGACGCGCCGTCCACCTCGCCCGGGTGCTGCACGGCGACCAGGACGCGGCGCTCCTGGATGATCGGACCGCAGGTCTCGGCGCCGTTCGGCATGGTCAGGAACTGCTTCAGCTCACCGCGCCGGTCACCCTTGGTGGCCACGCCGAACAGGCCGTCGTGCGTGCCGAGCGCGTTGCCGTCGGTGGAGATCCACAGGTTGCCGTGCGCGTCGAAGGCCACGTTGTCCGGGCAGGAGATCGGGCTGACCCGGTCCTTCGGGAAGCCCGCGAAGTAGGTGGCCGGGTCGGCGGGGTCACCGGCGACCAGGAACACCGACCAGCCGAACGAGGTGGCGTCGGCCCGGTTGCCCCGCTCGGTGAGTTCGAGGATGTGCCCGTGCTTGTTGTTGGTGCGCGGGTTGGCCTCGTCGGCGACGGGGGAACCGGCCTTGCCGCGGTTGGTGTTGTTGGTGAGCGCGACATACACCTTGCCGGACTGCGGCGACGGCTCGATGTCCTCCGGGCGGTCCATCTTCGTGGCGCCCACCTTGTCACCGGCGAGCCGCGTGAAGACGAAGACCTCCTCCGCGCTCATGCCCTCGACGTGCGAGACGGCGCCGTGCGCGGTGGCGGTGGCCAGCGGGATCCAGGTGCCGCTGCCGTCGAACTCGCCGTCGGCGGGGAGCGTGCCGCTGCCGTCGATCTCGCTCGCCGGGGAGTCACCGGTGAGCTTGGCGACGTACAGGGTGCCCTCGTCCAGCAGCGTCAGGTTGTGCTCGCGCGCGGAACGGCTGTTGCCGTGCCGCATCCGCTTGCTGCCGACGAACTTGTAGAAGTAGTCGAACCGCTCGTCGTCGCCGGTGTAGACGACGGGACGCCCGTCCGACGTCATCCGCACGGTCGCCGCCTCGTGCTTGAACCGGCCGAGCGCGGTCCGCTTGCGCGGGGTCGACGTCGGGTCGTACGGGTCGAACTCGACGACGTACCCGAACCGGTGCACCTCGTTGGGCTCCTGCGCGATGTCGAACCGCTTGTCGAACCGCTCCCACTTGCGCTCCGTCGCGCCGGTGCCGACGCCGTAGCGCTTGTCGGTGTCCCGGTTGGCGTTGGCGAAGTACTGGTTGAAGTTCTCCTCGCCGTGCAGCGTGGTGCCCCACGGGGTGGTGCCGCCGGAGCAGTTGTTGAGGGTGCCGAGCACCTTGCGGCCCGTCGGGTCGGCGGAGGTCTTCAGCAGGCTCGACCCGGCGGCGGGCCCGGTCAGCCGGAACTCGCTGGTGGCGGTGATGCGCCGGTTGAGGTGGTGCCGGTTGACGACGGTCAGCCTGCCGCTCCTGCGGTCCTCCTCCACGACGACGGCCGACAGACCGTGCGCGGCCCAGGCGACCTCGACCTGCTCACGGGTGGGGTTGGCGGCGTCGTACCCGCGGAACATCAGGACCTCGTCCGTGTACTCGTGGTTGGCCACGAGCAGCTGGCGGTGGTGCTCGCCGGGCACCGGCAGCAGGGCGAGGAAGTCGTTGTTGTAGCCGAACTGACCGGCCTGCGCGGCGGCCGTCTGACGCTCCGGGTCGAAGGCGGGGGCGCCGCGCAGGATGGGCTCGCCCCACCGGATGACGACGTTCTGCCGGTAGCCGCCGGGCACGGTGACCTGGTCGGCGGTGTTCGGCGCGACCGGTTCGAACCGCAGACCGCGCGCGGCCTTGCCGGGTTTGACCGGCTTGCCCGGCTTGCCGTGCTTGGCGTCCACGGCGGCGGCCTGCGGGGCGCCGGCGACCACGGCGGAACCCGCGGCGGCGGCCACCGTGACCGCGGCGGCGGCGCGCAGCGCGCCACGGCGGCTCAGGGCGCCGGCGATGACATCGCCCACGTACTCGTTGGAGCTGGTGTTGGGCACCTCGTGGAAGCAGGCGTCACCACACCGGAAACGACAGGTCATGGCGGAACGTCCGCCCGAATGCGAGCCGATGATCGGCAGCAGATTGCGCACTTTACTCTCCCCTTGCGAACCCTTGGTGTGGGCGTGACGGTAGGGGCAGGCGTGTGCGAGCGGACAGCCTCCAGATGAACGAAAAGTGAACCGCGCCTGGCCTCAAAGGCGTTGGGGAGCGAGCCGTGGGCGCGCCGCCGTGCGGGGGCGTGGACCCTCGCCCCAGCCCAAGATCACCATCTGGGGCCGCTAACCTTACGTGTCCGTCCTGGCCAGGGATCGACGGGCATCAACTCACGCGAAGGGTTGCGCATATGGGCATTCTCACTCTCCTGCGGAACGCATTCGGCCGATCACGCAAGGGGCACACGGCCGCGGCAGAGGGTGCGGACCAGCTCCCCGCGCAGCAACAGCCTGCGGCGCCGCAACCGGAACCCGCGGCGCCGGAAACCGCCCCGAAGCCGGAGCCGGTGGCACAGGAAGCCGAGCCGAAGCCGGAGCCGGTGGCACAGGAAGCCGCCCCGAAGCCGGAGCCGGCCCCCACCCAGGTCCCGGAACCCCGCCGCGCCACCTCCTCGGAACACGACCTGGTAACAGCGGCTTTCGACAACATCACAACCCCGACCACCCCTACGACGCCAACCGACACGACTGAGCCGACGGGCGCGCCTACGGCGGCTGACACGAACGAATCGGCGAACGTGGACACGGAGGCTGACGCGGCTACGACGGCTGACGCGGCTGAGTTGGCCGACGGGGTCGGGGCGGTGGACTCGGTGAAGGGGGATGCCGAGGCGGCGACGGAGCCGGAGCCGTCCGCCGAGGCCGAGCCGGTGGCGGAGCCGACGCCGGCGCCCGCTGAAGATGCCGCGGAGGAACCGGCGGCGACGGCCGAAGCGACCGAAGCTGAGCCGGTTGCGGCGGCTCCCGAGCCTCAGGCGGAGGCCGCCACGAAACCGGAACCCGAGACGGAAGCCGCCACCGCCCCGGAGGGACCGGTGGCCGCCGACGGCGAGGACGCCCCCGCGGGGCCACCCGCACCCGACGACGAGACCCGCACGGGTGGTGCGGGTGGGAACACGACCGTCGAAGGCGAAGCCGAGACGAAAGCCACCGCACCCCCGGAGGAACCGAAAGCCGCCAACGGCGAGGACGCCCCCGCGGGGCCACCCGCACCCGACGACGAGACCCGCACGGGTGGTGCGGGTGGGAACACGACCGTCGAAGGCGAAGCCGAGACGAAAGCCGCCGCACCCCCGGAGGGACCCGCAGCCGAGGCCGCCCTAGCCAAAGCCAACCTCACCGGCACCCGAGCCAAGCTGTACCTCGTACTCGACCGCTCCGCCTCCATGCGCCCGTACTACAAGGACGGCTCCGCCCAGGCCCTCGCCGAGCAGACCCTCGCCCTCGCCGCCGAGCTCGACCCCGAGGCCACGGTCCACGTCGTCTTCTTCTCCACGGAGGTGGACGGCACCACCGACCTCACCCTCACCGACCACGAGAACAAGATCGACGAGGTGCACGCGACCCTCGGCCGCATGGGCCGCACCAGCTACCACGCCGCCGTGGAAGCCGTACTCGCCCACCGCGCGAAGTCGAAGACCGCGGCCACCACGCCCACCCTGGTCGTGTTCCAGACGGACGGCGCCCCCGACGCCAAGACGCCCGCGACCCAGGCTCTCGCGGACGCCGCGAAGAACCACCCGTCCGTCTTCTTCTCCTTCGTCGCCTTCGGTGAGCACGACAACAAGGCGTTCGACTACCTCCGCAAGCTGAAGACCGGCAACGCGTCCTTCTTCCACGCGGGCCCCACCCCCCGCGAGCTGACGGACGCGGAACTGTACGAGGGCGTACTGGCGGGCTGGCGCCCATAACCCAGCCCGGCGCACCCCGGCCCCGCGCCGCCCGCTTCCACCCCGTAATACGGGAGGCGGGCGGCGCACCCATGTCGGCTACGATTTCAAGGTTCGTAGACGGACGAAAGCGACCCGCAAAACGGCCGACCGTCACCCCGCGTAGCGACTTGGGAGCAGCCCGCGATGGCTCGACACCTCATCACCAGCGCCCTTCCGTACATCAACGGGATCAAGCACCTGGGCAACATGGTGGGGTCCATGCTCCCGGCGGACGTGTACTCCCGGTATCTGCGCCAGCGCGGCCACGAGGTCCTGTACATCTGCGCGACCGACGAGCACGGCACCCCCGCGGAGCTGGCCGCCAAGGAACAGGGCCTGCCGGTCGCCGAGTTCTGCGCCCAGGCGCACGACGCCCAGAAGGCGGTCTACGACGGCTTCGGGCTGGCCTTCGACTACTTCGGCCGCAGCTCCAGCGCGCAGAACGTGGAGATCACCCAGCACTTCGCCCGCAGGCTCAACGAGAACGGCTTCATCGAAGAGCGCGCGATCCGCCAGGTGTACAGCCCCGCCGACGGCCGCTTCCTGCCGGACCGCTATGTCGAGGGCACCTGCCCCCACTGCGGCTACGACAAGGCCCGCGGCGACCAGTGCGAGAACTGCACCCGGGTGCTGGACCCGACCGATCTGATCAACCCGCGCTCGGCGATCTCCGGTTCCACGGACCTGGAGGTCCGCGAGACCAAGCATCTCTTCCTGCTCCAGTCGAAGCTGGAGAGCGAGGTCCGCGAGTGGGTGGCCCGCCATGACAAGGACTGGCCGCACCTGGCGTCGTCCATCGCCCACAAGTGGCTGACCGAGGGCCTGCACGACCGCGCGATCACCCGCGACCTGGACTGGGGCGTGCCGGTCCCGGCCGACACCTGGCCGGAGCTGGCCGCGGAGGGCAAGGTCTTCTACGTCTGGTTCGACGCCCCGATCGAGTACATCGGCGCGACGAAGGAGTGGTCGGACCGGGACCCGGAGAACCGTGACTGGAAGTCGTGGTGGTACGACGTCGACACGGACGTCCGCTACACCGAGTTCATGGCGAAGGACAACGTCCCGTTCCACACGGTGATGTTCCCGGCCACCGAACTCGGCGTCCGCGAGCCGTGGAAGAAGGTCGACTACGTCAAGGCGTTCAACTGGCTGACGTACTACGGCGGAAAGTTCTCCACCTCGCAGAAGCGGGGCGTCTTCACGGACCAGGCCCTGGAGATCCTTCCGGCCGACTACTGGCGCTACTTCCTGATCGCCAACGCCCCCGAGTCGGACGACGCGTCCTTCACCTGGGAGCACTTCACGGCCACGGTGAACAAGGACCTGGCCGACACCCTCGGCAACTTCGTCAACCGTGTGCTGTCGTTCTCGAAGAAGCGCTTCGGCGAGCAGGTCCCGGCGGGCGGCGAGCCCGGCGAGGCGGAGTCGAAGCTCGGCACGGAGATCGCCCGTCTGCTGGCCGAGTACGAGGAGCACATGGAGGCGCTTCAGTTCCGCAAGGCCGCGGCGGCGCTGCGCGCCCTGTGGTCGGCGGGCAACTCCTACCTGGAGGAGAAGGCCCCCTGGCTGGAGATCAAGACCGACAAGGACGGCGCGGCCCTCACGCTGCGCACGGCGATGAACCTGATCCACCTGTACGCGGTGGTCTCCGAACCGCTCATCCCGTCGGCGTCGGCCGCCATGCGCGCGGCCTTCTCCCTGCCGGGCGACACGGCCTCCTGGGTCGGCGCGGACGAGGCCCGGGCACTCGTCGCGGTCCCCGCCGGCACCCCCTTCACCGTCCCACCGGTCCTGTTCGCCAAGCTCACGGACGACGACCTGGAAACCTACAAGGACCGCTTCGGCGGCGAGGCCGAGTAACCCCGTGGGCGTCGGCCCCGCCGACGCCCACGCCACGCCCCTTCCCCGCACGCCGGGCCGCCGGGCGCGGCACGCACAAGGGCTCGGAACCTTCACCGGTTCCGAGCCCTTTCGCCGTGCTGTCTTCCTTCGTTCCTACGCGCCCTACTTAGGCTGCGGCTTGCGTACCGACAGGTGGAGTTCCTTCAGGCGGGGCTCCTCCAGTTCGGTCGGCGCGCCCATCATCAGGTCCTGGGCGTTGCCGTTGAGCGGGAAGGAGATCGTCTCGCGGATGTTCGGCTCGTCCGCGAGGAGCATGACGATGCGGTCGACGCCCGGGGCGATGCCGCCGTGCGGCGGGGCGCCGAAGCGGAAGGCGCGGAGCATGCCCGCGAACTTCTCCTCCACCGTCTCGCGGTCGTAGCCCGCGATCTCGAATGCCTTGAGCATGATGTCCGGCTCATGGTTCCGGATGGCACCGGAGGACAGCTCGACGCCGTTGCAGACGATGTCGTACTGCCAGCCGAGGATGTCCAGCGGGTCCTGGGTCTCCAGGGCCTCAAGGCCGCCCTGCGGCATGGAGAACGGGTTGTGCGAGAAGTCGATCGCGCCGGTCTCCTCGTCCTTCTCGTACATCGGGAAGTCGACGATCCAGCAGAAGCGGAAGACGTTCTCCTCGAACTGCCCGGCACGCTTGGCCGCCTCGACCCGCACGGCGCCCATGATCTTCGAGACCTCGTCGAACTCGCCCGCGCCGAAGAACACGGCGTGCCCGGCCGCAAGCGACAGACGCTTGGTCAGCTCGGCGACGTTCTCCTCGGTGAGGAACTTCGCGATCGGGCCGGACAGCGACCCGTCCTCGGCGACCCGCACCCACGCCAGGCCCTTGGCGCCCTGCGCGACGGCGAAGTCACCGAGCTGGTCGAAGAACTTGCGGGGCTGCGCGGCCACGTCCGGCACCGCCAGGGCACGCACATGCTTGCCCGCGAACGCCTTGAACTCCGAGCCCTCGAAGACATCGGTGATGTCGGCCAGTTCCAGCTTGGCACGCAGGTCCGGCTTGTCGGAGCCGTACTTGAGCATCGCCTCGCGGAACGGGATGCGCGGGAACGGGGAGGTGACATGACGGCCGCCGCCGAACTCCTCGAACAGCTCCGTCATCAGCTTCTCGATCGGCTGGAAGACGTCCTCCTGCTCGACGAAGCTCATCTCGACGTCGAGCTGGTAGAACTCGCCCGGCGAGCGGTCCGCGCGGGCGTCCTCGTCGCGGAAGCAGGGCGCGATCTGGAAGTAGCGGTCGAAGCCGGAGATCATCAGCAGCTGCTTGAACTGCTGGGGCGCCTGCGGCAGGGCGTAGAACTTCCCCGGGTGCAGCCGGGACGGCACGACGAAGTCACGCGCGCCCTCGGGGGAGGTGGCCGACAGGATCGGCGTCGCCATCTCGTTGAAGCCCATCGCCACCATCTTGTGGCGGATCGCGGAGATGACCGACGTACGCAGCATGATGTTGCGGTGCATGCGCTCGCGGCGCAGGTCCAGGAAGCGGTACTCCAGGCGCCGCTCCTCGTTGACCCCGTCCTCCGTGTTGATGGTGAAGGGGAGGGGGGCCGCCGCGCCCAGCACCTCGACCGCGCCGACCTCGATCTCGACCTCGCCGGTCGGCAGGTCCGGGTTCACGTTCTCCGCACCGCGCGAGACGACCCTGCCGTCGACCCGGACGACCGTTTCCTTGGAGAGCTTGTCCAGCGCCTCGTACGCCTCGGTCCCGGGGCGGGCGACGAGCTGGGTGATGCCGTAGTGGTCGCGCAGATCGATGAAGAGGATGCCGCCCAGGTCGCGCCGATTGTGCAGCCAGCCACTCAGCCGGACGTCGGTGCCGACGTCAGAGGCGCGGAGCTCGCCGCAGGTGTGGGACCTGTACCGATGCATCGTCGTTCATCCAGTCTTCGCGGATCGGGGGCTCGTTTCACGTGAAACTCTCCCCAAGCCTACCGGGCGAGCCAAGATCGACTCCCCCTCGTTTCGGAGCCGGTGACCGGTCGAACCGCGGCCCGGCGGCGGTGTCGGCCGGGGCCCGGCCCCGGCGGAGCCAGACGGCTGGCACTTTTCGATCACTTCTTCTTAGAGTGGGGCAATGCGTACCGGTGATCCCATGCCCGCGGTGGAGCACGTGCTCACCACCCTCGCGACCGGGCTGTGGCACTGGGACACCGCCACCGGGCTGGTCACCGTGGACGCGGAGTCCGCCCGGCTGCTGGGGCTGCCCGCCGAGCGGGCCACCCTCACCCAGGCCCAGACCCGGGCGCGGCTGCACCCGGTCGACTGGAACGAGATCACCGGTGTCGTCCGGCTCGCCGTCGCCGAGGACACCCTCGCCGAGGTACGGATCCGGATCATGGACGAGCGGGGCCGGGTCATACGCACCGTACGCAGCCGGTCCAAGCCGTCCTTCGACGCCGAGCGGCAGACCTTCGATCTGATCGGCACCCTCCAGGAGGTCACCGAACCGACCCCCGGTACCCCGGCGGGCCGGCGCGCCGTGCACGGCGACTGGCGGCGCTCCCGGGAGGCATTCCTGCTGGACGCGGGCCGGGCGCTCGCCGAGGCCCGGTCCACCGCGGAGGTGCTGCGGGTCGCGGCCGGACTGTCGATGCCGGGCTTCTCACCGGACGGTCTCGCGGTGTTCGCCAGGATCGGCGACCACCTGACGATCATCGGCCACCACGGGCAGCAGCTGGGCGACGAGGCGCCCTTCTTCCACATGCCGCTGGACACCGACTACCCGGCCACCGAGGTGGTGCGCACCGGCCGGGCCGTCTATCTGTCCTCACCGGAGCAGTACCGCACCCGCTACCCGGTCACCTGGCCGCTCGCCGAACCGTTCGGCCGCCGGTCCTGGGCGTTCCTGCCGCTGACGGCCGGCGGCCGCACGATGGGCGCCTGGCTGGCGGCCTTCACCTACCCGGTCGCCTTCACCCCCGACGAACGGTCCGTGCTGACGACGGTGGCCCGCATGCTCGCCCAGGCGCTGTCCAGGGCCGAGGCCGCCGACTCGGAACGGGAGCTGACCGACGGCCTGCAACGCTCCATGCTGCCCGACCCGGTCCCCGAGGTGCCCGGCCTGACGGTCGCCGCCCGCTACATCCCCACCGGCGGCGGACTCCAGGTGGGCGGCGACTGGTACGACATCATCCCGCTGCCCCGCGGCGGCTCCCGGGACCCGTCCGGAGGCGGCAGATACGCGCTGGTCGTCGGGGACGTACAGGGGCATGACGTGAGGGCGGCCGGGATCATGGGCCACCTGCGGATCGCGCTGCGCGCCTACGCCTCCGAGGGCCACCGCCCGGACGCGGTCCTCTCCCGGGCCTCCCGCTTTCTGCACGGCATCACCACCGGCACCGACGACGCCGCCGACCTGCGCTTCGCGACCTGCCTGTACGTGGAGGCCGACCCGGTGTCCGGGGCCCTGGAGATCGCCCGCGCCGGGCATCCCGACCCGGCGGTGCGCATGGCGGACAAGACGGTGATGACACGGCCGACCGCGGGCGGGCTGCCGCTGGGCATCGACCCGGACGCCGATTATCCGACGACCCGCCTGGTGCTGGAGCCGGGCGAGACCATGGTGATCTGCACCGACGGTCTGATCGAGACCGGCGGCCATGACATGGACAGCGGCTGGCAGCGCATCCGCACCATCCTGGAGGCGCACGACGGCGACCTGGAATCGCTCGCCGACGCCCTGGTGCAGGGGGTCCACGGGCCGTCCTCCCACCACACCACCGGGCCGCTGGCCGACCGGCGCGAGGACGACATCGCCCTGCTGCTTGTGCACCGGGTGCCCGAGGACGGCACGGACGGCGCCGCCCTCGGCCGGCCGGCGGTCCGCCGCAGCCTGCTGGCCGTGGCGCAGACCGAACCGGAGCGGATCGCCGAGGCCCGCCGGCACCTGCGCGGACTGCTGCACGACTGGGCCTCGGCCGACCAGGTCGACTCCGCGGTGCTCCTGGTCTCCGAGATGGTCACCAATGTACTCGTGCACACCGACGCGGACGCGCTGCTGCTCGCCGAGGTCGGCGGCGAGCCGGGCCGGCGCCGGCTGCGGGTGGAGGTCACCGACGCCGGCGACGACCTCCCGCACCGCCGCCGCCCCGGCGAGCTGGCCTCCGCGGGCCGCGGCCTGCTGCTGATCGAACTGCTCGCCGACGCATGGGGGGTCGTCCCGCGCGGCGAAAGCAAAACCATCTGGTTCGAACTCCACGAACAGGAGTGACACCGGGGACGAAAGGGACACCGGGGACGAACAGGAGTGACACCGGGGGACGGGCGCGAGCACCCGTCCGCACCCCCGGTCCGCCGGCCGGAACGCATCCCGGCCGGCGCTCCCGTCGGTCCTGCGGACCGGATGCCCCGGTCAGCCCTGCGGTCCGGCCTCGGTCATGCCGTGGACGGCCGGCACGGTGCCGAGGCGCCCCTTCTGGAAGTCCTCGAACGCCTGCATCAGCTCGTCCTTGGTGTTCATGACGAACGGGCCGTAGTGGGCCATCGGCTCCCGGATCGGCTGCCCGCCGAGCAGCACGACCTCCAGGTCCGGCGTGTGGGAGTCCTGCTTCTCGTCCGCGCGGACGGTCAGCGAACCGCCCGCGCCGAAGACGGCGGTCTGGCCCAGGTGGACCGGCCGGCCCTCGGCACCGACCGTGCCGCGGCCCGCCAGGACGTACGCGAGACCGTTGAAGTCCTCACGCCACGGCAGGGTGATCTCCGCGCCCGGCGCCAGCGTCGCGTGGACCATGGTGATCGGCGTGTGCGTGATACCGGGACCGGCGTGCCCGTCCAGCTCACCGGCGATCACGCGCAGCAGCGCGCCGCCGTCGGGACTGGTGAGCAACTGGACGCTGCCGGCGCGGATGTCCTGGTAGCGCGGCGCCATCATCTTGTCCTTGGCGGGGAGGTTCACCCACAGCTGGAGCCCGTGGAACAGGCCGCCGGAGACGACCAGCGCCTCGGGCGGCGCCTCGATGTGCAGGAGGCCCGAGCCCGCGGTCATCCACTGGGTGTCGCCGTTGGTGATGGTGCCGCCACCGCCGTTGGAGTCCTGGTGGTCGAAGATCCCGTCGATGATGTACGTGACGGTCTCGAAGCCGCGGTGCGGATGCCAGGGCGTGCCCTTGGGCTCGCCGGGCGCGTACTCCACCTCACCCATCTGGTCCATCATGATGAACGGGTCCAGATGGCGGTAGTTGATCCCGGCGAAGGCCCGGCGCACCGGGAAGCCCTCGCCCTCGTAACCGCTCGGCGCGGTCGTGACGGCGAGCACGGGACGGGCCACCGCGTCGGCGGGCGCGGTCACACGGGGCAGCGTCAGCGGGTTCTCGACGGTCACTGCAGGCATGTCGGTACCTCCTTGTGCGCTCACTTTAGTTGAGCATTGAACTTTCTGCCACCCCCAACAGAGAAAGCCCGGAGGGAATTCCCTCCGGGCTCGCACGGGTGCGGCGCTGATCGGCCGATCGTCAGCCGTACATGCGGCGCATGGCGAAGTCGACCATCTGCTCGACCGCCTTGGCGTCGAAGACCATCCGGTGCTCGCCCTCCATGTCCAGGACGAAGCCGTAGCCGGTCGGCAGCAGGTCGATCACCTCGGCGCCGGTGATCACGAAGTACTTGGACTCCTTGCCCGCGTACCGGCGCAGCTCCTTGAGCGAGGTGAACATCGGGATCACCGGCTGCTGGGTGTTGTGCAGGGCGAGGAAGCCGGGGTTGTCGCCGCGCGGGCAGTAGACCTTGGACGTGGCGAACACCTGCTGGAAGTCCTCGGCGGCCATCTGACCGGTGGTGAACGCGCGCACCGCGTCCGCGAGCGAGGGCGGGGACGGCTCCGGGTAGAGCGGCGGCTGCTGCCCGTACCCGCCGGGCTGCTGCGGCGGGGCGTACTGCTGCTGCGCGGCGCCCCCGTCCATGGGCTGGCCGTATCCGTACATGCCCGCAAGCGTACCGACCCCCACCCAGCCCCCACGGCGAACACCGCCCCAAAGGGGCGCGGGGAACTGCGCAACCAACCACAACGCCGCCGCAGACAAGAGACGGCCGACACCACCCCAAGGGGCGCGGGGAACTGCGCGACCAACCACGACGGCGCCGCAGACAACAAACGACCGACACCACCCCAAGGGGCGCGAGGAACTGCGCAACCAACCACAACGCCGCCGCAGACAACAAACGACCGACACCACCCCAAGGGGCGCGAGGAACTGCGCAACCAACCACAACGGCGCCGCAGCCGAAAGACGGCTGATGTCCCCGAAGGGACCCGCGGGGAACTGCGCGACCAACCACAACGGCGCCGCGCGTAGACCAACTGACGGGCGACTCCTGGGTCACATTCGGCCCACCAGGGGTTGCCTGTTATTACCGACGGGTAGCATCATCGTAGCTACTTGTTGGTATGTGAACCAGATGCGAGGAGCCAGTGCCTCGCCGAGTCCGATACGGAGCCGTCACCATGGGGCACTACAAGTCAAACCTCCGCGACATCGAATTCAACCTCTTCGAAGTACTCGGCCGGGACAAGCTGTACGGAACCGGCCCGTTCGCCGAGATGGACGCGGACACCGCCAGGAGCATCCTCGAAGAGCTGACCCGGCTCGCGGAGAACGAGCTGGCCGAGTCGTTCGCGGACGCCGACCGCAACCCGCCCGTCTTCGACCCCGAGACCAGCACCGCACCCGTCCCGGCCTCCTTCAAGAAGAGCTACCGGGCCTTCATGGACTCCGAGTACTGGCGCCTCGGCCTGCCCGAGGAGATCGGCGGCACCGCGGCTCCCCCGTCGCTGATCTGGGCGTACGCCGAACTGATCCTCGGCGCCAACCCGGCGGTCTGGATGTACTCCTCCGGCCCGGCGTTCGCCCGCATCCTCTTCGAGGAGGGCACCAAGGAGCAGAGGAAGATCGCCCGGCTCGCGGTCGAGAAGACCTGGGGTTCCACCATGGTCCTCACCGAGCCCGACGCCGGCTCCGACGTCGGCGCCGGCCGCACCAAGGCGATCCAGCAGGACGACGGCTCCTGGCACATCGAGGGCGTGAAGCGCTTCATCACCTCCGGTGAGCACGACATGGAGGAGAACATCCTCCACTACGTACTGGCCCGCCCCGAGGGCGCCGGCCCCGGCACCAAGGGCCTGTCCCTCTTCCTCGTCCCGAAGTACCTCTTCGACACCGAGACCGGCGAGCTGGGCGAGCGCAACGGCGTCTACGCCACGAACGTCGAGCACAAGATGGGCCTCAAGGCGTCCAACACCTGCGAGATGACCTTCGGCGACCGGCACCCGGCCAAGGGCTGGCTGATCGGCGACAAGCACGACGGCATCCGCCAGATGTTCCGCATCATCGAGTTCGCCCGCATGATGGTCGGCACGAAGGCGATCTCCACGCTCTCCACCGGCTACCTCAACGCGCTGGAGTACGCCAAGGAGCGCGTCCAGGGCCCCGACCTGGCGAACTTCATGGACAAGACCGCGCCCAAGGTCACCATCACCCACCACCCCGACGTGCGCCGCTCGCTGATGACGCAGAAGGCGTACGCGGAGGGCATGCGCGCCCTCGTGCTGCACACCGCCGCGGTCCAGGACGCGATCGCCGTCAAGGAGGCGAACGGCGAGGACGCCTCCACCGAGCACGCCCTGAACGACCTGCTCCTGCCGATCGTCAAGGGCTACGGCTCGGAGAAGGGCTACGAGCAGCTCGCCCAGTCGCTGCAGACCTTCGGCGGCTCCGGCTTCCTCCAGGAGTACCCGATCGAGCAGTACATCCGCGACGCCAAGATCGACACCCTGTACGAGGGCACCACCGCGATCCAGGGCCAGGACTTCTTCTTCCGGAAGATCGTCCGCAACCAGGGCGCCGCGCTGAACTCGCTCGCCGAGGACATCAAGAAGTTCCTGGCCCTCGCCACCGGCGGCGAGGAGCTGGCCGGCGCCCGTGAGCACCTTGCCAAGGCGGCCGTGGAACTGGAGGCGATCGTCGGCCTGATGCTCACCGACCTCGCCGCCACCGAGCAGGACGTCAAGAACATCTACAAGGTCGGCCTGAACACCACCCGCCTGCTGCTCGCCTCCGGCGACGTCGTCGTCGGCTATCTGCTGCTGCGCGGCGCCGCGGTCGCCGCCGAGAAGCTGGAGACCGCCGCCGCCAAGGACAAGGCGTTCTACCAGGGCAAGATCGCGGCGGCGAAGTTCTTCGCGGCCACCGTCCTGCCCGGCGTCACCCTGGCCCGCAAGGTCTCCGAGAACGTCGACCTCGACCTGATGGAGCTGGACGAGGCCGCCTTCTAGCCACCGGCCGCAGCCGCGGTTGTCCCTGGCCTCACCCCTGGCCCCACCCGCGGCTTCACCCCCTCTGGGCCCGCCCTCCCGTCCGGGAGAGCGGGCCCACGCACGTCGTTAAGGTGAACCCATGAGCGAACCATCCCGCTTCGACCGCGGCCACACCGACGACCTGATGTCCTTCCTCGGCGCGAGCCCTTCGCCGTACCACGCCGTGGCCAACGCCGCCGAGCGGCTGGAGAAGGCCGGCTTCAGGCAGGTCGCGGAGACGGACGTCTGGGACGGGACGGCCGGCGGCAAGTACATGCTGCGCGGCGGGGCGATCGTGGCGTGGTACGTCCCGGAGGGCGCCGCCCCGCACACGCCGTACCGGATCGTCGGCGCCCACACCGACTCGCCGAACCTGCGGGTCAAGCCGCTGCCGGACAGCGGCGCGCACGGCTGGCGCCAGGTGGCGGTGGAGATCTACGGCGGGCCGCTGCTCAACTCCTGGCTCGACCGCGACCTAGGCATCGCGGGCCGGCTGACGCTGCGGGACGGCTCGACGCGCCTCGTCAACGTCGACCGGCCGCTGCTGCGGGTGCCGCAGCTCGCCATCCACCTCGACCGCTCGGTGACCGCGGAAGGGCTCAAGCTCGACAAGCAGCGCCACCTCCAGCCGGTGTGGGGGCTGAGCGACGACGTGCGCGGCGGCGACCTCATCTCCTTCCTGGAGCACGAGTGCGGGCTGCCCGCAGGCGCGGTCACCGGCTGGGACCTGATGACGCACTCCGTGGAACCGCCCGCCTATCTGGGCCGGGACCGTGAGCTGGTCGCGGGCCCGCGCATGGACAACCTGCTGTCCGTGCACGCGGGCATCGCCGCGCTGACGGCCGCCGCCGGCTCCGGGCGCGACCTGGCCCACATCCCGGTCCTGGCCGCCTTCGACCACGAGGAGAACGGCTCGCAGTCGGACACCGGCGCGGACGGGCCGTTGCTCGGCTCCGTACTGGAACGCTCGGTGTTCGCGCGCGGCGGCGGCTACGAGGACCGCGCCCGGTCCTTCGCGGGCACCGTCTGCCTCTCCTCCGACACCGGCCACGCCGTCCACCCCAACTACCCGGAGCGCCACGACCCGACGCACCACCCGCGCGTCAACGGCGGGCCGATCCTCAAGGTCAACGTCAACAACCGGTACGCCACGGACGGTTCGGGCCGTGCGGTGTTCGCCGCCGCCTGCGAGCAGGCCGGCGTCCCCTTCCAGTCCTTCGTCTCCAACAACTCGATGCCCTGCGGTACCACGATCGGCCCGATCACCGCCGCCCGGCACGGCATCAGGACGGTGGACATCGGCGTGGCGATCCTGTCGATGCACAGCGCCCGCGAACTGTGCGGCGCCGACGACCCGCACCTCCTGGCCAACGCCCTGACCGCGTTCCTGGAGCAGTGACCGTCCAGCCGGGCAAAGCGCCACCCGGCGGGAGGCCGCATGCACGGGGCGGCCCCGGGTACCCGATCCCAACCGGAACGACCAGGAGACCGGACCGGAAGGGTAGGCACCTCATGGGCCTCGGTGGTTGCATCGTCCTCATCGCCGTCGGAGCGATCCTCGCGTTCGCGACCGACTGGCACCTGGCAGGGGTCAACGTCCCTCTGGTGGGCTTCATCCTGATGATCGTCGGGCTGATCGGCACCGTCACGTTCACCAGCATCGCCCGTCGCCGCCGCGTGGTGGTGCCGCCCTCGGCCACCGTCGTGGAAGAAGAGCGGCACCACCACCGTCACCACGGTGACGGCTACACCGACGGCTACGGCATCTGACCCGCGTCCGCGCCGCCGGGGAAGCGCTAAGGACATGAGATTCCTCGTACGCGACCGGCTGCTGGGCATCGGTGACGACTACTGGATCGAGGACGAGCACGGCTCCAAGGTGTTCCTCGTCGACGGCAAGGCGATGCGCCTGCGGGACACCTTCGAGCTGAAGGACACGCACGGGCGTGTGCTCGTCGACATCCACCAGAAGATGTTCGCGCTCAGGGACACCATGGTCATCGAGCGGGACGGCGAGCCCCTGGCCACCGTCCGGCGCAAGCGGCTTTCCCTGCTGCGCAACCACTACCGGGTGTCCCTCACGGACGGCACCGAACTGGACGTCAGCGGCAAGATCCTGGACCGCGAGTTCGCCGTCGAGTACGACGGCGAACTGCTCGCGGTGATCTCCCGGCGGTGGCTGCATCTGCGCGAGACCTACGGCGTCGACGTGGTGCGCGAGGACGCGGACGCGGCGCTGCTGATCGCGGTGACGGTGTGCGTGATCCACCTGGCCGAGAAGGAACGCGCGGACGGCTAGGGCCGACGGCACGCCAAGGGGTGTGGGGGGTGCGGTGGACTCAGTGGACGCCGAGGGTGCATGGGGTGCGGTGGGTGCAGGCGGTGCGATGGACTCAGTGGACGCAGAGGGTGCATGGAGTGCATGGGGTGCAGGACGGTCAACGGTGCCTTGGCGGGTCGAGGCCCAGGACGCGGTCCTTCAGGGCCGGGAACCGGTCCCGGGTCGCGGCCACCTCGGCCGGGTCGAAGTCCACGGTGAGGACCTGCTCGCCGGGCCCCGCCTCGGCCAGTACCTCGCCCCAGGGATCCACCACGATCGAGTGACCCGCCTGGGGAACTCCCGCATGAGTCCCGGCCGTTCCACACGCGAGCACGAACGCCTGGTTCTCGACCGCCCGCGCCCGGGCCAGCAGCGTCCAGTGCGCGCGGCGCCGCTCGGGCCAGCCGGCCGGGATCACCAGCGTCTCGGCACCGGCGTCGACGAGGGCGCGGAAGAGTTCGGGGAAGCGCAGGTCGTAGCAGGTCGCCACGCCGAGGACGGTCTGCGGCAGCCGGACCGTCACCGGCTCCCGCCCGGCGCCCATCAGCACGGCCTCGCCCTGGTCGAAGCCGAAGCGGTGGATCTTGCGGTAGGCGGCGGCCAGGTCGCCGGAGGGAGAGAAGAGGAGGGAGGTGTTGTACAGGGGGCCTTCGGGGTCCCGTTCCGGGATGGAGCCCGCGTGCAGCCAGACGCCCGCGTCGCTCGCCGCCTTCGCCATCGCCTCGTACGTCGGTCCGTCGAGCGGTTCGGCCTCGGTCCCGAACTCCTCGTACGCGAAGGCGCCGGTCGTCCACAGCTCGGGGAGCACGACGAGATCGGCCCCTGCCTGCTGCCGTACCGCAGCGGCCACCCGCCGTCTACGGGATTGGACCGATTCTTCCTCGTCTACGGCGATCTGAATCAGCGAAGCGCGCACACTACCACCGCCCTGGCATTCGAGCCGTCCATACGGGCCTACGATCGTCACACGAAAGCACTGCCGGGGTGCCTCACAGCAGCGTAACTTGGGGGTCCCCCCTGTTCGAGCGAAGCCGATAGCTTGGGGGAGTTCCGAGACACCCGCCGACAGCCACCTCCCACTGGCAACGCCGCCACCAACCGCCCGTGTACCGACCGCCGAGGGGTCCCGTTCCGTGAGTCTGCATCCCACCCTCCAGCCCTACGCCGACGCCTGGACCCACTCCATCGAAGCGATATCCGAGCTGGTGCAGCCGCTTGTGGAGGGCGAGTGGAACCGGCGGACCCCCTGCCCCGGCTGGTCCGTCCGTGACGTCGTGTCGCATGTGATCGGCCTGGACTGCGAGATGCTGGGCGATCCACGGCCCATCCACACGCTGCCCCGCGATCTGTTCCATGTCACCAATGAACACCAGCGCTATATGGAGATGCAGGTCGACGTGCGCCGGCACCACACGGCGCCGGAGATGACCGCCGAGCTGGAGTACACGATCATCCGCCGCAACCGCCAGCTGCGCAACGAGTCCCGTGAGCCGGGCATCAAGGTGCGCGGCCCGCTCGGCGCGGAGATCACCCTCGAAGAGGCCATGCGGAACCGGGCGTTCGACGTGTGGGTGCACGAGCAGGATCTGCGCGCTGCCCTGGGCCGGCCCGGCAACCTCGATTCGCCGGGTGCCCATGTCGCCCGGGACGTACTGCTGGCCGCCCTGCCGAAGATCGTGGCCAAGGACGCGGGCGCGCCGCGCAGTTCGGCGATCGTCTTCGACGTGCACGGTCCCGTGGAGTTCCTGCGCACGATCCGCGTCGACATCCAGGGCCGCGGCACCCTGGAGACCGCCCCCGCCCTCGGTCCCGCGGCCACCCTCACCCTGGACTGGGAGACCTACGTACGCCTGGCCTGCGGCCGGGTCGCCCCGGAGGCGGTCGCGGACCGGGTGAAGACGGAGGGGGACCCCGAGCTGACGACGGCGATCCTGCGCCACTTCACGGTGACGCCGTAGCCGACGGGCCACGAACGCTGAGCCGCGGGCCGCTGACCGCCGGCTGATGGCGCCCCGATAATCGATATGCGGCGGCGCCTCGGCGAACTACCGTGCGCGGCATGACTGACACCACCCCGCACGCCGACGGTGCCGCCGGGACCGACGAGCGTCCGCCCCGGCTGACCCGGCTCACCTTCCACGGCCCGCTCTCCGAGGCGCGCGCCGCCAAGATGGTGGCGCGGCTCGCCGGGACACAACCCGCCACCGTGCTCGACATCGGCTGCGGCTGGGGCGAGTTGCTGCTCCGTGTGCTGGCCGCCGTACCGGGGGCCCGCGGCACCGGGATCGATCTGAACGGCGAGGACCTGGCCCGCGGGCGGCGCAACGCCGAGGCGCGGGGGCTCGCGGACCGGGTGGAGTTCGTCCAGGAGTCGGGTGTGGGCACCCGGCGCGGCCCCGCCGACCTGGTGCTGTGTCTGGGCGCCAGTCAGGCGCTGAGCACGGCCGATGCGCCCGCGCACACGGCCGAGGCCCTGCGCGAGCTGCGGCGGCTGGTCGCGGACGGCGGCCGGGTGCTGCTCGGTGAGGGCTTCTGGGAACGGACCCCGACGCCCGCGGAGCTGTCCGGTATCTGGCCGGACGCCTCCGCCGACGAGTACCACAGCCTGGCGGGGCTCCTCGACCTCGCGGTGGCGGCGGGGTTCCGGCCGGAGTGGACCGAGACCGCGAACACCGACGAGTGGGAGGAGTTCGAGTCGGCCTACCAGGCGGACACCGAGGTGTGGCTAGCCCACCACCCCGGGCATCCCCTGGCAGCCGAAACCCGCGCCCGCCTGGACCGCCACCGCACCCAGTGGACGACCTACCGCAACCTCCTGGGCCTCGCCTACCTCACCCTGATCCCCACCCACTAATCCCCAACGCCCCCGAAGGGGGCGCGGGGAACGGCTCGACCAACCACAACGGCCCCGCACCCGACGACCGACAGTCACCCCCAAAGGGGCGCGGGGAACTGCGCGACCAGCCCCAACGGCGCGCCAGCCGAACTACGGCCGATGCCCCCGAAGGGGGCGCGGGGAACTGCGCGACCAACCACGACGACGCGTAAGCCAAGAGACGGCCAATGCCCCCCAAAGGGGCGCGGGGAACGGCGCGACCAACCACAACGGCCCCGCACCCGAGGAACGGCCGATACCCCCGGAGGGGGCGCGGGGAACTGCGCGAACAGCCAAGACGGCCCCGCACCCGAGGAACGGCCGACACCCCCGGAGGGCTGTTCAGGCCGGGACATGTACCGTTTCCACCCGGCTGGCAACCAACCGCTCCCTCTCCCGCCGAGCCGCCCGCCGGCGCAACCGCAGTATCTGGCTGAGACCGAGCGCCTGGAGGACGAACACCACCGAGAACGCGACGGTGTAGTCGTCGTCGGTGGCGTCCAGCAGCACCCCGATGGCGAACAGGGTGGTCATGGAGGCGACGAAGCCGCCCATGTTGGTGATCCCGGACGCCGTGCCCTGCCGCTCCGGCGGATTGGCGGGGCGGGCGAAGTCGAAGCCGAGCATGGAGGCGGGTCCGCACGCACCCAGCACCGTGCACAACACCAGCAGCAGCCACATGGGCGCCCGCTCGGCCGGGTAGAGGAGGGTCGCCGCCCAGACGAGGGCGGTCGCGCCGACGGTGCCGAGGGCCAGCGGCAGCCGGGCCGCGTGGTGCCGGGCGACGATCTGGCCGTAGACCAGGCCGACCACCATGTTGGACAGCACGACGAGGGTCAGCAGTTCACCGGCCGTGGCACGGCTGAGGCCCTGGGCCTCGACCAGGAAGGGCAGCCCCCACAGCAGCAGGAACACCATCGCCGGGAACTGGGTGGTGAAGTGCACCCACAGCCCGAGCCGGGTCCCCGGCTCCCGCCAGGCCGCGGCGATCTGCCTGCGCACATAGGCGGAGCCCCGATGCGGGAACGGCTCCGGCTCATGGCCCTCCGGGTGGTCCTTCAGGAAGACCAGCAGAAGCACGAGGACCACCACGCCGGCCAGGGCGCTGCCGGCGAACGCCGGGGTCCAGCCGATGCCGTGCAGCAGCCGGGCGAGGACCAGCGTGGAGACCAGGTTGCCCGCCATGCCGACCAGGCCGGCGAGCTGGGCGACCAGCGGGCCGCGGCGCGCCGGGAACCAGCGGGTGCCCAGCCGCAGCACGCTGATGAACGTCATCGCGTCGCCGCAGCCGAGCAGGGCGCGCGAGGCGAGCGCCGTGCCGTACGACGGGGAGAAGGCGAAGCCCAGTTGGCCCGCCGTGAACAGCACCGCGCCCAGGCCCAGCACCTTCTTGGTGCCGAGCCGGTCGACGAGCAGGCCGACGGGTATCTGCATGCCCGCGTAGACGAGGAGTTGGACGATGGAGAACGTCGACAGGGCGGAGGCGTTCACATGGAAGCGGTCGACCGCGTCAAGACCGGCGACGCCCAGGGACGTACGGAAGATCACGGCGACGAAGTAGACCGCGACGCCTATGCCCCAGATGGCGATCGCGCGCCGGCCGCCCGGCGGGTCGCCGGGGAGGGTGGCGTTGCTCACCGCACCTCACCCCGTGCGAGGTGGGAGAACCAGCTGACGTGCCGGTGCACGATGCCGACGGCCGCCTCCGCGTCACCCGAGCGCAGCGCGTCAAGGATCTCCCCGTGCTCGGCGAGGGTCTTGGCGATCCGGTCCGGGTGGGAGTGCAGCACGGCGACGCCCATCCGCAACTGGCGGTCGCGGAGCTGGTCGTAGAGGCGGGACAGGATCTCGTTGCCGCCGCTGCGCACGATCTCGGCGTGGAAGCAGCGGTCGGTGACCGCGGCGGCGGCCAGGTCGCCGGCCGCCGCCTGCTCCTTCTGCCGTGCGAGGAGTTCCGTCAGCCGCTCGACAAGACCGGGCGGCGCGGGCACGGCCTTGCGCGCCGCGTGCTCCTCGACCAGCAGCCGGGTCTCCACGACGTCGGCGATCTCCTGCGCGGACACGGGCAGCACCAGGGCGCCCTTCTTCGGGTAGAGCCTGATCAGCCCTTCCACTTCGAGCCGTAGCAGCGCCTCGCGCACCGGCGTGCGCGAGACGCCGACGGCCTCGGCCAGTTCGCCCTCGGTCAAGAGGGTGCCGCCCTCGTAGCGGCGGTCCAGGACGCCCTGCTTGACATGGGCGTAGACGCGGTCGGCGGCGGGTGGCTGCTTCACGGGAGCGGACGGTGCGGGCGGCGCTGAAGGCATGCGCACATCATAGATACATCACGTACGCATGACATGAGCCGTCCACGATGCGGACCGCGCGGCGGACCGGTGCGTCCTGGACCACCCGGACGGACACACCGCGGCGACATCCGGATGTCCCGGGCGGGAGAGCACAACCATCTGTGCTACTCACGTGTCACACACGTGCGGCCCTATTCCGTGCCACCACAACCCGGCCGCACACCAGGCGCATTCACACAATCGGGGTACCTAACTTGATAAACGGCACCAAGGGCATCCACATGCGCAGAGCTGTCGCCGTCGCCGTCACGTCCGGCGCCATGCTCGCCACCGGAGCCCTCACCGCGGCGCCCGCTCAGGCCGTGACCACGCCGTCGATCGCGGCCAAGGGCGGCTATGTCATGAACAACGCGAACGCCAAGTCGCTGTACACCAAGGCGGCCGACACCCGGCGTTCGACGGGCTCCACCACGAAGATCATGACCGCCAAGGTCGTGCTCGCCCAGTCGAACCTGAACCTGGACGCCAAGGTCACGATCCAGAAGGCGTACAGCGACTACATCGTGTCGAAGAACGCCTCGTCGGCCCGTCTGATCGTCGGCGACAAGGTCACCGTACGCCAGTTGCTGTACGGCCTCATGCTGCCGTCCGGCTGCGACGCCGCCTACGCGCTCGCCGACAAGTTCGGTACGGGCTCGACGCGGGCCGCGCGCGTGAAGTCGTTCATCGGCAAGATGAACACGACCGCGAAGAACCTCGGCCTGACGAACACGCACTTCGATTCGTTCGACGGCATCGGCAACGGCTCCAACTACTCGACACCGCGCGATCTGACGAAGCTCACCAGCAGCGCGATGAAGAGTTCCACGTTCCGTGCGGTCGTCAAGACCAAGAAGTACACGGCGAAGACGATCACCAAGACCGGCAGCACCCGCACGATGCAGCCGTGGACCAACACGAACACGCTGCTCAGCAGCTACAGCGGCGCGATCGGTGTGAAGACGGGATCGGGCCCGGAGGCCAAGTACTGCCTGGTCTTCGCGGCCACCCGGAACGGCAAGACGGTCATCGGCACCGTCCTCGCCTCCACGGACTCCACCCAGCGCGCCAAGGACGCCACCAAGCTCCTCAACTACGGCTTCGCCAAGCTGGGCTGACGCACCGCACCGTGTGACGAGAGGGGCCCGCCGCATCCAGCGGCGGGCCCCTCTTTCGTGCGGAACCGGTCGGGCGCTCCCGGGTCACCCCCAGGTGATCAGGCGCTTCGGCTGTTCCAGGACGGCCGCCACGTCGGCGAGCACCTTGGAGCCCAACTCGCCGTCCACCAGGCGGTGGTCGAAGCTCAGCGCCAGGGTGGTGACCTGCCGCGGCTTCACCTTGCCCTTGTGGACCCACGGCTGGAGCTTGATCGCGCCGACCGCGAGGATCGCGGACTCACCGGGGTTGAGGATCGGTGTGCCGGTGTCGACGCCAAAGACACCGACGTTGGTGATCGTCACCGTCCCGCCCTGCATCGCCGCCGGGCTGGTCCGTCCCTCACGCGCCGTCGACACCAACTCGCTCAGCTCCCGCGCCAGTTGCGGAAGCGTCTTGAGGTGCGCGTCCTTGATGTTCGGGACGATCAGGCCGCGCGGGGTCGCCGCCGCGATGCCCAGGTTCACATAGTGCTTGAGGACGATCTCCTGAGCCGCCTCGTCCCAGGAGGCGTTGATGTCGGGGTGGCGCTTGACCGCGACCAGCAGGGCCTTGGCGATCAGCAGCAGCGGGGAGACCCGCAGCCCCTGCATCTCCTTGTCCTGCTTCAGCTCCTCCACCAGTTTCATCGTGCGTGTCACGTCGACCGTCACGAACTCCGTGACATGCGGTGCCGTGAACGCCGAGCCGACCATGGCCTGCGCGGTCGCCCTGCGCACGCCCTTGACCGGGACGCGGGTCTCGCGCGCGCCGTCATAGCCGACCACCGGAGCCGGGGCGGCGGGGGCCGGGAGCGGGGCCGCGGCCTCGGGCTCGGCCACCGTGGCGGTCACCGCGGCGTGCACGTCCTCGCGGGTGATGACGCCGTCCGGGCCCGACGGTGTCACCGTCGCCAGGTCGACGCCGAGGTCCTTCGCGAGCTTGCGCACCGGCGGCTTGGCGAGCGGCCGGGGCGCCGCGGGCACGCCGGCGCGGCCGTTCAGCTCGGTCTGGACCGCCTGGGCGGCCTCGGCGGCGGCCTCGGGGGCCTTGCGCGGGCGGCGTCTGGTCGCGGACGTCGCGACGCCGTACCCGACGAGCACCGGCTGCCGGGCCGGTGCCGCGGGCTCCGCCTCGGGCGACTCGGGCGCCTTGGGCCGCTCGGACTCCTGGGGCGCGGCGGGGGCGGGCACGGAGGCGCCGCCGGCCACGTCCACCGCGATGATCGCGGTACCCACATCGACCGTGGTGCCCTCCGGGAAGCGCAGCTCACGGACCACGCCGTCGTAGGGGATGGGGAGTTCCACGGCCGCCTTGGCGGTCTCGACCTCGCACACCACCTGGCCGTCGGTCACCGTGTCGCCCGGCTGGACGTGCCACTTCAGGATCTCCGCCTCGGTGAGCCCCTCGCCCACGTCGGGCATCTTGAACTCGCGTACGGACGCGTCCGTCATCGTCGTCACGACCCTCTCCTCAGTACGCCAGGGCACGGTCGACGGCGTCGAGCACCCGGTCCAGGTCCGGCAGGTACTCCTCCTCCAGGCGCGCCGGCGGATACGGGGCGTGGTAGCCGCCCACCCGCAGGACCGGTGCCTCCAGGTGGTAGAAGCAGCGCTCCGTGATCCGGGCGGCGATCTCGGCGCCCGAGCCGAAGAACACCGGCGCCTCGTGGACGACGACCAGCCGGCGGGTTCTCTCGACCGACGCCTGGATCGAGTCGAAGTCCAGCGGGGACACCGAGCGCAGGTCGAGGACTTCCAGGGACCTGCCCTCCTCGGCCGCCGCGGCGGCGACTTCCTGACAGAGCTTCACCATCGGGCCGTACGCGGCGAGGGTCAGATCGGTGCCCGCGCGCACCACGCGCGCCTTGTGCAGCGGGTCCGGGATCGCCTCGGTGTTGACCTCGGCCTTGTCCCAGTAGCGCCGCTTGGGCTCGAAGTAGATCACCGGGTCGTCGCTCTGGATGGCCTGCTGCATCATCCAGTAGGCGTCCGATGCGTCGGACGGGGAGACGATCTTCAGCCCCGCCACGTGCGCGAACAGGGCCTCGGGGGATTCGGAGTGGTGCTCGACCGCGCCGATGCCGCCGCCGTAGGGGATGCGGACGACGACGGGGAGCTTGACCTTGCCCAGCGAGCGCGCGTGCATCTTCGCGAGCTGGGTGACGATCTGGTCGTACGCCGGGAAGACGAAGCCGTCGAACTGGATCTCCACCACCGGGCGGTAGCCGCGCAGGGCCAGGCCGATCGCCGTGCCGACGATGCCCGACTCGGCGAGCGGGGTGTCGATGACGCGGCTCTCGCCGAAGTCCTTCTGCAGGCCGTCGGTGACCCGGAAGACGCCGCCGAGCTTGCCGACGTCCTCGCCCATGACGAGGACCTTGGGGTCCGCCTCCAGGGCGCGGCGCAGCGACTCGTTGATCGCCTTGGCCAGAGGCATGTTCCTGGTGGCCATGGTCTCCGCTGCCATGATCAGACCCCCTCTGCGTCCGCGAACGACGCCTGGTAGGCGGCGAACTGGGCTCGCTCCTCGTCGACGAGCGCATGCCCGTCCGCGTACACGTTCTCGAAGATGGCGAAGGTGTCCGGGTCCGGCATGGCGCGGACCACTTCGCGCACTCGTCTGCCCAACGCTTCGCTCTCCGTCTCAAGTTCCGCGAAGAATCCCTCGTCCGCGTGGTTTGCGGACTCCAGATAGCGGCGAAGGCGCAGGATCGGGTCCTTCGCCTCCCAGGCGGCGCGTTCGTCGTCGTGCCGGTAGCGGGTGGGGTCGTCGGAGGTGGTGTGGGCGCCCATCCGGTAGGTGTACGCCTCGACCAGCGTCGGGCCCTCGCCGTTGCGGGCGCGTTCCAGCGCCCAGCGGGTGACGGCGAGGCAGGCCAGCACGTCGTTGCCGTCCACCCGGACGCCGGGGAAGCCGTAGCCCTGCGCGCGCTGGTAGAGCGGGACGCGGGTCTGCTTCTCGGTCGGCTCGGAGATCGCCCACTGGTTGTTCTGGCAGAAGAACACGACCGGGGCGTTGTAGACCGCGGAGAAGGTGAACGACTCGGCCACGTCGCCCTGGCTGGAGGCGCCGTCGCCGAAGTAGGCGATCACCGCGCTGTCCGCGCCGTCCTTGGCGACGCCCATCGCGTAGCCGGTGGCGTGCAGGGTCTGGGAGCCGATGACGATCGTGTAGAGGTGGAAGTTGTTGCTGTTGGGGTCCCAGCCGCCGTGGTTGACGCCGCGGAACATGCCGAGCAGGTTCGTCGGGTCGACGCCGCGGCACCAGGCGACGCCGTGCTCGCGGTAGGTCGGGAAGACGTAGTCGTCCGGCCGGGTGGCCCGGCCTGAGCCGATCTGGGCGGCCTCCTGGCCCAGCAGCGAGGCCCACAGGCCCAGTTCGCCCTGGCGCTGCAGGGCGGTGGCCTCGGCGTCGAAGCGGCGGGTGAGCACCATGTCGCGGTACAGCCCGCGCAGCTCTTCGGGGGTGATGTCGGCGACGTACCGGGCGTACTCGGAAAGTTGCGCCAGGTGCGCGTTCTTCGCGTTCTTCGCGATCCTGACGCGCTTGCCCTCCGGGGTGAGCAACTGAACCAACTCGGGTTCGGTGCCCCTTGTCGCGCCGGTGCTGGTGTTGCTGGTGGTGGTGCCGGTGGTGCCGGCCTTGCCTGCGGCGCTGCGTCGCGGCTTGCGCGCGGCACTGCTGTCCACGGTCACGTGTGCTCCTCCGTCGGTCCGGCTCCCGGGGTTGCCGGGTAACCAGTGCGGCTCACCGATTCCAGACCACCGGGCACGGGGTGGGTGCCGCTCGGCCGGGAACTGGCGGGACAGGTGCCCCGGCGAGCGCCCCGCAAGGTCACGTTACCCAGTGCACCACATTTCTGTGAAACCCCTCCTGACCTGCGTTTTTGCTTGGATTTCCAAGTAAATCGACGCGGACTGGAAGGTCGCTGGTCACAGCCTTGCAGGAGGCCGGAGCAACGGCACGTTATCCCGGCCGACCAGGCCACGGGAAGACTCCGTCGGGCCCGCAGAAAGCGCCGCACCGAGCCCACGGCCGGGCACGACGGAGCGGGTCGCTTCCCTTAGATGCGCTCGCGAGACCGTGCCCACCAGGGGCGCGGGGAACTGCGCGACCAGCCACAACGCGCCCGCAGCCGAGCACGGCGCGCAGTGCGGCACGATCATGGCGGGTGCCTCGCGGAGCGCCGGGAAACCGTTCCCCAGCCGAACCCCGTCACTTCGATCACCTATCGTGATCGAAAGCGACTGTCTGCGACAACGCCCAGCTCACCGGCCCTTTTCGTGCCCTAGCATCTGGCGCGTGCCGCGCTCTTGTGTACCACCTCTTGCACCACCTCTCATGCCCCGCGTGCCCCCGCTGGGCGCCCTGCTGCGCCTGTACGCCGCCGGTTCCGCCGTCGCCTGCGAGCCCGTCGACCAGGGGCTGCTCAACCGCGGCTACCGCCTGCGCACCACCCGTGGCCGCTACTTCCTCAAGCACCACTTCGACCCGGACACCGCCGATCCGGCCGCGATCGAACGCCGGCACCGGGCCACCCAGCGCCTGGCCGACCTCGGCGTGCCGGTGGCCCCGCCGCTGGCCCGTCGCGACGGCCGCACGGTCGCCGTCGTCGGCGGCCACGCCTACGCCCTGCACCCCTGGATCGACGGCAGGCACCGGCACGGCGGACAGCTCACGACGGGTCAGTGCGGCCGGCTCGGGGGGCTGCTGGGGGCCGTGCACGCCTGCCTGGAGCGGGTGATGCCGCCCAAGGCGGGCACCCGCCCCGCCACGAGCCCCCATCCGGTGGAGAGCGCCGACCCCGCCGACACCTTCGCCCTCATCGACGACCTGCTCGCCCATGTGCGCCGGCACCGCCCGAACGACGCCTTCGACGCACTGGCCGGACGCCGCCTCCTGGAGCGGCGCGCGCTCCTGGAACAGCACGCCGGCCGGCGTCCCCCGCGCGGCGGCTCGGTGGGCTGGGTGCACGGCGACTTCCATCCGTTCAACCTGCTCTACAAGGGGGATTCGCCCGCCGCGATCGTCGACTGGGACCGGCTCGGCGTGCAGCCCCGCGCCGAGGAGGCGGTCCGCGCCGCGGCGATCTTCTTCGTGCGGCCCGCGGGCGCCCTCGACCTGCCGAAGGTGCGGGCCTACGCACGCGCGTACCGGCGTGCGGCCGGGGCCACGCCCGCGCAGTTCGCCGCCGCCGTGCACCGGGTGTGGTGGGAACGGCTCAACGACTTCTGGATGCTGCGCTGGCACTACGAGCGCGGCGACACCCGCGCGGACCCCCAGTTCCCGGCCGCCTCGGCGCTCGCGGTGTGGTGGACACGGGAGTACGACGCGGTGTGCGACGCCTTCATGGAATGACCGGCATGACCGGCATGACCGGCATGACGCGCATGACCGGCGGGACCCGCATGACCCGCATGACCCGCGGGACCCGCATGACCCGCGGGACCCGCATGACCCGCGGGACCCGCATGACCGGCGTGAGGTTCATGACCGGCGGGACCGTCACGCGCGCGTGGGGCGTCGTTCCTCTCTCACGCGCGCGGGGAGGCCGCTTCGGACGCCGTCCTTCAAGGGCCCTCGCCCGTGTCGCCGCCCGTGGTGCCCTGGTCCGTGCCGCCTGGATCGGACGGTGTGTCCGACGGCTCCGGCTGCGACGAGGTCCCCGGGTTCGACGGCTGCTCGCTGGTCTGCGGGTTCGAGGGCTGCTGGCTCTGCTCGCTGCTCTCGGTCGCGGACGGGGTGAACGAGGGCTGCGGCGGCGGCACGTAGTCGGAGTTGTCGCCCGAGTCCGAGGAGCCGCCCGTGGCCGTGTCGGTCGCCGTGCCGGTCGCCTCGTCGGTCGGGCTCTCGTCGGCCGTCTCGTCCTTGGTGGTCTGCGAGGTGGTCGGCGACTCGCTGACGCCCGGACCGCCTCCGCCGCCGCTGCCGGAGTTGTTCAGCGCCAGTGCCACGCCTGCGGCGATCGCGATCACCGCGAGCACGGCCAGGATCCACAGCTTGCCCCGGCCGCTGCCCTTGTTGCCGTGCCCCTCGAAGCCGCCGTCGTCGCCGCCTCCGTACCCGGAGGGCAGGATCGGCTGCGGGATCTGCGTGGTGCCGGCGCCGTACTCGCCGGGGTGCTGCATCGCCGTCGTGCCCGCGAAGCCGCCCGCCGGGGTGTGCCGGCCCTCGTGCGGCTCCACCGGGCCGGTGTTCCAGGTGCCCGTGTGGCTGCCCTGCTCGTACAGCATCTGCAGGCCGTACTGCACCAGGCCGCGCATCTCCTCGGCCGTCTGGAAGCGGTCGTCCGGTTCCTTGGCCAGGGAACGCATCACCAGACCGTCCAGCTCCGGCGGCGAGGCGTCGGACACCTCGGACGGGGGCGTCGGGATGTCCTGGACGTGCTGGTAGACCACGGAGAGCGGGGTCTCTCCGACGAAGGGGGGCCGCAGCGCGAGGAGTTCGTACAGCAGGCAGCCGGTCGCGTACAGGTCGGAGCGGTGGTCGACCGCCTTGCCGAGCGCCTGTTCCGGGGACAGGTACTGCGGGGTGCCCATGACCATGCCGGTCTGCGTCATCGTCGTCGACGCGCCGTGCAGCGCGCGGGCGATGCCGAAGTCCATGACCTTGACGGCGCCGTTGTGGGTGATGATGACGTTGGCCGGCTTGATGTCGCGGTGCACGATGCCGTGCTGGTGCGAGTAGGCCAGCGCCTCAAGGACCCCGGAGACGATGATCAGGGCCTGCTCGGGGCCGGGCGCCTCGGCGTTGATCAGCAGGTCGCGGATGGTGCGGCCCTCGACCAGCTCCATGACGATGTACGGCACGGACTGGCCGCCCACGACGTCCTCGCCGGAGTCGTACACGGCGACGATGGCGTGGTGGTTGAGGCCGGCCACCGACTGGGCCTCGCGCGTGAAGCGGGCCTTGGAGACCGGGTCCTCGGCCAGGTCGGACCGGAGCAGCTTGACCGCGACGGTGCGCCCGAGACGCACGTCCTCGGCGGCGAAGACCTCGGCCATGCCGCCCCGGCCGAGTCTGCGGGTCAGCCGGTACCGGCCATCGCCGACGAGCCCTCCGTTGCCCCACATCTCCGGCGTGTCTGACATGCCGCCGCCAGTCGCCTCGGGGTCGGACGGGCCCTGGGCGCTGTGCGTCTGTGCCATCGGTCCTCGCCGTCGTTTCTGCCCGCGGTGCGCGCGGTGTTGTCACGGTCTCCGTCGGCCACGCTACAGCCTCCGCGCAAGCCCCTGGTCCGGTACCGGTGCCGTGGCCGGTCCGAGACGGACCGGCCATGAAACCCGCTACCGGCGCCGTCGTGCAAATTCTGTGCACCGGTCGTACAGCGGCTGTAACGCTTCCGCGACGCTTCTTTCGCGTACGGTCACGGAACGGGCACCGAGCTTGACGTGTCAGTGCCCTCGGGCAGACTTGGCCGGGAATGACACATTCGATCAACGGGGCGCCTGACGGCCTACTGGGGGACGCGGAAACATGAGCCAGGACGGCGCACAGGGCCGGTACGCGGGGAGGGCTCTCGCGGGCGGCCGCTACCAGCTGCGCGACTTGCTCGGCGAGGGCGGCATGGCCTCGGTGCACCTGGCGTACGACGCCGTGCTGGACCGCCAGGTCGCGATCAAGACACTGCACACCGAGCTGGGCCGGGAACAGGCGTTCCGCGAGCGCTTCCGCCGCGAGGCACAGGCCGTGGCGAAGCTCACGCACACCAACATCGTCTCGGTCTTCGACACCGGCGAGGACGATCTGGACGGCATGACCACGCCGTACATCGTCATGGAGTACATCGAGGGGCGCCCGCTGGGCTCGGTGCTGGAGGGGGACATCCGGCAGCAGGGCGCGATGCCCGCCGACAAGGCGCTGAAGATCACCGCGGATGTGCTGGCGGCCCTGGAGATCAGCCATGAGATGGGGCTGGTCCACCGCGACATCAAGCCGGGCAACGTGATGATGACCAAGCGCGGCGTCGTCAAGGTGATGGACTTCGGCATCGCCCGCGCCATGCAGTCCGGTGTCACGTCCATGACGCAGACCGGCATGGTGGTCGGCACCCCGCAGTACCTCTCGCCCGAGCAGGCGCTGGGCCGGGGCGTGGACGCCCGCTCGGACCTGTACTCCGTCGGCATCATGCTGTTCCAACTGGTCACGGGGCGGCTGCCGTTCGACGCGGACTCGCCGCTCGCGATCGCGTACGCGCATGTGCAGGAGGAGCCGCCGATACCCTCCGCGATCAACCGCGCGCTGCCGCCCGCGGTGGACGCGCTGGTCTCCCGCGCACTGAAGAAGAACCCGAACGAGCGTTTCCCGACCGCCGAGTCGATGCGCGACGAGTGCCTGCGTGTCGCCGCGTCCTTCCAGGCGGCACCGCCGAGCATCGTCCCCGGGGCCCCGGCGCAGAGCGGCGCGGGCGTCGGCTCCGCGGTGTTCCCGCCGGTCGACCGGAGCACCCCGGCGCCCACCGGCCCGGTGCAGACGCCGTACCAGCCGGCCACGGGCCCGAACCCGTACGGCACGCCGACGCCCGCCTCGGCGTACGGCTACCCGCAGCAGGGCGGCTACCAGACGCCGGCCCCGGCCGGATACGCCCAGCAGACCCCGTCGACCCCGCCGCCGTACAACCTGACGCCCTCGTCCTCCACGCAGTCGCCGGGCTCGGGCGGCGGCAAGGGGAACAGGCCGGTGATCATCGGCTCGATCGCGGTGTCCCTGGTCGCGGTCGTCGCGCTGGTCCTGGCGCTCACCCTGAACAACGGCGGCACAAGCGACGACGCCAAGGGCGGCGGCAGCGCCTCGGTCTCGGCATCCCACGCGGAGGGCTACCGCGGCCCGGACCCGTCGAAGACGATCGAGACGTCCGAGTGCACGGAGCCGCATGAGTCGTACGACGACCCGGACAAGATCCGCGTGCCCAGCTTCAGGTTCAAGTACATCAAGTCGGTCAAGGCGTGCTTCCAGGCCGCGGGCTGGGAGATGAAGGTCGTCGACGTCGACGAGAACACCTACGGCGACGGCACGATCATGGACCAGTTCCCCGCCGCCGACACGGACGTCGACCCGAAGGACATGCCCACGATCCAGCTCAAGGTCTCCACGGGCAACCCGGCCACCGGCTGAGCCGCGCCCCCATCACGTCGAGGGCCCGGCGGCACACCGCCGGGCCCTTCGTGGTCAGGTGATCTACAGGTACGGCCCGCCCGCGCGGCCACCCGGGTGCTTTTCGTCGCCCTCGTGACCCACGCCCGGCGGCAGCGCACGGCGCATCTGCTCCAGCTGGGCGCGGGCGGCCATCTGCTGGGCGAACAGCGTCGTCTGGATCCCGTGGAAGAGACCCTCCAGCCAGCCCACCAACTGGGCCTGCGCGATCCGCAACTCCGCGTCGCTGGGCGTGGCGCCGTCGGTGAAGGGCAGGGAGAGCCGCTCCAGCTCCTCGACCAGCTCCGGGGCGAGACCGTCCTCCAGCTCCTTCACCGAGCTGCGGTGGATCTCCTTGAGCCGGGCGCGGCTCGCCTCGTCCAGCGGAGCGGCGCGCACCTCCTCCAGAAGCTGCTTGATCATGCTTCCGATCCGCATGACCTTGGCGGGCTGCTCCACCTGCTCCGTCACCGGGATCTCGCGGGAGTCGTCGTCTCCTCCGCCGCCGAGCGCCATCCCGTCCTGGCCCACGACCAGGATCTGGGGGTTCTCGGGCGACCTTTCGTTCCTCGGCATCTCCATGCCGCCATTGTCGCGCACACCCGCGCCTCACCACGGTGCGCCCCCCAGTGCGTCCGATCCGGGGTTTAGACCCGACGGCGCAGTCCGGAATGCCGGACGTATCAACACATGTGAGGCTGGGTTGCGTCGATCTTGGCGACCGGGCTCCGGGAGGTCACCGACGTGACTCCATGGCTGCGTTCCACATTCCGTCTCGTACGGCTGCTGCTCGTGCTGGCGGCGGTCCTCGTGCCGTGCGGCACGGCCGGCGCGTACGCGCCCGAGGCCGCGCCCCCGGACACTCCGGGCCCCTCGGCCTCCGCCGACCCGTCCCGGGCCGGCGGCCGGCCGGGACGGCAGGACGGTCCCGCGGCGCACACCGAAGGGGTGGACGACAGGGAAGACAGGGAAGACAGGGCCCAAGGCAACGACGCGGAGCGCGAAAGCGACGACGGCGACGGGGCCTCGCCGGACTCCGGCTGGCGGGGGCACCACCACGGCGGCCGTGACGGCCATGACGACCGCGACGGCTACGACGACGGCTCCGACGACGCGGCCCCCACCGCGTCCGAATCCACCCAGCAGGCCGGCCTCGCCCCCTCCGCGACCCCGCCGACCGCGGACGCCGCCCAGGGCCGGGCGAACGCCTCCGAGCCCGCGCTGCGGCTGCTGCCGCTGGGCAGCGGCCTCGTCCTCATCGGCCTGGGCCTCGCCCTCGCCTTCGTGGGCCTACGCCTCCGCCGAGGCTGAGGCCCGCCCCTGCGGGGGGCTTGGCCGGTCCTTCCAGTGCGGCAGCGCTGTGGTCAATTGCGCAGTTCCCCGCGCCCCTAACAA